>JAAELW010000170.1 GCA_024226235.1 bacterium
CGGCAACTTAACAAATGGAACCGGCCCCTTTCTTAACAGGCCGAGTCGCTATCCTTGGGGGGTATGCGAGAGCTTCGTGACATTCTTGATGCTTTTGATGCCCTTGGGGGTGACGAGACGGCCATTCTTGCCAGTGTGGTCCACGCTGCGGGCTCGACTTATCGGCGTCCCGGAGCGCGGGTGCTGGTGCTGCCGAACGATGAGATGGTCGGATTGATCAGCGGCGGCTGCTTGGAAGGTGATCTGCTCGAGCACGCTTTCCGGATTCGTGCGAGCGGTGATCCTGCACTCGTGCGCTATGACGCCACCTCACGGGACGACGTGATCTGGGGCCTGGGGCTCGGCTGTGCGGGTGTCGTCGATGTGCTGCTCGAACCGGTGTCGCGAGCCCAGCCGGGGCCACTTCCGACATTGGCAGCGTGGCGCAACGCCAGAAAGATGGGCGCGCTGGCCACAGGCCTCGCGGAGCCCTGGCTCGGACGACGTTGGGCTCTGCATCCGGATGGACAGATTGATGGAGCCCCGGACGACAAGATCGGTGCGGCTCTCGCCGACTGTCTGCAGGCGGGCCGGGGCCGACGGATTTCGACGAACAACGGCCATGTCGCCATCGAAGTCGCCCGGCCTCCGTTGCATCTCGTGGTCTTCGGGGCGGGCCCCGACGCAATGCCGGTGGCAAGGCTCGCTCTCGAACTCGGCTGGGAGGTGGAGCTCTGCGACCCCCGACCGGCCTACGCCCAGCCCGAGCGGTTTCCGGGGGCACAAGTCCACTGCGTGCCGGCGGAAGAAGCCGTTGCGAAGATCGGCGTCTGCGAGGACACCCATGTGATCGTGATGACGCACCACTATCTGCACGATCGGTCACTCCTGGCCGACCTGCTGCCGTCGGCAACCCCGTACATCGGTCTGCTCGGGCCGAAACGACGCGCGGAAGACCTGATCGCCGAGCTTCGGGATCTGGGAGTGACTACCTCGGAGGAGCAGCTCGAACGGCTGCATGCTCCAGCAGGGCTCGACCTCGGTGGCGAAGGACCGGAAGCGATCGCACTCTCGCTGATCGGCGAAATCCAGGCCGTCTCCGAGGGTCGGACCGGCGGCTGGTTGCGGACACGCAAGGCCCCGATCCACGATTCCATGCCCTCGTGAAAGCCGAACCGAAACCGTTCGTCGGACACCTCGCCGCCGTATTGCTGGCAGCCGGTGGCTCCCGCCGGCTGGGCCGACCGAAGCAGCTGCTCGTCTGGCGAGGCGAGCCGCTGGTGCGACGCGCGGCTCGTGCGATCCTGGATGCGGGCGTGGACGAACTCGTCGTGGTGCTCGGCGCTGAGCACGTCGCGGTGGCTGCGGCCCTGGATGGGCTCCCGCTGCGCCGGGTGACGAACCCGGCCTGGGCCGAGGGAATAGGGAGCTCAATAGCCTGCGGTGTCGACGCAGCCCAGGCCGACGCGGTGCTGCTGCTCCTTGCAGATCAACCCGGGGTCGATTCATCACTCCTCCGGCAGTTGGTCGACGCCGGACGCGCCGGCCACACCAGGGTTGCGTGCCACTACGCTGGCGTGCTCGGCGTTCCCGCCCTTTTCGCGAACGAGGGAGATCTCGCGGCTCTCGGCAGACTCGAAGGCGACCGCGGAGCCCAGGCACTACTCGCCAACGACCCGAGCCAGGTGTTCCCCATTGCCGCCGACCAGGCCGCGTTCGATCTGGACGACGAGAGGGACTGGGCTCAATGGAAGAAACAGCATGACCCCTGCTGAAGAAGAGGCCTTGCGCGCCGACCTGGAGAAGCTCCGGCAAGAACTAACGACCCACGAGGCCGCGACCGAGCAGAGCGCGCGGCCTGTGGATCTCGACCAACCGATCGGACGGATCTCTCGCGTCGATGCCCTCCAGCAGCAGCAGCTCGCGAAGACCCAACGCGATGCCGCACGCCTCCGTCTGCAACAAGTCGCTGCCGCACTCGACCGGCTCGAGCGCGGCGACTACGGCGAGTGCATCAGTTGTGGCGAGGAGATCGAATTCCGAAGGCTCAAAGCCCGCCCGGAAAGCCCTCTTTGTCTGCCCTGCCAGAGGCGACGCGAGGCTCGCAGCTGATCCTCAGGCCCGTGGCGGCAGACGCTCTCGCCACGGCTGTGCGGCCTCGAGTTCGTAGGCCAGAGCGAGCAGCGTCCCCTCGCCTCCCAGCCGGGCCGCAAACTGGCTGCCGATTGGCAGGCCACTCGGGCTCCAAGCAAGGGGAACGGACATGGCGGGGTTTCCGGCGGCGTTCCACACGGGTGTGTAGGACACGTAGTCGACCAGTGGCTCGTAGACCTGCTCGAATGGAAGCGTGCCAGCCTGGGTGCCCAATGGGATCGGTGGCGTGCGCAGCACCGGCGAGAGCACGACATCGAAGACCTCGAAGAAGGCGGCCATCTCGCGCTCATACTCCGCGAAGAATGCGACCGCTTTCTCGACCGAGCCGGAAGGCATCGCGCGATGGCGGGCGGCCATGCCGAGTGTGACCGGCTCAAGAACGCTCTCCGGCTCCAGACCCTGCTCCAGGCAGCTGCGGACGAGGGCCTCCGGGCCCGAGAACCAGAGATTCAGGAAGTGCTCGCGAAACTCCGGTCCGCGATAGTTCGGGCTGGCCTGCTCCACCGGATGCCCGAGCCCGTCGCACAGGGCAGCTGTCGACTCGACCGCCGCCTTGACGTCCGGGTGGGCCTCGACGCCATACGCGTTGACGGTATGGAACGCGATCCGCAAGCGACGTGACGAGGGCTCCGCGATGTAACCGGTCGGAGAATGCGGGGCGTCTTCGTCTCTGCGTTCGGTCACCGCCAAAAAGGCCGCGCTATCGCGCACCGTGCGGCTCACCACGTGCTTCACCGAAATGTCGAGTGCGCGTTTGACAGCCGCCTTCGCATTCCTTCCCCGGCTCGGCTTCAGGCCGAAGACCCCGCAGCACGAAGCGGGAACGCGGATCGACCCGCCACCATCGGAAGCCTGGGCCATCGGCAGCATTCCAGCCGCCACCGCAGCGGCTGCGCCGCCGGAGGAGCCTCCGGTCGAGTGCGCCAGGTTCCACGGGTTCCGACACGGACCCAGCAAGTCGGATTCGGTGGTCGCGACGAGCCCGAATTCCGGCGTATTCGTCTTGCCGACGATCACCAGGCCACCCTCGAGTGTCTTCAGGGTATGGGGGGAGCTTCGGGTGGGGACGTAGTCGGCGAACAGGCGCGAACCCATGGTGGTGCGAACACCAGCCAGATCGTTCAGATCCTTCAGAAGAAAGGGCACACCACGAAATGGGCCATCCGGAAGCTCGCCATCCGCCTGGGCAAGCGCACGCTCGAACGTGCGGGTGACCACCGCGTTGATCGGAGGGTCCAACGCCTCGATCCGGGCGATCGCACGCTCGACCAGCTCTCGAGAGGTCAGGTCTCCGCGGCGGATCCACTCCGCCTGACCGAGGGCGTCCAGGCCGGACAATTCGTCATCGACGATCGGCTCCACCCTGGGGAAGGGAGCGGGGAATCCACCGCAGGCCACCGCTCCGAAGCCCGCTGTCGCAATCAGGAATTCCCTGCGGCGAAGGCGCGCTGAGATGTCGATTCTGGGCACGTCGTTTCTCCCTGGCTTGGACTCCTCCCGCATGATACATCTGGATTCGGAAGGAGTGGACGCATGAACGGCATGAAGCACCCGGCCGTCACCCCCGGTGACGCGCGTCCGCCCGCGGTCTGACCCGACCCTGAGACCCTGGAGGCTGCGGACGCGAAACCGCCAAGTCCTCCGGAACCACCTCTCGTCTTCCAGGTCCGATTGTCATGGTCCAACCCACCGAAGTCGTCTTTCCTACACCCCCTGCGCCTGACGACGGCCGGGGCGGCCTGCGCGAAGTGGGCTGGCTGGCCTATCCGGTCATCCTGAGCCAGATCTCGAGCACCGTGATGGGCGTGGTCGATTCGGCGATGGTCGGGCGCCTCGGCGCGACGGAACTCGGAGCCGTCGGATTTGCGGGTATCTGGTGCTGGACCCTCTTCTCGCTCTTCTTCGGCACCGCGACGGGCGTGCAGACCTTCGTCTCCCAGGATCACGGAGCCGGAAACGAGGGACGCTGCGGACAATGGGCCTGGCAGACCCTTTGGCTGGTCGTGCCCGCCGCCGTCGTCGCTGCAGGGATCCTGATGGTCGTGCAGGAAGAAGCCCTCCGGCTTCTGGGCCCATCGGCCGAGCTCCAGATCGCTGCAAGCGACTACCTACGCCCGCGATTGATCGGCGCGATCGGAATGACCTTTGCTTTCGTCTGGATCTCGTTCTTCCGGGGCATCGGCGACACCCGAACACCGATGATCGCCGCCATCGTCGCGAACGTTTTGAACGTCGGCCTCGACTATGCCCTGATCTTCGGAGAGTTCGGTTTCCCGGCCTGGGGGGTGACAGGCGCGGGTGTCGCGACTGCGATTGGAGAGTGGAGCTATGCGCTCTTCGTGTTCGTCGCGGCACTGGGTTGGCCACGCATCCGCAGTGCCTTCGGCACGAACCCCGTGAAACCGCAGCCCGCTGCATTGCGGCGCCTGCTCCACACGGGTCTCCCGATCGGCGGCCAGTGGGTGATGGACATGCTCACCTTCGCCGTCTTCACCACCTTCGTCGCGCGCATGGGCGATACCTCCATGGCTGCCAGCCAGGCCTTCGTCGCGTTGCTCTCGATGTCGTTCATGCAGGCCTCGGGAATATCCGTCGCCGCGTCGACCCTCGTCGGACGCTACGTCGGCGCCGGCAACCTCGACGCTGCGACGCGCAGCTTCTGGACCTCGCAGGTCTTCGCCGGCCTGCTCTCCGTGGGAATCGCGGCGCTGTTCCTTGCCGCGCCCGAAGCGATGATGCGGATCTTCACCGACGACCCCGCCGTGATCGCACTGGGTGTCCCGCTGGTCCGCCTCGGCGCCTTCTTCCAGCTGATGGACGCCGCCGCCATCGTCAGCTCGGGAGCCCTTCGCGGCGCGGGCGATACCCGCTGGCCCTTCGTCGCCCAGTCCCTGCTCGGCTGGGGGCTCCAGGTTCCGCTCGCATGGCTGCTGGGGGTCGCCAGGGGGGGGGGCCTGCACGCGGCCTGGATCGCCTGCACGATCTACATCGCGATCCTCTCCCTGGTTCTGTTCTGGCGCTTCCGCTCGGGGCGGTGGCGGGAAATCGACATCTAGATCCGCCTCTGCGCACCGCAACCGTGGTAGGCTTCCGGATCCGGCGCGAGAGCAGCAGGACCCTACCCTTCGAACCATGAGCTTGATCCGGCCTTTCCTTCCGTTCATCACCCGCGCCCACCGCTGGGTGTACCTCGCGACCCGTGGCTGGATCGGCGGATGGCTCCCGAGGATGCGCTTCCTGTTGCTGGGACACATCGGACGCCGAAGTGGAACGCCCTATTTGACGCCGATCCTGTACGTGCGGGATGGAAACCGGTTGATCCTGGCGGGCTCGAATGCCGGGCAGGACCGACCGCCCAGCTGGTGGTTCAACCTGCTGGCGCAGCCTGACGCCACCGTACAGACGGGTCGGAGCCGCTTCGCAGTCAAGGCGAGGGCAGCGCGTGAGGACGAGGCCGAACGCCTGTGGGCACTTCTCCAAGACAGCTACCGCTGGTTCGATAGCTACCGCATAACGGCTGACCGGGAGATCCCTATCATCGTTCTCGAACCCATCTGAGGAGGAGCGGAATGCGCCCTGTCTTGTGCCTGCTCGCAGTCGTACTGGTCTCGTCGCTCGTGGGATGCGGCCAGCAGGACGTTTCACCGCCCTCGGATCCGGATGCCGACGCCTTCGGCCACACGCCGCCCACCGAGGCTACCGGTGCAGCGCTCGCTCTACGAATGAAGGGGCTTCCGTTGGCGGACCCAGCCGACCGGGAAGAAGCCACCCGTGGCCTGGTGGCCCAGGCCGACGAGCTCCAGATACCGGGCGCCGGCGACAATCTGGTCTGGAACCGACCGGCCTATGACTTCATCCAGGGCCCCGTACCGGACTCCGTGAACCCGAGCTTGTGGCGTCAGGCAGAGCTGAACAACCTGCACGGACTCTTCGAAGTGACGCCTGGTATCCACCAGGTACGCGGCTACGACCTGGCGAACATGAGCCTGATCGAAGGCGAGCGCGGCTTGATCGTGGTCGATCCGTTGGGCTCTGCCGAGACGGGTGCCGCAGCTCTCGCCTTCGCACGTAAACAACTGGGAGACAAACCGGTCACGGCGGTGATTCTCACCCACAGCCACGTCGATCATTTTGGTGGAACGTTAGGTGTGACCTCCGCCGAAGAAATCGAATCCGGCAGCGTGCGGATCATCGCACCCGCGGGCTTCCTTCACGAAGCCACCAGCGAAAACCTGTTGGCCGGACCAGCGATGGCCAGACGCGCCTCGTTCATGTACGGATTCCGCCTCGCCCGAAGCCCGCGCGGCCACATCGACTCGGGCCTCGGCAAGGAACCGGGCCGTGGCAGCACGACGATCCTTCCGCCCACGGACATCATCGACCGCACTCCCCAGGAAATGACACTCGATGGCGTGCGCTTCGTGTTCCAGTATGCGCCCGAATCCGAGGCTCCGGCAGAGCTCATGTTCTATCTGCCGGAGAAGAAGGCCTTCTGCGGGGCCGAAGTCGTTTCGCGCACGATGCACAACCTCTACACCCTTCGCGGTGCGAAGGTTCGCGACGCGCTTCGCTGGAGTGACTATATCGATGAAGCCCTGCAGCTCTTCGGCGGTGAGGCAGAGGTGGCGTTCGCAAGTCATCACTGGCCGACCTGGGGCAATGCCCGCATCCAGAGTTACCTGAAGCGCCAACGCGACACCTACAAGTACATCCATGACCAGACCCTGCGCTTGGCCAATGCTGGCTACACCTCCCAGGAAATCGCGGACTCGCTGGCGCTCCCGCCCTCATTGCGTCCACACTTCGGCAACCGAGGCTACTACGGAACGGTGCGGCATAACGCCAAGGCGGTCTATCAGGCCTACTTCGGTTGGTACGACGCGAACCCGGCCCACCTCGACCCGTTGGCACCTGCGGATGCTGCAACCCGGTACGTCGAGGCCATGGGAGGCGCGGCGTCCGTACTCCAACAGAGCCAGCTCGCGTTCGACCGGGGCGAATACCGTTGGACCGCGATGCTGCTCGATCATCTCGTCTTCGCGGAACCGGCAATGACCGAGGCGCGTGCATTGTTGGCTCGGACCTACGATCAGCTCGGCTACCAGGCGGAGTCTGCGCCTTGGCGGGACGTCTACCTCTCCGGTGCCTACGAACTCAGACATGGCGCGCCGCCGGACGACGCCCCGAGCCCTCTTGAAGGTGCCGTGGCGCTCGTGGAGCACATCCCGGTAGCGCGCTTCTTCGATGCAATGGCCGCGCGGCTGAATGGTCCGGATGCTGCAGACGAGGACGTGACCATCAATCTCGTCTTCACGGATCTGGGCGAAAGCCACGTCCTGAAGATCGAGAACGCGGTACTCCACCACTGGCAGCGGGAACCAGCCGAAGACGCCGCCGCCACCATCCACCTCACCCACGGGTTCTTCCTGCGGCTACTGCTGGGCCAGACCGGCTTGCGGGAGATGATCTTCTCCGACGAGCTCGAAGTGGATGGCAGCCGGATCGAGCTGGTGGGCTTCTTCTCGCTCTTCGACCCGATGAAGCCGAATTTTCCGATCGTGACACCCTAGAAGTCGAAACGCCGGCCAAGAGGGAGAAGTGGATTTTGGCAGGCAATATGCAAAAATACCGGGCTGCTTGTGAACCGTTTCGACCCGGTCACCCATAGACCGGTGGAAGGAGACCCCCATGGCCCGCGAAGCCGTCATCGTCGATAGCGTCCGCACCGGACTCACCAAGGCAAACCGTGGCTCGTTCAACCTGACCGAGCCCGTCGACTACACCGCCCACGTGCTGCGCGAGGTGGTCGCCCGCCAGCCCGGCCTGGACGCGGAAGAGGTCGAGGACGTGATCCTCGGTTGCGGCATGCCCGAGGGCTGCCAGGGTATGAACATGGGGCGCATTGCCGCAATGGCCGCGGGCTTCCCCAAGTCCGTAGCCGCGACCACAGTGAACCGCTTCTGCTCGTCAGGCTCCCAGGCCATCGCGATGGCCGCCCATCAGATCCTGCACGAGGGTGCAGAGGTCGCAATCGGCGCCGGCGTCGAGACGATCACGATGATGCAGGACGGCAGCCAGAACACCACCCGGATGATCAACGAGGCCGCCAAGAACCGCTTCCCCGGCCTCTATTTCCCGATGGGTGTCACCGCCGAGGTCGTAGCCGAGCGCTACGACATCTCCCGCGAAGCCCAGGACGTGTACTCGGTCCAGAGTCAGGAGCGTTATGCGGCCTCGGTCGAGGCCGGCAAGGTCGCAGAAGACATCGTGCCGATGACGGTGACCCGTCGCGTCCAGAAGAAGGGTGAGGAGCCCTACGACGAGGAGTTCAAGGTCGAGCAGGACGAGTGCAACCGGCCCGGCACCACACTCGAGGGGCTGGCCGGCCTGAAGCCGGTATTCAAACCGGCAGAAGAAGGCGGCACGGTCACAGCGGGCAATGCCTCGCAGCTCTCTGACGGTGCATCGGCCACCCTGCTGATGAGTTCCGACCGGGCGAAGCAGCTCGGCCTCGAGCCCCTCGGCGTGTACCGCGGTACCGCGGTTGCGGGCTGCGGTCCCGAGGAGATGGGCATCGGGCCGGTTTTCGCGCTGCCGAAGCTGTTGAAGCGCCAGGGTCTCAGCATGGACGACATCGACATCATCGAGCTGAACGAGGCGTTTGCATCCCAGCTTCTCTACTGCCAGCGCGAGCTCGACATTCCGAACGAGAAGCTCAACCCGCTCGGTGGCTCGATCTCCATCGGCCACCCCTTCGGCATGACCGGCTCTCGCATGACGGGCCAGCTGCTGCGAGAGCTGAAGCGGCAGGGCAAGCGCTACGGAATCGTGACCATGTGCATCGGTGGCGGCCAGGGGCTGGCGTCGTTGTTCGAAACTGCCTAGCCGGAGGGCAGGGGCGTTGCGCTTTCTGGGTGCTCCGGGCTCGCCGTATACGCGGAAGATGCGAGCACTGCTCCGCTATCGGCGCATTCCGTATCTGATGATCCAACAGGGCTCGCCCGAGGCCCAGGGGCTTCCACGCCCCAGGGTGCCGCTACTGCCCACCTTCTTCCTCCCGGATGAGGACGGGAAAGAGGTGGCCGTCACCGACTCAACCCCGTTGATCCGCCGGTTCGAAGCAGAGTTCGAAGGGCGCGGCGTGATCCCCGAGGATCCGGTGCTGCGCTTCCTCGATGCGTTGCTCGAGGACTACGGCGACGAGTGGCTCACGAAGGCGATGTTCCACTATCGCTGGTACTACGATGCCGACATCGAGAAGGCCGGTGCCGTGCTTCCTCTGTGGCATGCAGTGAGCGTGACGGACGAACAGCTCGCGCCGGTCTCCAAGATGATTCGCGAGCGCCAGATCGGACGGCTGTGGGTGGTCGGTTCGAACGAAACCACAGCACCGGTGATCGAGCAGAGCTACCGACGCTTTCTCCGGGCATTCGACGCACACCTTCAGCACTACCCCTACTTGCTGGGCGAACGCCCCGGAGCCGGGGATTTTGGCGTCCTCGGACAGCTGACCCAACTCGCCCTCTTCGATCCCACACCGGTAGGCGTGACCCTCGAAGAATCGCCTCGGGTGTACGCGTGGGTCGAGAAGCTGGAAGACTCGAGCGGGCTGGAGCCCGGACCCTGGTTCAGCCGAGATTCGATCCCGGAGACGCTGAAAGCCCTCCTCTGCGAGGTCGGCCGGGTCTACCCTCCCTTCCTGCTGGCGAATGCCCAGGCTCTGGAACAGGGCGCAGAACGGGTCGAGACCGAGATCGATGGCAAGCCGTGGACACAGAAACCCTTCCCCTACCAGGCGAAGTGTTTGCGTTGGCTGCGCGAGGCCCACGCCGGGCTCCCCGACCATGATCGGGCCAGCGTCGATGCCATCCTGGCGGGTACGGGCTGCGAGGCGTTGTTCGCTTAGGGCAGGCCGCGGCTATGGGGTGGCATCAAGCGGCACCCTTCCGGGGAAAGCTTCGCGCTGGAGCACCGACCGCGCTGTGATCGTCGGGCACGTCGTCGAGCACGACCGCGTTTGCGCCGATCTGTACTCGATCGCCCACCTGGATCGGTCCGAGAAGCCTCGCGCCGCTGCCGAGGAACACCTCATCCCCGAGCGTGGGTCCGGCGGAGCCGAAGACCACTCGCGATGAGTTCGAGAGCCCGAGCGTGACGAATGGCGCAATCGTCGCGTTGCTCCCGAGCGTCGTCCTCCCGTTGATCACGATGAAACCGTGCACGAGATGCAACCCGCCACCGATTCGCACATCGTGTCCGATCGACACGTTCGAGAACGCCTGGTTGAACCAGGCCAGTGCAGTCGCGAGCGGGCGAAACCCGACGGAGCAGAGCAGGATCTGGAATCGGTAACGCAACGCAGCTGCAAACGTCTCCGTACGGAACAGGACGTAGACGAGGCGCTTCCAGAGTGGCTGGTCCGGCGATAGGACCGGATACCACAAGGCATAGACATCCACATCGGCACGAATCAACCGTCGGGTCTCGGCCCAGCCAACGGGCTTCGGACGGGGCCGTTCACCCATGGCGCTCATTCAGCCTTCCACCCGAGGGGGTAGCGGCACCCTCTCTTCGAGGCACCCGTAGGCAGTCGGGGTGAGCTTGATGATCGTGTGCAGGGGCATCTCGAGGTGCGGCGTTTCCTCGATCGGCAGCTGTTTGAAATACGCCACCATGGCACGTAGGACCGCGCGATGCGTCACGACCAGCACCGGCGTGCGGTAGCGCTCGAGCTCGATCAGCACGCGATCGATGCGATTGATCACATCCAGATAGGACTCGCCACGCGGATAGCGGTACTCGAGCTTGTCCCGACGTCGGGCCTCGAACTCACCGGGCATCGAGCGTTCGACTTCCTCATAGGTCATGCCTTCGCACACCCCGGCGTGGATCTCGTCCAATGCCCTCCAGGACCCAGTCTGCAGACCTAGAGGCTCGGCGGTCAACACGGTTCGGCGCAACGTGCTCGTCCATACATCGAGGTGGGCTTCGGGTGAGAAGACCTCACGAACATGCGCGGCCAGGCTCAAGGCGTACTCGGCGCCCTGCGCGGAAAGAGATGCATCGCCGCCGATCCGACCGTGCAAGTTGTAGACGCTCTGGCCGTGGCGGGTGAGCCAGACCGGCCGATTGGAAACCTGGAGATTGGACAGAAAGAAGACGACCCGCCCCACGATGTATCCGTATACGCGATTGATCACCACCTGGGCTCCGCGATTGCGGAGCCGGACCCAGGCGCCCTCGTCTTCTTCGAGGGTCTGGTACGCGTTTTCGTAGTGGGCGATCCGCTTGCGGAAATCGGCCAACGCCTGGGCCTCGGGGACACCTTCATAGTCCGGGGATCGGAGCTTGGTCTCGCGTAGATTGGCCTCGATGATTGCCGGATCGTCATTCACGATCTCGATGAACAGAAGCTCGAAATCCTCCGCTTCGACGCGCTCTGCGATCGACTGGCGGCGCTCCCGGGTCGAATTGGTCGCATCGTAGACCGCGATGCGGCCCGCTCCCCGCAACCAACGGCACGCCTCATCGAGGGCCTCCTCGGCAATACCCGCCCGTTGCTTGGCTGCCTCCCGGTTGGCTGGATCGAAGTACTGGTGGGACTGGCCCGGACCGTGCGTGACCCGGCGGTGTTCCCCCACGTTGAACGCCTGGGTCGGGTAGCCCAGCCAGGAAAGGTAGCCCACCAGCTTGCGGGCAGTGAAAGTCTTCCCGCGGGCAGGAAGCCCGACCATCGCAATCAGGTGTTTTCGCCCTCGACGCGGACGGTCCATCTGTTTCCCCTGTCCAGAATGCGTCACCCTAGCAGGAACGGCACTCTGGACGGAGGGGTACAGATGACGACGATCGGCATTCTCGTGGGGGGCGGCCCGGCACCCGGCATCAATGGCGTGATCGGTGCCGCCGCCATCTACGCAAGGCGGCAGGGAGCCCGGGTGCTCGGCGTGCTCGAGGGCTTCCGTTGGCTGATGGAAGGCGACGCGGATCGATACGCCGAACTGAGCATCAGCACGGTCTCACGCATTCATCTGTTGGGCGGATCGATCCTCCGGACAGCGCGTGCAAACCCGACGAAGAAGCCTGGAGACCTCCGGACGGTCGTCGAGACCCTGCACAAGATCGGTATCGACCGGCTCGTGACCATCGGAGGGGATGACACCTGCTATTCCGCGATGCGCGTTGCGGAGGAGGCCGGCGATGCGATCCGTGTGGCCCACGTGCCCAAGACGATCGACAACGACTTGCCGCTACCCGAAGGCATCCCGACCTTCGGCTTCGAAACCGCCCGGGAAACCGGCGCGACGATTCTCAGCCATCTGATGGAAGACGCGCGAACGACCGGACGCTGGTACGTGGCGGTGATGATGGGGCGCTCGGCTGGACACCTGGCTCTCGGAACAGCGAAGTCCTCCGGCGCGACGCTTGCAATCGTCAGTGAGGAGTTTCCGGACGGCCCGATCCGGTTGGCCGATGTGCAACGGCGCATCGAGGCCTCCATCGTCAAGCGGATTGCATTCAACCGGCCCTACGGCGTAGTCGTCATTTCCGAGGGGATCGGTGAACGCCTGCACCCCGACGATCTGGCGCGACTCCCCGAGCTTCCCCGCGACGAACACGGCCATGTCCGCCTCGCAGAACTTCCGCTCGGCCGGTTGGTGGTCTCCGGTGTCTCGCAGGGTTTGACAGAGCTGGGTCTCCCGATGACGATCATCGCCAAAGACGTGGGCTACGAGCTGCGCTGCGTCGCACCCAATGCCTTCGATTCCGAGTACACCCGCGATCTCGGCGCGGGGGCCGTGCGCTGCCTGCTCGACGGAAAGCAGGCGGTAATGGTCACCCGGGAGGGCAACGGCATCCACCCGATTCCGCTGGGTGACATCCTCGATCGCAAGACAGGGCGCACCCGGGTGCGGCTGCTCGACATCGCGAGCCCTTCCTACACCATGGCCCGCGCGCTTCAGGTGCGGCTCGAGAGGCAGGATCTGGAGAATCCCCGAATGGTTCAGCTGCTCGAAGAAACCTCCGGGCGTCGGATCAGCGAGCTGCGGGAGCGTTGGGCGGGTGCACTCGGCGAGTAGCCGCACGATTTCCGACCCATTCCGTGTACGCCAGAGGCGGCATGAACGTGAGCCACCATCCAAGGGCATTGACCAGCCCGGTTGCCGAAATGATCGCGACGCTGGGGAAGTCTGTTCCGAATTGAGCGGTGGTGGTGCGAATCATCACTGCGGTGAGCGCTACCACGAGCAAGCTGCTGGCGCCTGCGAATAGCCCCCAGACGCCAAAGCGGTTCGCAACGACAGGGTCGGCCAACCCCAGGACTTGTCGCTTTCGCATCAGCCTCTGGTACCTGAGCGATTCAATCGACATCCATCCGAACACGACCGCATATTGCGGCGAGGAACCAACGCGTGCATAGGTGGGCAGCGCACCATCGATCGTGATCTCGTGCCAGACCGCCCAGAATGTTCCTCCCATCGTGACGATCGCCGTGATCGCGAGGCTTATCGTCAGCCCCATTCGCCAGCGGCTCGAAGCCCCGAATACACGCCAGGTGAATGTCGAGAGGCCGATCAACGTGAGATGGAATGCGAACAGCCGCAGGCCGAGCATCGCCAGTTTCAATGTATGTGAAGCGTCCTGACCGATGGCGTGTGTCACCATGAGACTGACCTGCGCCAGCGTCGCATAGCAGACGAGGGCACCTCCGATCGCAAACTCCGGAAACTGACGCGTGCGAGAAGCCAGGAGGAGCAGCTTCAAGCCCACCACGGTACCCATGACGGTCGACAGCAGGATCGACGAGAGCATCAGTACCTGCACGAATCCACTCCAACTTTCCTCAGACCAAGACCGGGCACGTTGAACCGATCGGAACTTTCAGCCGGAAGCTTGAGGCGTTTGGCTCCGGGTTTCGATGTAGCCGTTGATGGATTGAACCCTCCAGGGGAAACGAACCCGAGCCATGCGACCCGATGCCTAGACCTGCTCCCCGGACGACTTCACAAGTGCGACGGCTCGCCCCAACGTGTCGAGCCTGTCAGAACTGTTCTCGCCATGGGGGTCGAGACGCAGCACGCCGATTCCAGCCTTCCGATACAGCGCGATCCGCCGGGCTATGTGCGCCTCGCTGCCAAACAGGCAGGTCTGATCGATCATCGCGTCGGGTACGGCCTTTGCCGCTTCCTCGCGCTTGCCGGCAACCCAGAGACGCTGGACTTCGATGGCGGCATCTTCGAAGCCGCTGCGCTTGTAGGCATCGTTGTAGAAGTTCGTCCTCGCGGAGCCCATCGCGCCCAGCGTGAATGCCATCTGGGGCTTGGCACGCTGAACGAAGGGCTCGGGATCATCGGTAAAGGCCACAGCCGCTCCGACGCAGAGTGTCAGATCAGCGAGGCTGCGGCCGGCCTTCTCGGCGCCGCGGCGCAGGTGTTCGAGGTGGGCTTCGGCACGTTCGGGCGTGAAGGAGGTACCGAGCCAACCGTCCGCGAGCTCACCGGTCAGCTCGAGGGCTCGCGGCGATAGCGTGGCCAGCCAGATCGGCAGATCCGGGTTCGGTGGCTGAGCGAGCCGCAGCGCCTTGCCCTCGCCTCCCGGGCGGGGCAACACGTAGTGCTCGCCCCGATGCTCGAGCTTCTCGCCGCGACAGGCCATGCGCACGATCTCGATCACCTCGCGCATGCGCGAGAGCGGCTTGTAGAAACGCTCTCCCTGCAAGCCTTCGACGACCTGGGGCCCGGAGTTGCCGAGACCGAGAATGAAGCGGTCCCCGGTCAGTGCGGCCAGGCTGAGGGCCGTCATCGCCGTCATGCTCGGCGCCCGTGCACTGACCTGCATGATTCCCGTACCGAGGGTCATGTGCTTCAGGTGGCCGGCCAGAAAGGCCAGCGTGCTGACCGCATCGAGACCCCAGGCTTCGGCAGTCCATGCCTGGTCCACTCCGAGCTTCTCGGCCTCCACGGCGAAGGCCAACGTGCGATCATAATCCCGACTGCCTCCCGAGCCTGCACCCCCTGCACCTATGGCCGTCTGCATGCTCGGATCGGTCTCGGCCATGTCGTTCATCGGATCTCCTGGACAGAGTTGGAGCGGGTTGCGACATGACACCCCATGATGTCTCTTTTCACAACCGTGAATTGCAGGGTCGCCGGATGATGCACGCGCTACTGCTCAGCTTCGCCATCTTGTCCGCCCAATCCATCGGGGGCATCGAACACCAGGAACCGCTGGTGGTCAGCTCTCATCTTCGGGGCGGAGATACTGCGGGAAACGTCTTCTTCCTTCCGAGCGCGCACGGCGTAGTCGCGGTGGGCGCCGCACACTCGTTCGATCGCACGCAGCTGGCCGAATCCGTCGAGATCTCTTTCCGAACCGCCCCGGAGGGTCCGGTACTTGCGCGCTCTCGCCGCTACTTCGCAGCACCGGGCCGTGCCTACCACGCGCCAGGGGGCACGCTGCGTGACGACTACCTGGTTTTCTCCCTCACCGCGCCACCGCCCGTAGGCGTACATGTGCTGGAAGCTGCCGCAGGCCTGCCAACCCGCGGCGATCGGATCCGCATCCTCGGTGTCGGAGAGACTGACCCCATTCTCGGCACGGTCGCAAATGGCGACTCGGAGCGGATCGAGATCGACCTCGACGGCCTGCCGGACCTTCGGGGCTGGGGCGGTGCACCCGTTCTCGAAGCCGAAACGGATCGGGTCGTCGGACTGCTTCAGGCCGCTTGGCCCGTCGGTGGGGGCTGGCGTGTCGGAGTGGGCCCGATTCGTGGAGTGCTGGACGCGATCGCCCAGCCCTACGAAAGGGGTCTTGGCCGCCTGTTTTCCACCGTGGCGCCAGAGGCGAGCGCTGCCAACAGCCCGCTCGCAAGGCGGAGGGAGGCCACCGGTTCGGCGCATGGCGATCAGGCGCCGGAGCGAACCCGGGCCGAAGTGCTGGCCGCCGCTCGGACACTCGAACAAGAGGCCGCCAAAGCCCCGGCTCCTCCTTCGGTGGTGATCGAGCACCCCCCACCCGGAAGCACAGTCGGGGATTCGGGCGTGGCGTTCGTGGCCGGCCACGCCGCGGTCGGAAGCCGTGGACGGAATAGCTTCGATCTGGTGATCGCGATCGATGTCTCTGGCTCGACAGCGTATCCCACGGGAAGCGATGTCGACGGAGACGGCCGGGTCGGACGGCCACGACCAGAGCGCGACGGGCTGAGCAGTGACCCGGGCGATTCGATTCTCGCCGCCGAGGCCGCGGCCGCCACCCGCTTGCTCGCCGGACTGGATCCACGGCGTACACGGGTGGGACTGATCGTCTTCGGAGGAGATGTGTCGGTCTCTCCCGGGCTGGGGCGCGGTGTCGTGCACGTCGAGCGCGCCGCATTGACCGTGGAGCCGCTCACCGCAGACGTCGCACGGATCGAACGCGCGCTCGCCGAACTCGTCGTGCCAGGCGTCGCGGAAGGAACGCATATCGCGGCAGGCGTCGACCACGCCGTGCTCGAACTGCTCGGCTTGCCCGGCTCGCTTTCGCGCTCGGACCCGGAGAGCCAGAAGGTCGTACTGTTCTTCACCGATGGTCAACCCACGCTGCCGGTACCGGACTCGGAGGCGGCCAACGTGCGCGCAGTGCTCGATGCTGCCGGCCGCGCACGCCGCACCGGAGTGCAGATCTACTCCTTCGCAATCGGTCCCGAGGCCCTCGCCGGACCGATTTCGACCGTGGAAATGGCGGCGATCACCGATGGACGCTTCACACCGGTACGCGACCCCGGGCGGCTGACCCGATTCGTGGACACGCTCCAATTAGCAAGAATCGAGGAGGTCGAGGTGCGCAACGAGACGACGGGCCGCTCGGCCCACCTTGTGACCCTGCATGCAGACGGGTCCTGGGAGGCCCTGGTTCCGCTGGCAGAGGGAGAGAATCGTCTCAGCGTGCGCGCTCACGCGCAGAATGGTGACGAAACCCTGGCGGAACGGATGATCTTGCACGCCAGATCCGCGGAAGAACCTCCGATCCCTGCTGAGCTGGTGACCCGGCGCGGAGAGCTGCTTCGCGGTCGCCTCGAAAACCTCGCGTGGGAACGCGCCCAGCGCATTCGCAAGGAGTTGGTAGTCGAGATCGAACGCGAGCGCGCTGCTGCCGTGGAGCGCTCCGCCGAGATGCGCAAGCGGCTGGAGATCGAGGTGGAGCCTCGCGCGGGAGATGCTCGCTCCCCATCAGAGTGACATCCCCACTGGGAAGACCGTAGCCCCCCGGACCGAACGGACGACCCATACCGCCCCATGCCATCGAACTGACCTGCCCGTTGGCAAGGGAAGAAGGCCCGAGACATCCCTTGAACCGACGAGCGACATGCGACAATCTCCTTCCAGCATGGCTGATCTGCGCCCCGACACCCCCAAGCAGGGGAGCACGATACCGGAGCCCTCTCGGCTGCGAGAGCTGATCGGTCGCTACAGCGGCCCGGGCCCGCGTTACACGAGCTACCCGACCGTTCCGGAGTGGCGCACCGATTTCGGCCCCAAGGACTACCGGGAGGCCCTGGCCGGATGCGGCGCTCGCAGCGTCTCGATCTACGTACACGTCCCGTTCTGTGAGCGGTTGTGCTCGTTCTGCGCCTGCAATCGGACGATCACCCAGGATCACGACATTGCTGGACCCTTCCTGGACCGGATCGAACGAGAAGTCGGGCTGGTCGCGGAAGCGATGGGCGGCGAACGACCGCAGGTGCAGCTGGCCATCGGCGGAGGCAGCCCCAACTTCTTGCGAACTGACGAGCTCGACCGGCTTGCCGGAATCGTCGATACCCGCTTCCCTCCCGCAGCCGACGCCGAGCGCAGCATCGAGCTCGACCCCCGCCGCACCGAGGACGAGCAACTCGAGCTACTCCTGGCCCGCGATTTCAACCGCGTGAGCTTCGGCGTCCAGGATCTCGACGAACGGGTCCAACAGGCCATCAACCGGCATTCGCGACCCGAACGCCTGGCGGCTCTCGTCGATCGCGCCCGTGCGGGGGGCGCCAAGGGCATCAACTTCGACCTGATCTACGGGTTGCCCGAGCAGAACGTCGAATCGTTCCAGGAAACCCTACGCAAGGTGCTGGAGCTTCGACCGGACCGCATCGCGTTGTACGGCTACGCGCATGTCACCTGGATATCGAAGGCCCAGCGCAGCTTCGAGAAGAAGGATCTCCCGACCCCCGACCTGAGGCTCGCGATCTTCGCCGCTGCAATAGAGCGCCTCTGTGGTGAGGGCTACCGGTACCTGGGCATGGACCACTTCGCCCTCCCCGAAGACAGCCTCGCGGTCGCTGCGGACGAAGGACGCCTGACCCGGAACTTCATGGGCTATACGGTGGCCGCCGGGGACGCCTTGCTCGCCTTTGGCCCGAGCGGAATTTCCGAGCTCAGCCGCGAATACGCCCAATCGGAAAAGGAACCGGAGGCCTGGGATGATTGCATCGACCGGGGTGAACTCCCGACCGTCCGAGGCCTGCGCCTCACCGACGACGATGTGGAGCGGCGTTGGCTGATCAGGATGCTGCTTTGTGCGGGCCGGATCTCGAATGACGAGTTCTTCGAGACCTTCGGCATTGCGCTCCGCGAGCGCCTGCCAGGCCTGGACGCCGAACTGGATGGCTTCCTGCAGGACGGCCTGCTCGAAACCGACGGGGAAGGATATCGCGTTACCCCTGGAGGTCGGCTCTTCCTTCGCCCGCTCGCAATGACCTTCGACGCCTACCTGAGCAAATCAAAAGACACTCCACGACGCTATTCGGCCACCGTATAGAGACATTA
>JAAELW010000171.1 GCA_024226235.1 bacterium
CCACATCGCGATCCTTCACGCGATTGCCGAGGTCGTGGACGAGATCCTCTTCCCGGAGGATGCGTGAAACGTCGTCTGCCGCGGATTGATCGGAGCCAGATTCGTACGTATCCGGCACGACAGCGTTTCAGCAAGGTGAAACGTTCCCTCGAAGGCGTGCCCCACGAGCCGGGTTCGGACTTCCAGCAGTTCTTGGATCGGCTCCCCGGCATCCTCGGAGCGCAGGATCTGCGCGCAACGATCGATGCTGCGGGTCGCGCGCGTGCGCGGAACAAGCTGATCCTGTGGGGCTTCGGTGCCCACCTGATCAAGGTCGGGTTGGCCCCGGTGGTCGTGGACCTGATGGAGCGGGGCTTCGTTTCCGGCTTGATGATGAACGGTGCCGGCTGCGTCCACGATCTCGAACTTGCGATGATGGGCCGGACCAGCGAGGACGTGGCACCGGCGCTCGACGAAGGCAGCTTCGGGATGGCCCGCGAGACTTCCGAGCGGTTGAACCTGGCGATCGTCGCCGGTCACGAAGCCGGCCTTGGCATGGGAGAGGCCGTTGGGCGGGAGATCCTTGAAGGCCGGGGCTTCCGCTACAAGGATCGTTCGGTGCTCGCCAACGCGGTTCGCCTCGGGATTCCCGTTACCATCCACGTCGCGGTCGGAACCGATATCCACCACATGCATCCGAGTGCCGACGGTGCCGCGCTCGGTGCCACGAGCTATCGCGATTTCGAGACCCTGGCGAGACTGGTCGCGGCTCTCGAGGGAGGCGTGCTCTTCAATATCGGCTCTGCGGTGATCCTGCCCGAAGTCTTCCTGAAGGCCCTGGCCCTGGCCCGCAACCTGGGGAACAAGGTCGAGAAGTTCACGACGGTCAACTGCGATTTCGTCCGTCAATACCGTCCCAGTACGAACGTAGTCGAGCGTCCCACCCGTCTTGGCGGTCGGGGGATTTCGTTGATCGGCCACCACGAAATCCTGGTTCCACTGATCGCCGCGGGGCTGATCGAGGGGCAGGCCAAGAGGAAAAGACGTTGAGCGGGCGGATCGTTCTCGAGGAAGGCGACATCACCGCCGCGGAGGTCGATGCGGTCGTGAACGCGGCCAACTCGGAGTTGAAGCTGGGCTCCGGAGTGGCCGGCGCGATCCGCACGAAGGGCGGGCCGACCATCCAGGCCGAGTGCGATGCCCACGGACCGGTCGAGGTCGGGGGTGCGGCGCTCACGGGTGCGGGCGAGTTGTCCGCACGTCATGTCATTCACGCTGCCGGCATGCCGCCCGGTGGGCAGGCCAGTGAACAGAGCGTGCGCGATGCCATGCGTGCCAGTCTGGAGATCGCCCGCTCGCAGGCGTTTCGCGCGATCGCCGTGCCTGCAATCGGTGCCGGTGTGGGTGGCGTCTCGATGCAACGCTCCGCCGAGATCCTGTTGGAGGAAGCCCGCTCTCACCTCGCCGGGGAGACGACGCTGGAGGAGATCCGTTTCGTGCTCTTCGGAGAGCCAGCCTACCGGGTGTTCGAGATGGTGAACGATGCCGCCAAGGTGACGGCCCAGATGGAGCGCATGCGCTCCCGGTCTTGACGATGGGGTTGCTCTTTCATCAGCTGACGGCGGCCGTCTATCTGTTGGCCGCGGTGGTCGCCGTGATCGGTGTCGTCACGCGGAAGACTCCGCTCGGGCGCGTAGCGGTCCTCGCGTTGGGCGTGGGAACGCTGTTTCACTTCTGTGGCTTCTGCCTGCTTCACCTCGAGGATCCCAGGCCCTCGATGACCTCGCTGCCGATGGCCCTCTCGTTCATGTCCTGGATCGGAGCCCTCGTCTATCTGGTGCTGTTGTTTGCGGTGCGCGGGCAAGGCCTGATCGTGATCGTCGCGCCTGCCGCCTTTCTCGGTTGCGTGGCGGCGTTGCTTTCACGCTATTCCCCTCGGCCGGTCGAGGAACTGCATCCGCTCTGGTCCCATTTCCACGTGCTGTTATCGAGCGCCGGGTTGGCGACCCTGGGGATCGCTGCGGGTGCAGGCCTGCTCTACGTCATCCATCACCGGGCGATCAAACGCAAGCGCAGGGTGGTCCGGACCCTGCCACCTCTCGAGAGCCTCGATCGGGTCAATACCATAGCGCTCGGTGTGGGATTCCTGCTGCTCACTCTCGGACTGTTCACGGGAATTCTCTGGGTGCACGAAACCGAGGGGATGCTCTGGGAGGCCAGCATCCACGCGAGCACCACGCTCGGCGCCTGGCTGTTGTGTGGTATTGCGACTTTCGCGCGATTCAGCCTCGATCTAGGCGCGCGGCAGGTGGCGTTTCTCTCGGCCACCGGGTTTGCGGTTCTGGCCTTCGTGGTCGTTGGCGCGGGAGCGCTGTCGTGAATCTGCTGCTGCTCGGCATGAGCCACCGAACGGCCTCACTCGACCTTCGCGAACGCTATGCCGTAGGCGACCTGGGACCTGCCAACGAGAAGCTGGCGGCCGACCCCGACATCGAAGAGTGTGTGATCCTCTCGACCTGTAATCGCGTCGAAGTGCTCGTGTTGACGCGTCGCCCAGCTGCTGCCCGGGTGCGGCTCCGCTCCTTCGTCGAACGCGAGTTGCCCAGCGCGGAGGGGCGCCCGAGTCCGGCCGAGCTCGAGCCCGCGCTCTACGAACTGAGCGATGCCGATGCCGCACGCCATGTCTTTCGGGTAGCCTGTTCCGTCGATTCGATGATCGTCGGCGAGCCCCAGATCCTGGGCCAGGTGAAGGATGCCTATCGGGCGGCTGTGGCGACGGGGAGCTGCGGGCCGATCCTGTCGCGCCTCTACCAACGGGCATTTTCCACCGCGAAGCGTGTGCGCAACGAGACACGGATCGGCGAGCGCTCCATCTCCGTCGCACGCGTGGCTGTGGATCTGGCGAAGGAGATCTTCGAGAGCCTGGAAGACAAGACCGCGCTGTTGATTGGCGCAGGCGAAATGATCGAGCTTGCCCTCGAGCGACTGCGGTCCTCCGGGCTCCGCAGGGCGCGCATCGCCAACCGTACGCCGGCTCGGGCGGCGGCCCTGGCCACTCGTTTCGAGGCTTCGGCTCACGGGTTGGCCGAGCTTCCGGAACTCCTCGAGCAGGCCGACGTGGTGCTCACCTCGATCGGCGGCGACGGTCCGTTGCTCACACCCGAAGTCGTGACCGAGGCGCTGCGTCACCGCCGCCACAGGCCGCTGTTCATGATCGACATCGGCGTGCCACGCAACGTGGCACCTGAAGTCAACCAGATCGATGCGGTCTACCTCTACGATCTCGACGATCTGTCCGGAATGGCCGAGGCGAACGCGGGGGAGCGCCGCCGCGAAGTAGTGAGGGCCGAGGAGATCGTGCTCGAGGAGGAGCAGCGCTTCGAAGGCTGGCTGACCGCACTCGCCGCGGTGCCGACGATTCGCACCTTGCGGGCTCGGGCGGAAGCGATTCGCACGGCGGAGCTGGAGCGGGGCATGGCGGCGCTCGATTGGAGTGGTGCTCACCGCGACGCCATCGAAGGCATCACACGTGGGATCATCAACAAGCTTCTTCATGCGCCGCTCGCGCGGCTACGTCAGGAAGTCGACCGCGAGGAGGGGCTGGCCCATCTGGAGGCGGCCAGGGTGCTCTTTGCGCTGGATGACGCCCGGGCACCGGGAGCAGAGGCCGACCAGGGAGACGAAGACGAGTGAAACTCGAGCACTTCGCCAGGGAAGAGGAGCAGGGATGAAGCTGGTCCGCATTGCGACGCGCGGAAGTGCCCTTGCACTCGCCCAATCCGGCCATGTGGCCCAGGAGATCGAGTCGGCTCTGCGCTGCCGTACGGAACTCGTGAAGGTCCAGACCACCGGGGATCGGATCCAGGATCGTTCGCTTGCGGCGATCGGTGGGAAGGGTTTGTTCGTCAAGGAGATCGAAGAGGCGCTGTTGGACGGTCGAGCGGATGTCGCGGTGCATAGCGCGAAGGATCTTCCCCCCGAACAGGCACCCGGCCTTGTGCTGGCTGCATTTCCCAAGCGCGCCGACGCGAGGGATGCACTGATCGGGCGCCCTTCGGGTGCAACGGTCGAAACCCTTCCCAGGGGCTGCCGCGTGGGCACCGGCAGCGTGCGTCGTGCCAGTCAGCTCCTGGCCTATCGCCCGGACCTCGTGATCGTTCCGATCCGAGGCAATGTGGATACGCGCTTGCGCAAGCTCGAGGAGGAAGATCTGGCGGCCGTGGTGTTGGCCAGCGCCGGCCTGGATCGGCTCGGACTCGAAGCGCGCATCGACGAACGGATCGACGAAGGGTTGATGCTCCCCGCGGTGGGGCAGGGCACTCTGGCCCTCGAGTGCCGTCAGGGTGAGGCGTTGGCGGACGACCTGCTCGCAATCGATCACCCGCCCACGCGTGTCTCCATTACCGCGGAGCGCGCGTTCCTGGAAGTGCTCGCCGGCGATTGCCATGCGCCGATCGCAGGTCGTGCCGACCTGCTGCCCGACGGACGGGTGAAGCTGCGCGCCCGGGTCCTGGCGCCCGATGGTCGCCAGGTCGTGACGGCCGAAGCGACCGGATCGGCTGCAGACGCGGATGCGTTGGGCAGGGCCGCGGCGCGCGAAGCCCTGGGCCGTGGTGCTCTTCGCTTGATCGAAGCGGCTCGCGAAGGATCGACGGCTTGACCTCCGGATCCGAACGGATTTCGAGCGAGCACGCGGGGTGCCCTCGACTCGGGCGGGTCTTTCTGGTCGGCGCCGGCCCGGGTGCACCTGACTTGTTGACACTCCGGGGGGCCGAGCTGCTGCGTTCAGCAGATGTCGTCGTGTACGACGCGCTCGTGTCGAAGGATGTTCTCGGCCTGGCTTCGTCAGAAGCCGAATGCATCAATGTGGGCAAGCGCGGGCACGATGCCCCTACGCGAAGCCAGGCGGACATCGAGAAGCTGCTGGTCGATCGCGCCCGGGCCGGTCAGCGGGTAGTCCGGCTCAAGGGGGGGGACCCCTTCGTGTTCGGTCGTGGTGGGGAGGAGGCTTCCACCTGCCGAGAAGCAGGCATTCCTTGCGAGATCGTCCCCGGCGTGAGTGCGGCCGTTGCAGCGCCCGCATCTGCGGGAATCCCCCTGACCGACCGCCGCTACGCAGCGTCGTTTGCCGTCGTGACCGGTCACAAGGATCCCACCAAGGTGCGCGAGGCACTTCGCTGGGAGGAACTGGGCCGCGGCGCCGACACGCTGGTGATCCTGATGGGCGTGCGGAACCTGGCGGAGATCGTCGCACGCCTGATCGCTGGCGGACGGGCCGCCAGCACACCGTCTGCGGCCATCCGCTACGGCACGCTACCCAGCCAACAGGTCGTGGTCGCGCCGTTGGGAGAGCTCGTGGCCCGGATCGAAGCCGCTGGGCTCACGGCGCCGGCTGTGATCGTCGTGGGTGAAGTGGTGCAGTTGCGGGCCGAAATCGGAAGTGCGGAGAACCAGCCGCTGTTTGGCCATCGCGTGCTTCTCACGCGGCCAGCCGCCTCCGCCGCAGCCTGGGCCCTGGCGCTGCGCGATGCAGGCGCCCAGCCGATGGTCGTCCCGATGATTCGCATCGAGTCGCTCCCGACTTCGTCGGAGATCGATGCGGTGCTGGGAGCGCTGGAAGATTTCGATGCGCTGCTCTTTGCCAGCGCGAACGGTGTCCGGCAGCTGGCCAAGCAGATGCAGGGCCGCGGGATCTCACCCCACGATCTGGCGATTCCGGCCCATTGCGTTGGCCCGGCCACGGCTGCAGCCGCCGACGCTCTTGGTTTCGCTCCGGGAGAGCTGCCGGATGCTCGCTACGACGGGGAGGGACTGGCCCTGCACCTGATCGAGGAAGGCCTGGTTTCGGGTCGGCAGCTCCTGCAGCCCCAGCCCGAGAAGGGTCGTCGAGTGTTGGCCGCAAGACTGCGTGAAGCCGGGGCAATCGTCCGGGAACTCGCGATCTATCGGACGGTTCCCGAGGCCTTCGATGGCCCGGCCGTGGCAGCTTCGCTGGCCGATGGTGCGCTCGATGCACTGGTATTCGCGAGCCCGTCTGCGGTCCGAAGCTTTGCGGCGGGCCTGGGCGAAGAGCTTTGCTCGGTCCACGGGGCGGAAGTCGTTGCGCTCGGTCCGGCCACGGCCGATGCGCTGCGCGAGATCGGGTTTCCTGCGACCCTCGAGCCTGCCAGTGCAACGGTCGATCAGTGTATCGAGGCACTGGCCGGGGCCCGAAAGCGGTCTCAGGCCGGCGCCCGAAACGGGCCTCTGGCCAGCGCTCGAACAGGAGAATTGGGATGACATTTCCGCGAACCCGATTGCGACGCTTGCGCCGGAGCGAAACCCTGCGTTCGATGGTTCGCGAAACCCGCCTCTCCCGAACGGATCTGATCCTTCCGCTCTTCGTGGTCGAGGGGAGCGGTGTGCGGGAGCCGATCGCGTCGATGCCCGGGGTGTATCGCCACTCCGTCGATCAGCTGGTGCTCGAGTGCAAGGAGACGAGGGATCTGGGCATCCCTTCGGTGATCCTGTTCGGCATCCCCGGGATCAAGGACGCTCGCGGCTCGGGCGCCGACGCGGCCGACGGAATCACCCAGCGCGCCGTCTCGGCCGTCAAGCAAGAAGTTCCGGACCTCTGCGTGATGACCGATGTCTGCCTGTGCGAGTACACCGATCACGGGCATTGCGGGATCGTCCAGGACGAGGAGGTACTGAACGATCCCTCCGTGGCCCGTCTTGCCGAGACTGCGCTCTCTCATGCCCGCGCCGGCGCCGATATCGTGGCACCGAGCGACATGATGGACGGGCGCGTGGCTGCGATCCGCACGGCCCTGGATGAGGGCGGTTTCGAGCAGGTCGCGATCCTGAGCTATGCCGCAAAGTTTGCCAGCGCTTATTACGGGCCTTTCCGCGATGCGGCGGAGAGCACCCCATCGTTCGGCGATCGCCGGGCCTACCAGATGGACCCGCCCAATGGGCGGGAGGCGCTTCGCGAGATGCGGCTCGATCTCGAGGAGGGCGCCGACGCGTTGATGGTCAAGCCCGCACTTCCCTATCTGGACATCCTCGCGACGGCAGCGCGGGAATTCGATGTGCCCCTGGCTGCGTACCATGTGTCCGGGGAGTACGCGATGATTCACGCTGCCGCCGAGCGCGGTTGGATCGACGGCCCCCGCGCAATGCACGAAGCCACGATCGCGATCAAGCGCGCCGGTGCAGACTGGATCCTCAGCTATGCGGCCAAGGATCTGGCTCGCGAGCTCCCGGCCTGATGTCCCTCGAATACAAAGTCGTCGAGACGAGTGACGTCACGTCGGAAGCACTCGAAGAAATCCTGAACGAGTGGACGCGCCAGGGTTGGACCCTCGACACGATGCAGTTCGCGATGCGCGACTCTTCGAAGCGCCCAGCGATGGCCTTCGTGACCTTTACCCGCACCGTCTCCTAGCTCCGCCCAGGCGGCCTCTCCTAGGCAGGCTCCTGGATGGCGAGCATTCCGATGTCCGCGTTGCCGTCCTTGATCCTCTGGGATTCCAGGGCCTTCTGGGGCGGTCGCCGCAGGTTCCGGACGATGCCGAGGCTCTTCAGGGCCAACAAGACGTAGTAGGAGATGTCGATCTCCCACCAGTAGAAGCCCATGTTGGCCGAGGCCTGATAGTGGTGATGGTTGTTATGCCATCCCTCTCCGAAAGTGATCAGCGCCATGATCAGCGAGTTCCGGCTCGTGTCGGTCGTCGCGTAGCGGCGACGTCCGAAGATATGGGTCAGGGAGTTGATCGCGAACGTGGCGTGATAGCCGAGTGCCGTCGAGAGGAAGAATCCGATCCACAGGCCGCTCCATCCGCCCACCAGGAAGCAGAAGATGGCGGCCAGGGCGGGCGGGAGCAGGTGCCAGCGGTTCAAGAAGACCAGCTCCGGGTAGCGGGCAAAATCGGGAATCGCCTCGAGGTCGGTTTCCTCGTACTTCTCACAGACGATCCATCCCAAGTGGCTCCACCAGAAGCCCTTCATCGGAGAGTGGATGTCCTCGGGCTGGTCCGAGAACTCGTGGTGATGGCGATGATGGGCGGCCCACCAGAGGGCTCCCTTCTGGGCTGCCATTCCACCTACGAGCGCGAAGATGAACTGCATCACGCGGCTCGTCTGGAAGGCGCGATGGGAGAAGTAGCGGTGGTAGCCCGCCGTGATGAAGAACATGCGCACGAAGAACAGGGAGAAGCACAGCGCGAGGTCCTGTGCCGAGACGCCCGTCCAGATTGCGGCCAAAGGCAGCAGGTGGACCAGGAAGAACGGGATGCTCGAGATCCATCTCACCTGTTCGTCCGCAGCGCGTTCGTATCTGTTCAGAAGCGAATTCAGCATGGTTCCCCGATCGGATGAAGGGCTTCGGTTACCTGCTGAGGAATCTGACGATCCCGGGCGCTCCAACAAGAGGGGTGCGCCGATTGGCACAGAACTTCGACAATTCGCCGAGATGCCTCCGGCCTATGTGGCTACGGCCTGAAGGATTTTCACCATCTCGGCCCGTGAGGGGCCCTGGTTGACCGGTTTGCGCTCGTTCCGGGTGTTGTACACGGCCATGATTCGCTGGAGCAGGTCGGGATCCTTCATCAAGTCGTCCGGCGGATCGAGGAGATTGGCGAGTCGCATGAAGCGGCGCAGGACCACCATGTCGCTGCGCATCGCGGGTACCAGACCATCGCGGATCATCGAACGGATGAACGCCTGCGGATCCGTCGTGCCGTCGGGTCTCGTCATCTGGAAGGGATCTTCGCCGCGCAGCAGCGCGCGTTCCGTTTGGATCGCGCCCCGATCCTGCTGGGTTTGCAGCTCGTACCACGGGAGCAGGTTCTTCTCGACTTGCTGGTCGATCGAAAGGGCGAGGGCGTTCAGATCGTCCGGAATCTCGCGCAACGTGTCCGCCAGCATGGCTGCACTGATCCACGCGAACGTGATCCCGCGGCCGGTGATCGGATTGGCGTGGACTGCTGAATCGCCGATTGCAACCACACCCGGCGCCACGGGTTTTCCATCGACGACGAAGCGGCGCAACGTGTTCCGCAGGTTGGTCATCGCATAGACCTTGGAAATGGGTTCGGACGTCTCCGGCGATACCCATTCGGCCACGCGGGGTACGGCGGCCGCAGCGGCTTCGAAGCCCGGGCGATGGAGCACCGAACGGAGCACCTCGTCGTCAGGGGAGATCGCCAACGTGAGGGAGAACACCCGGTCGTCGCCAGGGAAGAGGCCAACCTTCAGGTAGCCCAGATCCTCGCCGACGATCGGACCCTCGAGCATCGGGGGTTCGACGCCGTCGTGCAGGCGGTAGAAGCGGGACGTGTAGGAGATTCCGCAGGGCTCGGACGTCTCGTAGAACGGTTGGGCGCCGATCTCTTCGAGCCAGCGCTTCAACTTGGAGCCTCGGCCGGTCGCGTCGACGACCAGATCACCCTCCAGCGTGCTTTCTGTTCCGTCAGGGTCCCTGAGCCGTACGCCCGTGACCACCGGCGGGTCTGTCCCGGACTCCTTTCGGGTCGTCAGCCCTGTCACGCTGACGCCGTCCTGGAATTCCACGAGCCCCGTGTCGAGCACGTAACGGCGTAGGACCCACTCGAAGGTGATTCGCCGGCAGGCGATCAGCACGATCTCTTCGTCTTCGGGTTCGAAGACCGGGTCTTTGATCATGCGGCCAGCCATCTGCTGGAACGAGAGCTCTTCGGCGCCGCAGGCGAGCAACTGCTCGATCAAGCCGGGTGCCCGCTCCTTGATCAGCGTGTGTAGCCGGCTCAGCAATGCGTGCGAGTGCCACACCTGCGGAGAGCCCTTGCGCTCCCACTTCTCGAAAGCCTCGATGTGGCTTGCAGGCATCGGAGAGGAATCCGCCTCGAGGATCGTCACTCGATGGCCGTCGGCGGAGAGCGTGACGCCCACGCCGAGGCCCGCCACGCTGCCGCCGATCACGATGATGTTCTTCGGGTCGTTGCTCACTTTGTCAGCTTGCCTCCATGAGACCGTGAAAGATCAGGTCGAAGTACTGCTCGCGGATCTGCGCCTCGTCCAGCTCGCCGGGCTGGAAGACGCTTCCAGAGAGGATCGCGCTCGCCGTGGAGAGCAGCATCGCGCTCGCGAGCCGCGGGTCGATCCCGCGCCGGAGCTCGCCGCGCAACTGGCCGTGGTGCACGATCTCCTCGATCAGGTTCGGGAAGTCACGGCCGCGCTCGCGAGCGGCTTCGAGGGCGGACGGATTCGAGAAGAACTCGCGAATCATCACCTGGAGGACGCCACGGTCGGCGAC
>JAAELW010000172.1 GCA_024226235.1 bacterium
GAGATCCAGCCCCAGAAGGGAAGGAAGAGCAGCTGGGTCAACGCATAGATCGCCAGGATCAGCCCCACCTGCACCGGTGTGGCCCCCAGGCGGCTGGCAAACAGGGGCAGGACCGGGATCAGCACGCTGAACCCGACGAAGTCGATCAGGATCGTCGCAAAGACGACCCCGAGCAGGGTTCGGCGGCTCGTCATCGAAAGTCGTCGCTTGCCTGGAAGGAGACCCGTCTACCATACTGCGACCCATGCGGACGATCGACTCCACCTTGGTCGACATCGCGCGCGACTTCCTGTTCGCCCACCAGGCCCTTCGCCATGTGGCGGCCCGGCATCGCGCCGGTGATCTGCGTTTCGAGGATGTCATCGAGCTGGTCGGGGATGATGAGGAGAGCGTGCTCTTCCGGTTGAAGGAGCGCTGCCACCGTGTTTTCAGGGCCTCGGATACCGATGCGGAGATCGGCCCGGGCGCTCTCTTCGATCTGGCGATCGGCTCGCTCTTCCATGAGACGATGAAGTTCCGGGAGAACGTCTACACCCGTGACATCTACGGGCCCCGGGTCCTGGCCCTGCGCAATGCAGGGGTCGTCGACGAGGGCGGCCTGCTTCCCGAATTCGAGAAGATCGTTTCCGACTCCAATGCCCAACTGGAGGAGTCCCTGCTCGAAGCCGAGACCCTGCTTCGCCAGACGACCGGCCAGTTTCGCGTGCTGCTCGTCGCGAATGCAAGCAATGCCTACCTCACCCGCTTCCTGATCGCGCAGGCCGACGACGTCGATGGCGTGATGGGGAAGCCGCTGGAGGCAGTGCTGGCGGACATCCACGGCAGCGCCGCGGTCGGCTACGCCCAGGCCGCTGAATCCTATCTGTCGAGCGGGTTCTTCGAGGCGGGTATCGGGGCGCTGGAGGCCGCCAGCCGGCTCGGATATCCGGCCGCGGAAATCTCTCGCCTCGAGGCATATGCCCACGGAATGCAGGCGTTCCTGGAGGGGCGGTTCCGCGATGCGATCGCATCCCTCGGCGTCTGGCTGGATGCCGGGCCTGGGGAGAAGGAGGCTCATTTCGCCAGCCTCGCATTCTCGGCCCTCTCCCGGGTCGGCCAATTGATCGGTGAGGGTGGAGACCCGGCACTCCGCGATGACTCGACGGCTCTAGCTGAGCGGATCCAGCTCCAAGTACCGTTCGAGGGCGCTGCCTCCGCCGTCTGAATCGGTCAGGCCTTCAGCGATTGCAAGCTGCCGGCGATGCGCTCGTCGTTCATGCGGGAGATTCCTCTTCTCGCCCCCGGTAGTACATCCAGCCCACCGCGCCCAGTACCACGAGGCCCACACCGATCCATTGGGGTTCGGTCAGGCCCAGACCTACCTTCGGGTTGACGCGGAGCATTTCGATGAAGAAGCGTCCGAAGCCGTTTGCCGCCAGGTACTCGCCAAACAAGAAGGGGCTCGTCTTGCGCCGTCGCCAGAGCAGTGCACCCACCACGACCAGCCAGACCACCTCGTAGAGCTGGGTGGGGTGGACAGGTACCATCGTCGGCGGAGCGCCTTCCGGAAACGCGACGCCCCACCAACCGTCGGTGGGGCGGCCGTAGTCATCTCCGACGAGAAAGCAACCGATGCGGCCACAAGCCTGGCCGAATGGCGCAGCAGTGGCCACGCAGCTCGAGATCATCTTCGTGGGAAGGCCGTGAATCCGGGTCGCCAGGGTGACCACAACGGTTCCGCCGATCAGGCCGCCGTACCAGGTGATGCCAGCCCGATTCAGCAGGGCATCCAGGAAAGGCATGGTTCCGAGCAGCCATTGATCGACGGCGAAGTAGAGCTTCGAGCCCAGTACGCCGCCGACCATTGCGTAGATGAGAATCGTCGAGGAGAGCTCGGGATCGTGGCCGAACTCGGCCAGGCGCTTGCCGACGATCCATGCGGAGACGAGGAAACCCACCGCCATCATCAGCCCGAAGGTGCTGATCGCGTAGCCAAAGACTTCGAACAGTACGGGGTACACGTGGGGGCCTCCGGGCGCCGAGGCTACGGGAAGCCCCTCGATTGGCAAGCGTCCATTGGCGGCGCTGGGAGAGACTCAGGCGCAGGGCAGCTCGACGTGGAATGTGGCGCCGTGGCCGGGTTGGCTCTCCACCCAGATCCGCCCGCCGCGGGAGTCGGTGATCTTCTTGACGATTGCCAGCCCCATGCCCGTGCCGCCGGTGCTTCCGTTGCCAATCCCGCTCTGGAAGATCTCGAAGATCCGCTCGTGCTCCGCTGCCTCGATACCCACGCCGTTGTCGGAGACGGAGATACGCGTGGCATTCTCGAGTTTCTCGATCGCGACCTCGATCCGCAGCTCGGGGCCCGGCCCCATGTGTCGAAGCGCGTTGCCGATCAGATTGGAGAACAGCTGGTAGAGCCGAGTGCGTTCGAGGAGCAGCATCGGCGGATCCGCCGGTAGCTCCAACAGGACGTGCTCTTCGTCGAGGCGCGGCTTCAGTTCGGCCTGGAGCTGCAGCAGGACCTCACGGGGATTCACCAGCTCGCAGGGCGCGTCGCTGACTCCGATCCGGGAGAACTCGAGCAGTTCTTGAATCAGCGATTCCATGGTCCGGCCGGCTTCTTCGATGCGCTGTAGGAAGTGCTGCCCTTTCTTGCCGAGGGCCGGAGCGAAATCCTCGCGTAACAGTCGCGAGAACCCGAGGATCGAGACCAGCGGTGAGCGCAGGTCGTGGCTCACCGCGTGCACGTAGTGTTCGAGTTCCTCGTTCTTCTGGGAGAGGTCTCGTTCGTACTGGCGCCGCCCGGTGATGTCCTGCACGTAGGCGACCGCACCTACCTGGGTGCCGTCTCGCAGGGCCAACCGACTGACGGATACGGAGACGTCGATGGGTGAGTCATCGTGGCGCCGCACCGCAAGCTCGATGCCGCGAAGTGCGGTCTGGTTCGAGAGCGCTTGGGCGATCGACTCCAGGTCATCTTGCGACTGCAGGAAGGCGGCCAGCGGACGGTCCACGAGTTCCTTGTGGGACCAGCCCGAGAGCTCCAGCATGGCGGGATTGGCGTAGGTGATGAAGCGGCTGCGATCGATCACGACCACACCGTCAGGAGAGCTATCGAGCACGGCGGCCAGGTAGCGCAGGGTCGAGCTCATCTCGGCGCTGCGTTCTTCCTGGTGTCTGAAGATCGCGACCAACGCGCCGCAGCCCGGGGTCACGCGTGCGGCGGATACCGTGGCGTAACACGGCTCGTCGTGGTCGCTCGTCAGCAGCACGGGTTCACCCGACACCCTGTCTTCGCTCAGCAGGGTTGCTTCCAGCCGGGATCGATCCTCGGCGTGAACGATCGAGTCCAGCCAGTGCTGCCCCTTGAAGCTTCGGCCTCCACCGCAGGTGCTGGCGAGCGCATCGGACAGCCACAGGATCTGCCCCTGTGCATCCATCAGCGCAACCCAGTCATGGAGCTGGGTCAGGCCCTGGATCAGGGGAAGAGTGGTATCGACTTCGATCCCACTTTGTTCCGCAACTGCTGCGCTCATGTCTTGGTTTCGTTGCCTCATCGACGGTGGTCATTCGTGGCAAAGCGGGGTGGCCCCGACTCGTACCGTCCAGCTTCGTACCACCGAATTTCGTATCGCCCAGTTCTCGAGCGGTTCCCCGGCCTCGAGCGGTTCCCGGGCGTGCCCTTCTGCAACCTCGTGGCCTGCCTCAGAATCCCCGCACTCCGCGGGGAGACCGATGCTATCAGAGGCTTGAACCGGGGGTCAATCCATTCACTCATATGGGGAATCACCCAAGGGGCCTCCGCGGCTACATACCATCCGATCTCGGACTCCTGTGTGTGTGGCCCAGGTCACTGATCGGTTCCCACCCATGGGACAAACTGCGATAGTCAGGCATTTCCCCCCGGGGACCAAGATTTTGGCAGCACACCGAACGTTCCAGTAGTTTCATGCCCGCCCCGCTGGCAGCGGAGAAAGGCGCCCCCCCTCAAGATGAACCAGACCACCCATGAACTGCCCCTTCGAAGGGGACGCTGGCGCGTCGCGCTGGTTGCGATGGCGGCGGGGCTGGCATTGAGCGGTTCCAACGCGCCACCGGCCGGCTTGGCGCCTGGCCCGCTTGAGGTTGCAGCCGAGCCGGCAGGGCTGCCTGAGGCAATCCGCAACGAGCTCACCCGCCTCAACCCCCACCTGGCGCCCGCGTGGGTCGATCGGATCCAGAACGCGATCCAGGCGAGCAGCGAGCGCCACGGGTTGGATCCCGCGCTGATACTGGCCGTCATCGAGGTCGAGAGCCACGGGCGCCCCGAGGCGCGCAGCCCGAAAGGCGCGCTGGGCCTGATGCAGGTGATGCCCTACATGATGAGGCCGATGGGGCTGGCGGGGAACGCCACGACCATCGAGGCGAATATCGAGGCCGGCTGCATGATCCTGTCCGGGAACATTCGACGGCTGGGCGAGGCCGATGGAATCTCCTCCTACTTCTGGGGCTCGCAGATCCGCGGTGTCGGGTACCTGAACCGCGTCCGTGCCGCGCGTGAGCGCGTCGAGCGCGCTCTCGCCTCCTAGCTCGGCACCGCGTCCAGGTGGCGAGTGCAGTCGAGGGCGGTCCGGCTCTGCGCCGCACCGAGACGACCGTAAAGGGAGCAGACGGTCTGCCGCTGTTCCGCCGCACCTGGTCGCCGCTCACGCCAAGTAGATCGGTCCTGCTGGTGCATGGCTACGCCGAGCACAGCGGTCGCTACGAAACAATGGCCAGCTGGATGGCCCGGCGGGGTGCCGCCGTCAGTGCCTACGACCACCGGGGCCACGGCCGGTCCGGCGGGCGACGTGCCCACCTCCGGAGCTTCGACGAGTATCTGGATGATCTCGACAGCATGCTGCTGCGAGCCAAGGCCGAGCAGCCGACCCTCCCCTGTCATCTGGTCGGTCACAGCATGGGCGGCTTGATCACGCTGACCTACCTGGTCGAGCGAGATCCGGTGATCCACAGCGCCGTCACCTCTGGCGCCGCGATCGACCCCAATGGGGTTTCGCGGTTTCGGGCGGCCACCGCGAGGGCTTTGCGCAGGGTCTGGCCGACGCTGCGGATGGGCAGTGGCCTCGACCTCGACGGTCTCTCCCGGAACCCTGAAGTGGTCGAACAGTACAGGGCCGACCCGCTGGTGTTCCGCGAGATGACCGCCTCTCTCGGCGCGGAGGTGCTCAGTACCGCGGTGCGGACCGCGTCACGGGCTGCAGACGTAAAGGTTCCGTTGCTGATGCTCCATGGAGAGGAGGACAGCCTGTGCGCGGCTCGTGGCAGCCGCGAATTCTTCGGTGGCGTGGCCAGCGAGGGAAGTCACCTGCGCATCTATCCGGAGCTGCGCCACGAGATATTCAACGAGCCCGAGCAGCAGGAGGTCTACGCCGACCTGTGGCAGTGGCTGGAGTCGCTCGATTGAGCGGGCGACTCACCCACCTGGATGACCAGGGGCGGGCGCGGATGGTCGACGTGGGTGACAAGCCCGTGACCGAACGCGTCTGTGTGGCACGCGGAGAGGTGGAGATGGCCCCCGAGACATTGGCTGCCATCACGGACGGCCGAACCCCGAAGGGAGATGTCTTCGCGACCGCTCGGATCGCCGGGATCCAGGCGGCCAAGCGCACCGGCGAGTGGATCCCGCTGGCGCACCCGCTGCCGGTGGAATCGATCGAGGTCCAGCTCAAACCCGACACGGACGCAAGCTGCGTGAGGGTGGAGGCCACGGTTCGCGCCCATGCCCGAACCGGGGTCGAAATGGAGGCGCTGGTGGCCGTCTCCGCTGCCGGCCTGGTCATCTACGACATGTGCAAGGCCATCGACCGCGGCATGGTCGTCGGCCGGGTCCGCCTGGTCCAGAAGACCGGGGGCAAGAGCGGAGTGTGGAGCCGCCCCGGGGAGTGAGTTCTTTCTTGCGCAACTGAATATCCCCCGAGGGGTTACGTCGAACGAAGGTGCTCCTTCATCCGTAGACAAGGGAAACTGTGGAACCATCCTGGTAGTCCCCGTGTCCCAAGGACGTGGCATTCGTGACCCAACCTCTGCTGAACAGACCGTCTTCCCTGACCGTCCATCGGGTCCCCCCGGTGGAGAGCGTCGATCCCGATCTCGAGCTGATCGATCGCTGGCGCGACGGCGACTCACAGGCCTTCGAGGCCCTGGTTCGCCGCCACGAACGCCGCGTGTTCGGCCTGCTGCTGCGAATGCTGGGCAGCCGGGAGGAGGCCGAGGACGCAGCCCAAGACACCTTCCTGAATCTTCACCGCCACGGGCATCGTTTCCGCCGCGAGGCGCGCTTTTCCACGTTCCTCTACCGGGTAGCGATGAATGCCGCCTTGAACCGCCGCCGCACCCTGGGGCGCCGCCGCGCCCATATGGATGCATTGGTACGGGAGCAGTCCGGCGGCAGTGCACTTCCCTCGGTGCCGCGAGGCCCTGAAGATTCGGCCGCTGGCGGAGAGATCCGCGCGCGGGTCCAGCAGGAGCTACAGGGCCTGCCGCCTGCCCTGCGGGCGCCGGTCGTACTCTTCGATATCGAGGGGCTCGCCTACGCGGAGATCGCCCAGGTGCTCCAGGTTGCCGAAGGGACCGTGAAGTCTCGAATTCACCGGGCACGCAAGGCACTGAAAGAACGCCTCCGAGACCTGGCCCCGGATCAGCGGCCGGCCGAGGCGGCTGAGGAGAGGGAAGGCATGTCCGTATGAGGCATGCCAGCTGCGCCCGACGCCTGAGCCAATACGCCGACGAAACGCTGCCTCCGGAAGTTCGTGCCCGGATGGAGAGTCATCTCGAGGCCTGTCCCAAGTGCCGCATGGAGCTCTCGGAGCTGCGGAGCACCATCGACCTGTTAGGGACCCTCTCTACCTCCTCCGCCGACTTACCGCCGGATTTCGGAGAGCAGGTGATGACGAGGATCTCTGCTGGCGAGGCCGATCCCGGAGTTTTTGGCAGGTTCGGTGAGCAGTGGCGCCGCTGGATGGATTCGAGCATGGGCCCGCCGCTGCTGACCGCCGCATTCGGGTTGACGTTGTTGATCCTGGTGCAAGGTGTCGAGGTGGAGGTGACCCTTCCGGGTTTTGGGGCTGCGGGTTCCGATGCGGGAGCCCCGCTTTCGCCCGAGACCACCCCGATGTCCTCCGCCGGGCCTGCGCTGGCCCGTTCGGTCGCCGCGCCGCTGGCCGTCCGCCGCCGGATCACAACGATTCCGGCGATGCCTCCGCTCGCGGCCTGTTTGCGGGGCGCCGAATCGGGTTGTGGCCGGTGGCATGCCTGGCATGTCGGTCTTGGGATGCGCGAGCCGCAGGTGTTCCTGCGTGAGGTGGAGAACGTCCCCGATCGGGCGCGCGAGCGTTGGCTGGCCGAACTCTCCCGGTTTGCAGCCCATTCCGGTACTGCATCGGTGTTGGCGGCACGTCTGCGGGAGAGTGGCGATCCTCGGGCCCGTGGGGTGGCTCCACATTTCGAGCAGGTCGCGGCCGTTCCGAGTCGTTGAGCATCGGGCTGGCTGCCACACTGCCCCGCCCGTGGGCAAGGTTCTCGAAAGCCGTGTAGCCTCCTCTCCCCGGTGGCCTACCTGAGAGGACATGTTGAAGCGCGCTCGACGACGAGAATGGATTTCCGCCCTGCGGGCTCTGGCAATGGTCGGGCTCGCGATTGCTCTGCTCGGTCCGTCCCGGTTCTCTGCTGAGGAGACGATCCACCTGATCCCAGAGGACAGGGCGGACTGGTCCCCGGGCAATGTATTCGGTTTCCTGCGCGCATCGCATAACTACGGCGAGCGCTTCATCAAGGTCGAAACCGTGCCTTCCGGGGCCTATCTCGATCTCTTCTACATCCGTTCCAACTTCCAGAAGCGCTACGAGCAGACCGAGGCACCGGTCAAGATCATCCTTCCCCAGCGCATCGAAGCAGGGCCTCGGGACGCCGTGATGATTCGCGCCTTCATGGAGGGATATCGCCAGAAGGAGGCCAGCATACGCGTCTCCTCCAAGCAGGAAGAGCTGCTGCTCGAACTCGAGCCGTTGCCCAACACGTTGGTTGCGGCCTCGCACGTCTACCTGGCCGGCCGCTCGTCGATGGCCTTCCTGACCAAGGAGGCCCTGACGGTACGCGTGCAGAACCGCTCGGATGGGTTCGGGGTGGTCCTCGCAGAGACCGCCAAGAGCGAGCAGGCGGGTTCCACGTTGGCACAGGTGACCAGCCCCCACGTGGCGGCTGTAGAGGCGCTCCAGCTCGGTGAGGATCTGCTTGTGCGGGTCGAGACCCGTGACTCGGCTGGCAAGTTCGAGCTGCGCTCTCGCCAAAGCCTGGATGAACTGCGCGACCTCTATGTCTACTCCGTCGAGATGGTGCCATCGGACGGCGGGATCGAAGCTGCGCGCAAGGCACGCGCAGCGCTGGCTGAGATCGGGCCCGGCGAGGTGAACGGCTGTGCCGCGCGTTTCGATGAGACACTTCGGCTGGCACTCGAGCCGTCCTCGCTGTCGCGGGCGCTTTCGGAGCGCGGTGCCTTCACCGATCGCTACGTGCGAGCGGCGATGAAACGGCTCGGCGCCGTTTCTCCGGAAGGCCGTATTCGCATGACCGATGGCTCCACGCTGCTCGGCTCGAGCCCGCTCGAGCTGGCTGCGGCGATGAGCCAGCCGGGCGAAGCCAAGGGTTTCCTGGCACTGATCCGTGCCTTCGTTGGCCGGATCGAGGTGCCCGAGCATCGGCGCAGCACGTTGCGGGGGCTGTTGGCTCCCGAGCTGTCGCTGGACCAGTTCTCAAAGGCCTACGATCAGGCAGAATCCGCCGAGCGCGTCTGCCGAGCCTGATTCGACGACACCCCTCCGGTCCCTCGGAGATCCGCGATGGGCGGACGAGTTCGCAGCTTCACGGGCGAAGAATCCAGGCCGAGTGAACCCAGAGATGGGCCTCGTGAACGCCTGCACGGGCATGGCCCCGCTGCGCTGGCTGATGCGGAGCTCGTGGCGTTGCTGCTCGGGACCGGTTCCGGCAGCCGCGGGGTTCTTCAGCTGGCCGAAGATCTCCTGGCTCCAGGTGGGCTGCGTGCGCTGGCGGCGGCTTCTGCCGCAGAGCTTCGCCGGACGCCCGGCGTGGGTATCGCCAAGAGTGCAAGCCTGCTTGCCGCGGTCGAGCTCGGGCGGCGCCTGGCTGCCCAGCGCCTGCGCGAGGGCGATGCGATCCGCAGTCCCGAGGACATCTTTCGTCATTTTCACTCGAGCCTGCGCGACGCTCCTCACGAGCGCTTTCTCGTGCTGCTTCTCGACGGCCGGCATCGGGTGATTCGGGAGGTCCTCACCTCGCAAGGCACGCTTACCTCGAGCCTGGTCCATCCCCGGGAGGTGTTTCGCCCAGCCCTACGAGAGGGCGCCGCGGCTCTGGTGGCGGTCCACAACCATCCGAGTGGGGATCCGACCCCGAGCCCCGAGGATCGCCAGGTGACCCACCGCTTGATTCAGGCGGGTCAGCTCCTCGGCGTACCCCTGCTCGACCACGTCGTAGTGGCCGAACGGGGGTTCGCATCTCTGCGGGAGGCCGGGGCATTCGACGATGCGTCCAGAAGCTCGCCAGGCACCAGGATGCTTCCCCCCGGGGGATCCAGGTCCTAAAGCCTCCAGCGGGTACAGGTCGAAGAGAGGCCATGGTCGAGGATGCCCGGGAAGAGATCCAGACGTTCGTTGAGCGGCGCAGGTCGACACGTACTCCGGTCACGATCCGGATCGAGTACGAGACAGTCGATTCGCTGTTCTCGGAGTTCACCCGCAACATCAACGAAGGGGGCGTGTTCATCGCGACCGAGCAGCCGCTCGATCTGGAAGAACTCGTGCAGCTGCAATTCCAGCTGCCCGGTGACGAACAGCCCGTGAAATTGAGCGGGCGCGTGGTGCGTGTCGAATCATCCGGAATGGGCATCGAGTTCGGCGAACTCGACAGCGCCGCTCGAGAGCGAATCAATCAGCTGGTTCTGCTGCTGCGAACCGGCCAGTAGAGATTTCGCACAGAACACCGTTTGCATCTGACACGTGAACGGCAGTTCGCCATTGCCCTGCATCTGACACGTGAACGGCAGTTCGCCATTGCCCTGCATCTGACACGTGAACGGCAGTTCGCCATTGCCCTGCATCTGACACGTGAACGGCAGTTCGCCATTGACGGTCCGACTCTGGCGCGGGATGATCGCGAGACACCCCTTTTGTCTCGGAGCGCTCCCCCCATGGCAGGCATCAACAAAGCGATCTTGATCGGAAACCTCGGCCGCGATCCCGAGCTTCGCTACACGAAGGGCGGCCAGGCTGTCGCCAACTTCAGCCTCGCGACTAGCGAGTCCTATACCACCAAGGACGGTCGCCGCGAAGACCGCACCGAATGGCACCGTATCGTCGTGTGGGGTCGCGTTGCAGAGAACTGCGCCCAATACCTCGCAAAGGGCCGGACCGTCTACATCGAGGGACGAATCCAGACCCAGGAGTGGGAGAACAAGGAAGGCCAGAAGCAGCGCACCACCGAGATCGTCGCGCAGACCGTCCAGTTCCTCGGTGGCCCGCGCCGTGAAGGCGGCGGGCGCGGCCCTGATGCGCCCGGTGGCGGGGGTGGCCCCGAAGGGTCCGGGGGCGGCGGAGATGATCGGAACGCGCCCTCTGGCGGAGGCGGTGGATTCGATCCAGGTGAGCCGCCGCCGAGCGAGATTCCCTTCTAGGAGTCTGCAACCGCTCGAGTCTCCTTCGATGATACGGCCCCTGACGATGGTATTCCTACCGTCAGCTGGCCGGGGGCCAGGTTCCCCTGCGCTGTGAACAGTGCATGTACCACGGGCCCGGTCCGTTCTGTACCTTGCACCGGCCAGGAGCTGTTCTCCTTTGATTTCAGGGAGTTGGGCCTGGGCAGGGCAGGTCCCAAGGGGTGAGGGACGCAGGGATGGCTGAGGCCACGCGCGGCTCGCGTCGCAAAAAGAAGAAGAAGAAGGCGCGCCGCGGTCGGAGCGGAGGAGGCGCCTTCCAGACGGTCGGTCGCGAAGTGGCCGGGGTCGCGCTCGTCGGTCTGGCGTTGCTGGGCGGTGTCGCCCTCTGGACTTTCGACCCAGCGGATCCGGTCGGTGTCTGGGAGCCCGTCCGCAACGGGGGTGGTGTGGCCGGTGCGACCCTGGCTGGGCTGCTGGTTCGCGCCGTCGGTGCGGGTGCTGCGGTTCCGGTCGTCGGGATGCTGCTGCTGGGCCTCCGGCTGATGTTGCCCGGTACGATCCATCTGCCCCCGACGCGTTTCTGGGTCGGAGCTTTGCTGCTGCTCCTCAGTCTTGCCGCGCTGCCCGAGTTGCTGGAATCGCTGGCCCCGCATCTGGCCTTTGCCAGCGGAGGGTGGCTCGGTTCGGTGATCGCACCGATCGAGCGCACGCTGCTATCGGGTCCTGGGGCCCTGGCGTTGAATGTGCTGGCGCTGCTGGTGGGCGTGCTCGGCGTAGCCGGCGTACCACCGGGGGTGGCCCTGGCTCGGCTGGGCCAAGGGGCGGGGCTGGCCGCTCAATGGACGGGAGCCGGCCTGGGTGCAGGTCTTGCGCTCGTTCACGACGGCAGCGTGCGCGTCGGGCAGCAGCTTGCGAGGTTGCCGGCGGGAATCACGGTCTGGCGGGAGCGCCGTGCGCGCCGCGCGCGGCGGCAGGCTCGCGACGAAGAGGTCGAGATTGGCGGTGATCCCGAGACCAAGGACATTCCGGTTCGCGATGCGGCCAAGCCGACGCGCTCTCGCAAGGGGGCCGCACCCGACATCGTCGATCACAGGGGCAGCGGCAAGCCGGAGCCGGAGCAGGGGGCTTTCACGTTTTCGGAGAGCACCTCTTTCGGCCCCTACTCGCCGCCTGATGTTTCAGAAGTCTTCCAGCAGGCGCCGGAGGGGAGCCGGACGTTCGACCGCGACAGCCTGATCATGAATTCTCGGATTCTCGAGAAGAAGCTCCTGGACTTCGGCGTCAACGGACGGGTGGTTACCGTGCACCCCGGCCCGGTCATCACGATGTACGAATTCGAGCCGGCAGCGGGTGTGAAGGTCAACCGGATCACGAACCTCTCGGACGATCTGGCCCTGGCCTTGCGCGCGATGTCGATCCGGATCATCGCCCCGATCCCCGGTAAATCGGTGGTGGGAATCGAAGTTCCGAACCCGGACCGGGAAACGGTCTACATCCGAGATCTGCTGGAGTCGAAGGGTTTTCGTACCCATGAGTCGAAGCTCACGCTCGCTCTCGGCAAGGACATCTTCGGGAATCCGGTAGAGGCCAACCTGGCAGCCATGCCCCATCTGCTCGTGGCCGGTGCGACCGGAACGGGCAAGAGCGTGTTCCTGAACTCGCTGCTCTGCTCGATCCTGGTGCGGGCCACACCCGATGAAGTGAAGCTGTTGCTAGTCGATCCCAAGATGCTGGAGCTCTCGATCTACGAGGGCATTCCTCATCTGATCGCGGACGTCGTCACCCAGCCGAAACGGGCTTCGGCAGCACTGAAGGGCATCGTCCTGAAGATGGAAGAGCGCTACCGGATGATGGCCGCTCTCGGTGTGCGCAACATCCTGCAATTCAATACACGCATTGACGAGGCGTTGGAAGAGGGCAAGAAGACCTATCGTCTGAAGCCCCTGGCCGGTGAGGACGAAGGTCGAGAGGTCGAGTATCAGCGCATTCCGTACATCGTCGTGGTGATCGACGAGCTCGCCGACCTGATGGTCGTCTCGGCACGCGACGTCGAGGAGAGCCTGCAGCGCCTCGCTCAGATGGCTCGCGCTTCGGGAATCCACTTGATCCTCGCGACCCAAAGGCCCAGCGTCGACGTGTTGACGGGCATCATCAAGGCCAATTTTCCCTCGCGTATTTCCTTCCAGGTTTCATCGCGCACGGATTCACGAACGATCCTGGACCAGGGAGGAGCGGATACCTTGTTAGGCAATGGGGACATGCTGTTCCTGCCGCCGGGTACCTCGAAGCTCCAACGTCTGCATGGCTCATACGTCTCGGAAAAAGAGGTGACGAAGCTCGTTGCCCATCTCCGGGCGCAGGGCGCACCGAAGTTCGACGATGATCTCGTGCGGATCGAAGAGGCAGCCTTGGCCGGCGAGGGGATGCCCGACGAGGAAGCCGACGAGCATTATGATCTGGCCGTCCAGATCGTGGCCGAAACCCGCAATGCATCGATCTCCTACATCCAGCGCCGGCTCAAGGTGGGCTACAACCGGGCAGCGCGGATGATCGAACAGATGGAGCAGGAAGGTGTGGTCGGCCCCCAGGTCGGTACCCGATCCCGCGAGGTCTTCGTCCAGCCGATGGGTGGCGACGAAGAATGAGCCGAGCGTTCTGCCTGCTCCTGGCAGGAGCTCTGCTGTGGATTCCGTCGGCCGGCAGTGCCGCTGGAGGTGGTCCCATCGAAGCCGATCCGGCTCCGGGCGTGCCCGTAGCCCCGGCTGAGCCCGGGACAGGGTCGGAAACGTGTGGCGTCGCCATGGCCGGCCGCGTGCAGGCCTACTATGACGATGTGCGCGATCTCTCGGCGAGCTTCCAGCAGACGACGCAGAGCGTTGCGTTTGGAGCGAGTGCGGGGGAGGGGCAGCGCGCTTCGGGACGTGTCGAGTTCGCCAAGCCTGGAAAGATGAGGTGGCGCTACACGGAGCCCGAGCCGAGCGAGGTGGTCAGCGATGGCTCCACGCTCTGGGTCTACGATCCGGCCGCGAAGGAAGTGCAGATCCTCGAGGTAGGTGAGGCGTTCCTGTCTGCGGCGGCAATCCAGTTTCTGCTGGGCTCCGGCCGGATCCTCGAGACCTACAGTGTCACCGCGACGGATTGTGACGCGACACCGGTCCATCTCGTCCTGTCGCCGCTTCAGCCGGCCACCTATCAGCGGCTGGAACTCGACGTGGACCCGACCAGAGGCGTGATCACCCGCACACTGGTCGTCGACGTGCTGGGCAACCGCACTGAGGTCATCTTCGAAGACCTGAAGATCAATCTTGCCCTCGAGCCCGGCCGCTTCGTCTTCCAGGTGCCCGATGGTGTACGCGAACTCCGCATCGACACGCCCTGACCCCGACGTTCCGAGCGATCTCGAAACAGCATGCTCCGCCTCTTGCCGGGGAGGTATACCCGGGGCCCGATGAGGTATACCCGGGGTGGGATGCCGAAGGCCAATATCGAGATCAAGGCGCGCTGCGCGGATCTGGCTTCTGCGCGCGCACGCGCGGAGGCGATCGCGACGAGCTGGGTGGGCGCCGAGCGTCAGGTGGATACGTATTTCTGCACTCGCCGTGGGCGACTGAAGCTGCGGGAGTCATCGCGGGCCGGGGCACAGCTGATTCCCTATCTGCGGCCGGATCAACAAGGGCCGAAGCGGTCGGACTATCAGCTCGTTCCGGTCCCGGAGCCCGAGGAGACACTGCGTCTGCTCCGTGAGCTGCTCGGTGTGCACAAGGTAGTTCGCAAGCAACGCGAGATTGCGATGGTCGGGAATGTGCGGATCCATCTCGATCGGGTCGAGGGGCTGGGGACGTTCCTCGAACTCGAAGCGGTCTTCGACGCGAGCCCGGAAGCGGAAGTGGAGGAGCGTCGGAAGGTCGATCGGCTGATGGAGCAGCTCGGCATCAGGGCCGCGGATCTGATCGATACGTCCTATGAAGCGATGCTGGAGGAGACAGAATGAGTCTGCTGGGTGAGGGAGTGAAGGTCGAGTTCGTCGAGGTAGGAGACGTGCGCTTCGAGGTGTATACGGCGGGTGATCCTTCGAGCCGACGGCTGGCGTTGTGCCTGCATGGATTCCCGGAGCATGCGGTCTCCTGGCGATGGCAGATGCCACTTCTCGCCCGACTCGGCTACAAGGTGTGGGCACCGAACCAGCGCGGCTATGGGGCCTCGACGATCTTCCCGAACAAGGCCGACTACGAGATCGAACATTTGACGAGCGACGTCGGTCATCTGATCGATGCGGCCGATGTCGATCAGGTGGTGCTGATCGGTCACGACTGGGGTGCCATGGTTGCCTGGACCTTTGCCGCCGAGCAGGTACGCCGCCTCGACCGTCTGGTGATCATGAACGTCCCTCACCCGACGTGTTTTCGTGAGGGGCTTCGGAATGGTTGGCGCCAGAGGATGCGCTCCTGGTATGCGGCGTTCTTCCAGATTCCGCGGCTCCCCGAATGGCTGCTCACGAGTCGGGGTGCGGTGATGTTGGAACGGGCATTTCGCCAGCCCGGGATGGATGTCAGCCGCTTTCCGGACGAGCTGATCGATGTGTACCGGAGCAACGCTCTTCGTCCAGGTGGCATGAAGGCGATGATCGACTGGTATCGTGCTGCCGGAACGAGCTTCGGCCGCGACGAGCCGCTGGCAAAGATCGAGACTCCCACGTTGATGCTATGGGGTGAGAACGATCCGGCGCTGGGCAAGGAACTCACCTATGGAACCGGGCAGCATGTTTCGGATCTCACACTGCGTTACCTGCCGGGTGTCTCTCATTGGGTGCAGCAGGAGGCGCCGGAGACGGTGAATCGCATGCTCGAAGCATGGCTTCTGCAACGCGAGGTGCCGGAGGCCTGAGCTCCGGGGAAGCCAATTCAGGTGCGCAGGGTCTCGGGTCGTCGGAAGCGAGCCCGTGCGGCCTCGGCATCGCCACGCACATCGCAGCGATCGAGATGGTCGTTGACCAGGCCCATGGCCTGCATGAAGGCGTAGGCGGTCGTCGGTCCGACGAAAGACCAACCGCGCTGCTTCAGCTCCCTCGATAGGGCACGGGATTCAACGCTCTCCGTCAGCTTGCCCAGTGCGGCCACCGTCATCCGCTTCGGACGGTTCTTTGCCTCCGGCTCGAAGCGCCAGAAGAAGGCGGCCAACGAGCCGAATTCGTCTGCCATCGCACAGGCCTGGCGCGCGTTGTTCAGGGTGGACTCGATCTTGCCCCGATGGCGCACGATGCCCGCGTCACGCAGCAGCCTCTCGACGCTGCGCTGGTTCCAGCGAGAGACCCGTTCGAAATCGAAGCCGGCGAACGCCCGGCGAAAGTTCTCCCGCTTTCGCAGGATGGTCAGCCAGGAGAGCCCACTCTGGAAGCCCTCCAGACAGATCTTCTCGAAGAGCCGAGTGTCATCTCGGACCGGGAATCCCCACTCCTCGTCGTGGTAGGCGCGGTAGTCGGCATGCTCGCCAGGCCAGCCGCAGCGCACGATCCCATCCTCGCCCCGAGCCGCCTTCAAGCCCATCCAGGCCCTCCCACGTGCCACC
>JAAELW010000173.1 GCA_024226235.1 bacterium
CCCGAAGGGGAAATCGGCAACTTAACAAATGGGACCGGCCCTTGTCTTAACAGCCATCTTGGCGGATCTACGGTTCGATGAGGCCGTGGCGGAGGGCGTAGCGGACGAGTTCGGTGGCTTTTCGCGCGCCGAGCTTGCGCATCACGCTGGTTCGGTGGGCTTCGACGGTCTTGGTGCTGATGCCGAGGTCGCTGGCCACTTCCTTGGCGGATAGGCCTTCGGCGATCAACTGGAGGACTTCGCGCTCCCGAGTGGACAGCACCGAGAAGGGCTCGGCGCCATCCCGATTCGGTGTGCGAAGCTGTTCCACGATTTCCTTTGCGACCGGCGGGCTGAAGTAGCTGCCTCCCTTGGTGACCGCGCGAACTGCGGAGACCACTTCGCTCACTCGGCCGTTCTTCAGCACGTAGCCGTCGGCACCGAGGTTCACGGCGCTCTGGATGTAAGGCGGGTCGGCGTGCACCGAGAGCAGGATCACTTTGACGTCCGGGTGGGCGCGCCGGAGCCGTTCCAGTGTTTCGAGGCCGCCCAGGTTAGGCATCGAGATATCCAGGATCACCACCTGGGGTCGGTGCTTCGCAACCTCTTCGAGTACTTCGCACCCATCCGAGGCTTCAGAGAAGACCTCGATATCCTCTTCCGCTTCGAGCAGACGGCGCAAACCCTCTCGAACGATGGCATGGTCATCTGCAATCACGGCGCCAATCAAGAGGATACCCTCCCTCTACTTCCGAGTTAAGAGTAGCTCTATATCGGGTTTCGTGACAAGGACCACATTTTCAGGGTACGTTGGAATCAATCGAATCTATTGGAGGTTGTGTGTCGATCCGCAGCGCAAAACCCTACGTCGTCTATGTCGAGGGTGCGCGCGATGGAGAGATCTTGCGTGGTTGGGCGCGGGGGTTGTCACCACCCTTGTCTCGGGCTCTTGCCGGGGCTCTCGTGATCCTCGGTGGTCGACAACCCGAGCGCGCGCGTCAGCATCTCGACGAGTTGCGCCGATCCCGGCCCGAAACCCGAGGGCTCTGCGTGTTCGATCGCGATGACCAGGAGCTTCGGCTCCCTGAGCGGGAAGGCCTGCAGTCGTTCTCCTGGGGCCGGAGGCACATAGAGAGCTATTTGCTCGCTCCAGACCCTATCCGCAGGGCGCTTCGCCTCGGTCCGACCGAAACCGCCCGACTCGAGCGTCTGATACGCGCTCATGCGCCCGCGCCCGGCGATGAGACAGCGCTCGAGCGCCTGGACGCCAAACGATTGCTTGGCCCCAAGGGACCGATTGCCCGCAAGCTCGGCCGCAACCTGCCTTCCGGGCGGATTGCCCGCGCCACGCGTCCCGAAGAGCTTCATTCGGACGTCTCGGTCCTTCTCGGGCGCGTCGGAAACGGGTTAGGGTTTTCCCTAAGTGGCCCTCAAGTCGAGATTCGCGCCATTCGCTGAATTCCGCTCGATCGTGGTATCCTCCGGAACGCCCCAAGCTTCGGGAGGGCTCCACATGCCGCGCGATCGTAATGGCTTCTCCGACGGCCTCGAGTACAAGGATGAGGCCTATTTTGATTCCCTGGATGGCCGCGGTCCGAGGGATCGTGGCTTCGATACCCGGCTTCTCAAGGAGCCAGCCAGCACTCTTCGGGCCCGCAAGCCCGTGGTCCTCGGGCCTGCGAACTCGGTGACGGACGCGATTCGAGCGATGAAGGGTGAGCATCGCGGAGTGGTTCTGGTGACGGAAGACGGTACACCCGCGAGTTCGGTGGTTGGCATCTTCACCGAGCGGGACGTGCTCTTTCGTGTCGTTGACGGAGGGCGCAATCCGGCCACCCTTGCGCTTAACGAGGTGATGACGCCGGACCCCGAGTGCCTGGGCGAAGACCAGACCATTGCTGACGCGCTGAACCAGATGAGCGTCGGTGGCTTCCGCCACGTGCCGGTCGTCAACGGCAATGGGTGCCCCGTCTTCGTGGTGTCGGTGCGCGACGTCGTCCAGTTCCTGGTGGACGCGTTCCCCCGCCAGATCCTCAATCGGAGCGGGGATCGCCAGCGCCAGCGCGAGGGAGGCTGAGCTTCAGCCGTCCAGCGCGTCGTGGAGCATTGGTTCGGGCACGGCCTCGCCGCTCTTGCGGGTACGTCGCACTTCGCCCACCAACGCGATGGCTCGACGCAGGAAGAACACGCCGATCAGTACGTTCCACACCAGGAAGATCGCATTGGTCGCGAAGGCGTAAGCAATCAATGCGTCCCGATCGCCGTAGCCCGCGTACAGCTCCGCCCAGGTGAACTCCCGCACTCCGAAGTTTCCCACCGAAGGGACTGCCAAGGCCAGGTAGAGCAGGGGGATACGTCCGGCGAGCACGATCCACGGAATGGGTGTGCCGAAGGCCCGTGTCGCTACACCCTGGATCGCCACGTCGAAGACGGCCAGCACTGCGAACCAGACGATAAACGGCATCAACTGGCGGATCGGGATTCGCTCCAGCCAGGCCAGGGCTCGCGCCACGCCGGGCATTCGGCCTGCCGGGGCAAATCGCAGGCCGAGCACGATCAGGCCAAGGACCGACCAGCCCAAGATTGCTGTCATCACCACGAACTCGTTGCCGTTGGAGCCAACGGGTAGGAAGGGGAGAGTCACCGAGAGTTGGAGCAGCAGGACCACGAGATGGGTGACGAATGGCACCAGGGCGACGGTCACGATGGCGTCGAGCCGTCCGCCGGTCAGGCGCGAGATGCCCAGCAAGAAGGCCGCATCCGCCAGCGGGTTGCTGATTGCCCGGAAGAGCTCAGAGCCGGCCCGGATCGAGAGGACGGTTCGGCGGGGCACGGGTGTGACAAGTCGGTTCAGCGCCTCCGCTTGGAGCCAGGCCCAGATGAAGAAGAACACCAGCTTGTCGAGGGAAGCGACCAGTACGAACAGTGGCAGGTTCGCCTGGCGAGTGGCCTCGACCAGGCGCTCCCAATCTGTCGCGTAGCCGAACACGTAGACGAGGGCCGAGATCGAGATGATCCAGGGCAGGATCCGCTGCCAACGTTTGGTGTATCCTCGGGTTCCGGCCACAGCCCGCGGAGAGTAGCTACTCCGGCCGGCCGGTCTTCGGCTGGGACCGGATTCTTGCTGGGGAAGGTCCACGGGTCCTTTGCTCAGCGGCGTGCTAACGGATGCTGGTGCGCGCGATGGAAGTCGATGGGCCCAGACCGGTGGCGGAACGCCCGCTGCGCCCGGCTGAACGTCGGTTGCCCGAGCCCGGCCCCGGTGAGCTTCGGGTGCGGGTCGAGGTCTGCGGCGTGTGCCGCACCGACCTTCACGTGGTCGAGGGCGATCTCGATGTCCGCCGGCCCCATGTGATCCCGGGCCATGAGGTGGTGGGGCGGGTGGAGGCTCTCGGAGCCGGGGTCACCCAGCCTCGGCTGGGTGAGCGGGTCGGCGTCGCATGGCTGCATCGCAGCTGTGGCCGCTGCCGCTTCTGCTTCCGAGGTGAGGAGAACCTCTGCCTGGAGCCGATCTTCACGGGTTGGAACTGCGACGGTGGCTATGCCGAGGCCGTGGTCGCTCCGGCCGAATTCGTTCATCCGCTGCCGGAAGACGTCGACCCCGCGCAATTGGCACCGCTTCTGTGCGCGGGTGTCATTGGTTACCGCGCCTGGGTTCGTTCCCGGGTCAAGCCCGGAGGGCGTCTCGGCCTGTTCGGCTTCGGTGGTTCGGCCCACATCGTGCTTCAGATTGCCCGGCATCATGGCTGCCAGGTCTACGTGGCGAGCCGAGGGGGCCCCCATCAGGATCTGGCCCGGGAGATGGGGGCCGATTGGGTAGGCGACGCAGCCGAACCGATGCCCGAGCGCCTGGATGGTGCGATTCTCTTCGCGCCTGTCGGTACGCTCGTGCCGCCCGCACTCGAAGCTCTCGATCGCGGTGCCACTCTCGCAGTTGCGGGCATCCATCTGAGTGCGATTCCACCGCTCGACTACGCCCGCCATCTGTTCCAGGAGCGACAACTGGTGAGTGTCACCGCCAATACCCGGCAGGATGCCCGTGCGTTGCTGCGCCTCGCAGCCGAGATTCCGATCCGTCCGCATACTGTCTCCTACCCGCTCGAGCGCGCGAACGAGGCACTTCTCGACCTCGCCGAAGACCGTATCCGGGGGGCCGCGGTTCTCGAGGTTGGCACGTGAAGCTCCTCGCTCTCGATTTCGACGGGGTGATCTCCGAGTCGGCCCGAGAGGCTTTCGTCGTCGCGTTGCAGAGCTATCGGGAGCTTCGGCCCGACAGCGGACTACCTGGGGTTACCCGCGCCTCGAAGGCACCGGAGCTATATGCATCCTTCGTCGATCGGATGCCTCTCGGCAATCGGGCCGAGGACTTCGCCGTCGTACTGGCTGCGCTGGATGCCGGGGTTCCACTGCCGGATCAGCCGGCGTACGACGCGTTCTTTGCCACTCTGGATGTGGGCGAGCTGGCGGCCTTCCACGCCCGCTTCTACGAGGTGCGCTTGGCCTGGGCCGCACGGGATCCGGAGGGCTGGCTCTCCGAAATGCGCCCCTACCCGGAAATCCTGTCCGTGCTGCGGCGCCGGTCCCGTGACGTGATCTTGGCGATCGCCACTGCGAAGGACCGGGCCTCGGTAGACCGGCTGCTGGAGCGCTATGGCATCGCCGATCTCTTCCCGCCCGAACGGGTGCTCGACAAGGAGACTGGTCGCAACAAGCGGGCTCATCTACAGGCGCTGGCGAGCAGTACCGGTGTGGCAATGGTCGACATCACCTTCGTTGACGACAAGCTGAACCACCTGGCCTCGGTGGCCTCGTTGGGGGTGCGTTGTGCGCTGGCCAGCTGGGGCTATAACGGAGAGCGAGAGGTCCGCGAAGCGCGGACCCAAGGGCACCTGGTGCTGCATCTCGAGGGTCTGGAGGCAGAGCTGTTTCCGCACCCCGGGGCTGCTCGGACCGACGTGTGAAATGGCGCCCGGCTCCCTACGCTAACAAGGCCCCCCCGCAAGGACACCCGCATGACCTCTGCCAACCTCGGACCCGGCTTTCGGATGCACGCTGAGCGCACGCCGAATCCGCAGAGCATCAAGTGGATGCTCTCCGTGGCGCTGGCTCCGTCGGGTGTCACGGCCAACTTTCGAGAGCCGGTTGGTGAGCAGGTTTCCCCGCTGGCTGCCAGGCTGTTCGATGTCCCCGGTGTGGTGGGGGTGTTCATCGGTGGAAGCTTCGTCACCGTGACGAAGCAGGAAGAGCCGCAGTGGACCGATCTGGCGGGGCCCGTCGTGGACGCGATCAAAGCGTTCGCCGATAGTGGTGAGGACGCTCTCGGCTCGGCTTTCGAGGTGGATGCGGCTGGTGCTGGCGGTGAGGTGGAGCAGCGCATCAAGGCCGTGATCGAGGACGAGATCCGACCGGCGGTCGCGATGGACGGTGGAGATGTGGCGTTCATCGGCTTCGAAGCCGGCGTCGTCAGCGTGATGTTGCAGGGTTCGTGTGTGGGGTGTCCAAGCGCCACGGCGACTTTGAGGTTTGGAATCGAGGGACGGCTGAAGGAGGTCGTTCCGGAAGTCGAGCGCGTGGTCCAGGTATGAAGGGCCGCGGCTCGGTCTGGTGAGCCCACGCACCCATTCCCCCGGGGTGCAGACCGATACGCGATGAGGGCTTGCGCTACGGAGCGAGCGGGCCGACACAGGATTGAGGGCTCAGCCCATGAGCCCAGCTGATGCAGAAGGAGATCCACTGGAGATGCAGGGGGGAGACGAGCGGCCCGGACCGCGACCGTTCTTTACGCGCACGCGTCGTCGCCGGCCCTGGGCCAGGTGGCTGGCGAGCGCTCGAGAAGCAGCCTGCAAGGGTTTCGCGAAGGTTTCCCAGACGTCGGCGGCAGGTGGCGGTCGCCGGATGACGCTCCGGGGCCGGTTGACGATTGCAGCCGGCGTTCTGCTGGTCGTTTCGGGTCTGGTGATCAGCGTCGTGCTCTCGAAGGTCGATGCGCCCGGGCTCGAGCCTCCCGCGGCAGAGGAGCCGCCGCCGGTCGCATCGGAGCCGCCTCCTCAGCAGCTATCGGCACTCCCCGAGGGGGCTCTGGAGCCGCCGGTGGGGCGCGGACGCCTGGAACCAGCGCTCCTCCCCGGGAACCTTCGCGTCGAGTACACCCTCGATCCCGATCTGACCCAGAAGATCTGGAAGGTCCTCGACCGGGGGCGAGTCGAGTTGGGCCATGTGTTGGTGATGGATGCGCAGACCGGCGAACTGCTGGCCTATGTCTCCACCGACCCGGAGCGGTTTCCGCCTGGGAAGGCCTACCCGGCGGCATCGCTGGTGAAGGTCGTCACTGCGGCGGCGCTGCTGGACAAACGTCCTTCCGCTGCTCACGAGACCTGCCGCTTCACGGGGGGTCGCTATCGCCTGCGCCGAAGCCATCTGGACCCGCCCCAACGAGGCGGAAACCAGGACAATCTTCGCAAGGCGTTGACGACTTCGAACAACAAGTGCTTTGCGCAGTACGCGGTGCACCGGATTGGTCGGGACAGCCTGTTGCGCGCGATCGATCGCTTCGGCTTCCTCTCCCCGCCAGCCGGTCATCACGTGGCGGGCGAGGTCACGGTCCAGGCCGAGGATCGACTCGAACTCGGCGAGCTCGGCTCCGGACTCGACGGCCTGCGCATTACACCGCTTCATGCGGTGCAATTGGCTGGTGTGCTCGCCCATGGCAACAAGCTCCAGCCGCGATGGGTTTCCCGGATCGAATCCGAGGATGGAGCTCTCCTGCCATTGGATCCGCCGAAAGCTCCGGTCCGCGTGCTGACCACGAGCCTGGCAGATGACCTTCGCAAGATGCTGGTCGATACCACCCGCCGCGGGACCGCTCGCAAGGCGTTCCGGACCCGCCGTGGGCACCCGCTTCTCAAAGGCATCGATGTAGCGGGTAAGACCGGCAGCCTGAACGGCACCGATCCGACGGGCCGGTACGAGTGGTTCATCGGCGTCGCCCCTGCGGAGGCGCCGCGCATCGCGGTGGCGACAGTTGCGGTACAGGGCCCGCTCTTCTGGATGAGCGGCAGCCAGCTCGCAGCGGAAGTGTTCAAAGTCGCGTTCTGCCCGAAAGGCGTGTGCAGCCCAGAGCCACCCCAGGAGCGGCGCGCAAGGACCACCGCCACCAACCCCGTAGGCGGCTGAAGTCAAGACGAGACCGTCAAGGCAAGGCTGCTAAGGCAAGTCTGTTAAGACAAGGGCCGG
>JAAELW010000174.1 GCA_024226235.1 bacterium
GCAACGTCGGCTGCGTCGGTGATGTCCTGGATGGTGGTGGCGCCCACCCCTTGTGAAGCGAACACCTCACGCGCCGCCGAGAGCAGGGCGGCCCGGGTTCGAAGGCGTCTGCGGTCGGCTCGGCTCGCGGGTTTTGATTTGACCATGCCTTATTGATACTCAAGAATGACCGTTTGGTCAACTATGAATATTTGGTCAAATCACTTTTCCGACAAGTATCCTGGCGGCCTGCCATAACCGGCTGACTTTGAACGCCTTTTCACTCCGGCCCTCGGACCCTCGGGGACGCACACAGGAGCACGGGAGACTCAGGGCTGTGCTGTCTCCGGGTGCTCCGCACGCCAGGCCTGCAGGGCGCGCAGGGAGACGCGGTAGTGGTAACGGAGCTGCGCGTCGTCGTATCGAAAGCTCGACCCGATCGGACAGGCGAGGCGCGCGGGGCAGCGCTCGGCGCAGGGAGAATCGGGACGCAGGCGGTAGCGAATACAGGAATCCAAGCCCCCGGCCTGCGGATCGACCTCACCGTTGGGCGCGAGCGGCGCCAGAGCCCCGCCAGGGCATGCGTCGATGCAAGGCATCCGCTGGCATGCCACACAGGGCGAGGCTTCCGAGCCGAGCGGGGGGTAGCGTCGTGCAATGGCCTGGCGATACCCGGGGTCGATGGCCGTCCAGAGTGCTGCGCGCACCGCCAGCCAAGGGCCGGAGTCGGGACGGATCCCGGTGCGAATCGGAGCATCGTGCTGCACACCGCCGGCTGCCAACCAGGCTCGGAGATCGAGTGCCGGGCCGCCCGGGTAGACCCGTCGCGCTTCCGGATCGCCGGGCCGCAACCAGTCATCCAGCAGGGATTCTGCCAGCTCTGCACTGCGCCTATCGAATGGATCCGTCTCGCTCCCCTCCTCGAAGCCCGTCCGTCGGCCGAAGCTCGACCCGAACGAGAGCAGCAGCAACAAGCCACGGCCTTCACTGGCTGGCAAACCGGGCGGAGGCTTCGGACCTTGCGACGCGGGGACGTAGGCAAGCCAATTCAGCCCCTCTCGGGCGAGATCTTCCAGTGCGTCGTCGAATCCGCGCGAACACGTCGGCACCAGGCTTGTCTCCTGCTACTCGAAAGCCGGGCGAGCATCGCCGATTCGCGCCGGCGAGGCTATGCCTGATTTGGAGATCTGACGAGACGTCTTCACTGCGTCGCGGAACACGATCCCGACGGTCTCGTCGTGTACCCTCCGTGGATGATGAAGTGGCGGATCGCGATCAGCATTCTCCTGGCCGGGCTCGGAACGACGGCCGAAGCCCGAAGCGAAGGGTTCTTCCTTCAGATGGCCGATCCACAGTTCGGGATGTTCGCAAAACCGGCCTTGTTCTCCTACCTCGGCTGGCCATGGAACGATGACTCCTTCGAGGAGGAGACCATTCGCTTCGAACAGGCGATCGCGCACGCAAACCGCCTGAGGCCAGCATTCGTCGTGATCTGCGGGGATCTCATCAACACGCCCGGACACGCGGGCCAGACCGAGGAGTTCAAACGCATCGCGGCAAAGCTCGACCCCTCGATTCCGCTGCATCTCGTTGCGGGGAACCACGATCTCGAGAACGAGCCTACGCCGCAGACGCTGGCCTGGTACCGGGAGAACTTCGGGAAGGACTGGTACTCCTTCCGCCACGGGGATGTCCACGGGATCGTGCTGAACAGCATCATCATCGACGAGCCAGACGCCGTAAGGAACGAGACGGACGCACAGCTGGCCTGGCTCCGCGCAGAGTTGCCGCGGGCGCAGGCATCGGGCGCGGCGCACATCCTGGTATTCCAACACCATCCGTACTTTCTTTCGGAGCCCGACGAGGACGACGGCTACTTCAACCTCTCGGAGGAGACCCGACGGGGCTATCTCGATCTCTTCCAGGCTCACCAGGTAGACGCGATACTCGCGGGCCATTATCACAGGAATGCGCAGGGACGGGAGGGCGAGTTGGAGATGATCACGACCGGCCCGGTCGGGATGCCTCTCGGCAAAGATCCCTCCGGCTTCCGGATCGTCCACTTCTCGGAGGAGGGACTGGATCATGCCTACTATGGGCTGGATCAGGTGCCGACGTCGGAGGAGCCATCAGGCGCTGGGGTCCGCTGACAGGCCTCGTCATCAATGACGTCGTCCAGGAGTTCGCGGCCGGTCCCGGCTCGGTACACTCGTCCCCTGATCCGGAATACCCACAGGAGACAAAATGAGCATCCCTTCGATGGCAGGCCGCTGCTTGTGCGGCGCAGTGACCTTCACCGCCCGTGAGGTCGTGACGGAGATTCACGCCTGCCACTGCGGCATGTGCCGGAAGTGGTCGGGCGCACCTGGCCTCGGAGCGTCGGTGGGCAGCGTGGAATTCGACGGCGGGGAGAACATCGCGGCATACGAGTCATCTGCGTGGGCCGAGCGCGGCTTCTGCAAGACCTGCGGCACCAATCTCTTTTACCGCCTGAAAGAGTCCGACCACCAGATCATCTGGGTGGGGGCCTTCGACGACGCATCGGCCTTTCGGCTGGCGGGTGAGATCTACATCGACGAGAAACCCGAGGGCTACTCGTTCGAAGGTAACCATCCGCGCCAGACGGGTGCAGAGTTCATGGCGTCGCTGTCGAAGAGCTGACCCGCACCCGGAAGCTTTCTACGCGGTGGTGCCCATGCAGCGGTCGAGGCCGCTGTGAACCGCACGTTCGCATAACCGAACAGACCCAGAGATCGGAGGGAATGACCGGGAAACGTGTCCGGTGTGAAGAGAGGGGCCAGGCACGGTTGTTAAGTTGCCTGTTTCC
>JAAELW010000175.1 GCA_024226235.1 bacterium
CCGCTTCCGGCCGTCCTCGCGGGGGCGGCCTCGCTTGTGTGGCCGGCCCTTGCGCTTCTTGGGCTTCGGAAGAGTGTTGTAGGCCGCCCAGAAGACCCGCATCAGCTTGCGGTTGCTGCCCATGATGAAGTGGAACACACAGCGCTGGTGCTTGGCACCCGGAAACACCTCGGCGATCACCGTGGGGTACAGGTTCGAGCCGTCCGTGACGACCAGCTCCGGCACGATGCCGGCGTTCTTCAGCTCCCACAGCACGCACCGGATGGCGTTCTGGTCGGGCGAACCCTTCCCGATCCAGGAGGTGAGCTCTACACCGTTCAGCGGGTCTGTGGCCTTGATGACGTGGTACTCGCCATCGTAGACCTCGTCGATGGCGAGCTGGCCGGAGAACACCTCGGCCATGCGAGACAGGTGGCCGAGGAAGTCGACCTGGTCGCCCGCGTCTCGGTACCAGCGCATCACGGTCGTCGCAGCGAGCTCGGGCAGATGCAGCATTGAGCGGCCGACCGCTGCCGCTCCCTCGAAGGACATCTTGTGGACCGAGACCAGGGACAGCACCGCGAGTCGGGAGGAGGTGATGTAGTCACTACACCCCTCGAAACCAGGAGGCTCCAGCCGGAACCAGCACTCTCCGATGGGGCATCGCGGGCAGATGTAGCAGCCCACCACGACGGACACCCGGTTCGGTGCTGCAAGACTGCCCGCCCAACGTGAGAGAGTTCGGGCCTCGTTGCGGGGGCTGTGGGCACCGCATCGCGGGCACTGTGCGGTCTCCGGAGCACACGAGCAGTAGTGGTGCGTGTACGACAGGAGGGGTACGTGGTTCATCGGCGCCGCCTGGGTTCTGGGATGGGTTCGTACCGCCGCAGTACCCGGTTGGACGCCGATCCACTACCGCGGCGTGCCCACTCGCCGGACGCCGCCCATCAGCCGCGCCGTCACCGCCATTTCGAAGCACTGCGGTGCTCACGGGCGCGATGCGATATCGGGGGTCAAACGACTCTGTGGCGGACGGGTCTCTTGAGTCGAAGCGTGGAGCACAGGCGAATCGTCATCTCACGCTCCGCCCGGGTGTCCGGGGCAGACGAGCGGATCGGTGATGCGGGCGGCCCCCTGGCGCTTGGGCGCCTGTCCCCCACAAA
>JAAELW010000176.1 GCA_024226235.1 bacterium
GGGTACACGGTGGGAATCAGTAGCATGGAATGGTCGGAAAGACTGGCTGGCTATAAGCTCGAACCCCCTGTGCCCATGGCACGAGTGGAGCGCTTCGAGAAGCGCAATCGCATCGTGCTGCCGGCGGAATATCGCGACTTCATCACCACGGTCTGCTCCGGCATCGACGTCGAGTCGGACCAGCCCGGGCTGCTAAGCCCTCCGGACCTCGATCAGGACGACGAGCGTCTCAGCCGTCCCTTTCCCCTGGTTGAATACCGGCCTTTCGACGACGACGAGGCCTATGAGCGCGCGCGCTGCGGCCAGCTGTACGTGGGAACCGACGGCTGTACCTGCGATTGGTACCTGATCGTCACCGGCCCGGAGCGCGGCGGCATGTGGGAGATCGAGGACGAAGGCGCTCAGCCCTGCGCCCCCAAGCTCACCTTCCTCCCCTGGCTCGAGCTGAGGATCGATTGCGACAGCGGGCGAAACTCCGTGGAGTGGTGGGACGCCGTCTGGCGCGACGTCGA
>JAAELW010000177.1 GCA_024226235.1 bacterium
CCGGTGATCACGGAGCTGCCCACCGGAACATCGCTGCCGGCGACGTCCAGGTCGATGTCAACGGTGCCGGACACGAAGGTCATCGCGCTGAACTGGGTTGGCATGCCCTCGTCGGTGGTGCCGTCCCAGAGCCAGTCGAGTGCGTTGTAGCAGTAGGAGCCCTGGCTATTGGGAGCCGAGCCGTGGATGTCGGAGGGGTCGCCGTCGACGAAGTCATCGCCGGTGCCGATCCAGTAGTCGAGCCCCGGCCAGTGGTTCACCATGGCGGGATCGCTGTCGACGAGCGTGTAGGTGGCGACGACCGCAGCGGCGGTAGCGATCTGGACCAGCATGAGCGTGAGGAACAGTGCGATTCGATTCATCAGGGGACTCCTCGGTCGGGGTTCGTGATTTTCGAGCACCGCCACACGCATCCCTTCATCCGGAGTCTAGCAGATTGCGGATACCGGCACAGACCCATTGAACGCGCTCTGGGGTAATGCCCGACTTCGCCCTCGGGCTTGCGGCCGCTGGCCACGCAGGTCGACCCACTCGCTCCGCACCCTCCTGGCGGCTTTCCTGCTGCGGGGTAAGCGGGTGGTACCCAATGGGTCGAAGGAGACATTCATTGCTTCGACGGCCTTGACTGGTCTCGGCCGCCCATCCATAATCGCAAATCCAAGTCTGCGGGCACATCGGCTGAGTGTCACCGCGAGATCTCGGGCAGACGAAGGGAGCGTGGGATGGACACGGAGCGGCACAAGCACGACCCTGGCCTCGAGGATCATTTCGGCAATGCGGAGGCCGCTCCGCTGATACCGGCCTCCATGGCAGCGCTGTTCTTCCGACCGCGCCACTTCTTCTCGGGTCACTTCGCCCTCGGCTCCACGCCCTACCTCTTGTTCGTGATCCTCATCGTCGGCATTGCCGGCGTGATGAGGAACATCGAGAACAAGCTGGCGGGTGCTGAACTCGGCGGGCGGGAGTCCATCTACACCTCGCTGGCCGAGAGCTGGCTCACCTACTGGGGCTGCGTGGTCCTGCTCGGCGTGATCGGCGGCGTCTTCCTCTGGGCGCTCGGCGGCTGGTGGTACCGCATGCGCATCCGCTTCAGCGGCGCGAAGGACGTGGACCCCCAGGAGGCACGCCTGGTCTACATCTACGCGAGCTATGTATGGAGCCTGCCGAACGTGCTGTGGATCGTGGCCGCCACCCTGCTCTACGCGAATTTCCTGGAGTACTGGCACACCGATGAACTCTGGTCGTCGCTGCTGCTAGTATTCCCGATCTGGTCGGTGTGGGTGAGCTATCGCGGCGCGCGCGAGGTGTTCGAGGTGAAGCGCTGGCCCGCGCGAATCTGGCTGTTCATCCTGCCGATCGCGATCTACACGATCGCGTTCCTCGGGATGATCCTGCTGTTCGCGCTGAAGGAGATCGAGGGCTGATCGGCGACATGGCGAGGAGCCGCGAGTCCACCCGGGTGGATGCCAGAGGAAGCCCCCGCCGCTGCGCGACGGGGGCTTCTTGATCCTACGAGCCGGCGAGTGAGCTTCCCGGCCGAGCGCCTCACGCGTCTTCGCGCGCGAAGCGAGGCGGAAAGCTCGCGAGCCTAGCCCTTCATCTTGTTGTACTCCTCCACCAGGGCATCGACGGCGGACGGGTCGGCCAGCGTGCTGGTGTCGCCCAGCTGGTCGAGCTCGTTGCTGGCGATCTTGCGCAGAATCCGCCGCATGATCTTACCCGAACGGGTCTTCGGCAAAGCCGGCGCCCAGTGGATCACGTCCGGAGCCGCGATCGGGCCGATCTCCTTGCGCACCTGCAGGATCAGCTCCTTCTTCAGCGCGTCCGTGTAGTCCACGCCCACGTTCAGGGACACGTAGGCGTAGATGCCCTGGCCCTTGATCTCGTGAGGGAAACCAACCACCGCGGCCTCGGCCACGTTGGGGTGCGCCAC
>JAAELW010000178.1 GCA_024226235.1 bacterium
CAGGCACCTCGCTCTCCCTTGTCAAGTCAAGAGCGCGAAGCCGATCACCAGCGCATCTCTGGGTGGGGAGGAATAGTTGTCGTCATTGGGGAGGAGTGATTGTCGTTGCGCAGGATGCTGGCGGCAGCGGTCCTGGCTTCCCCTCTCGCCTTCCGCTACGGGCAGGAACTGGGTGGCGCCCCCTACGCCGGTGCGCTGGTTGGCGCTGCCGCCCTGGGAATTGGCCTGGCGTGGCTCAGGACACCATCTGCCCTGCGACGGCTGGACCGCCGCCTGCTGGTGGCCGAGCGACGGTTGACAGCGCGCAGGCTGGTGGGCACCCCAGCCGTCGTGTCGGCAGCCCTTCTACTTTCAGCACTTGCCTGGGGCTGGGGTGCACCCGAGCTGAGTCTGCACCCTCATCACGTCCTGGCGGGTGAGCGTGTCTACGGACTGCTCAACTACGGCTTCACCCACGTGAACCCGAGCCACTTGCTCGTGAACATCGGCGGACTCCAGACCTCCTGACACGCAGCCCTGCCGACACGGCTAGAACGGTGATAATCGAGGCCCCACAGCCGCTATAGAGATCACAGTTCCCTGACATCCAGTCGACATCTTCGGGGGCATCGGTGAGCTACCAGTTGGCATGCCCGACCAGCCGACCACGACGTCTCCTCAGCAGGACTTGCTCTCCGCCACACGCAGCGACGTCATCGTGGTGAGTGGGCTGTGCACACTCTACGAGGAGGATGGGCTGCGCGTCGCAGTGGTCGGTGGGATCCCGGTGTACCGCTACCACCGCGACGACCGAGTCGCCGGGGACCTCTTCATCGCGCTGGCGCGGGTGGGAGAGTGGGCGACGCCGACGGAGCTCGCGTCAGCGCTGGGCGTCAGCTTGAGCACGGTTCACCGGTGTCGTCGCAAGTACGTGGAGGGAGGGGCGAGGGCGCTCGAGCGAAAGCGGCTTGGCGCTCCACGCAAGCCGATTGAAGCCGCCCGCGCCGAGGCACTGCGGACGTGGCACGCCGAGGGGGTGGCCGGGCGGGAGATGGCCCGGCGGCTACGGGTGGCGCCGGGCACGGTGCAGCGTCAGCTCGAACGGCTCGGGCTTCGGGCGCGAGTCCCTCGCACGGGTCGACAGCAGGCTCTGGCACTCCCCGACAGCGGCCTGGAGGAGGACGACGACCCAGGGGAGCCCGAGGCGGCAAGTCCGCAGCCCGCCACGCCTGTTGGAGCATCGCTCCCGCCGCCGGTGCTCAACGGCCAGAGGACCCTGGACACCGACCCGCTGGACCGCCAAGTCGACCGCATGCTCGCGCTGCGGGGGAAGCTCTTGGACGCCACACCCTTCTTCGCCCCGGGCACCTCGCTACCTCGACTCGGGGTGCTGCTCGCGCTGCCGATGATCGTCGCGACCGGCCTGTTGCCGGAGGCCAAGGCAGTGTACGGCCACATCGGGCCGGCGTTCTACGGCCTGCGCACCTCGCTCCTCGCGATGGTGCTGCTCGCGCTCCTGCGGGTGAAGCACCCGGAGAACCTCAAAGAGTACAGCCCCCCAGAGCTGGGTCGTCTGCTCGGGCTCGACCGAGCTCCCGAGGTCAAGACGTTGCGCCGCAAGCTGGCCCGGTTGGCGGCGGGTCCCGTGGACGCGCTGCTCGAGCGTCTCACGGCCCGTCGGGTCCGGGCGAGAGGCGAAGCCCTGGGGTTCCTCTACGTCGACGGCCACGTCCGGGTGTACAACGGCCAAGCGAAGCTGCCGAAGACCCACGTGGCTCGGATGCGGATTTCGCTGCCGGCCACCCAGGAGATGTGGGTCAATGACGCAGAGGGCGACCCCCTGTTCTTCGTCACCCAAGAAGGACACCCCTCTCTGGTGAGTGCTCTGGGACCCATCCTCGAGAACGTGCGACACCTGGTCGGCGATCGCCGGGTGACCGTGGTCTTCGACCGTGGTGGCTGGAGTCCGAAGCTGTTCGAACGCATGGTCGCCGATGGCTTCGACGTGCTCACCTATCGCAAGGGCAAGAGCGACCCGGTTCCCGACCACTGCTTTGCACAGCATCCCGTTCCTGGAACCGCCGGGCGGAGCCACTGGGAGCTCGCCGAGCTCGGCGTCCGCGTCGGCACGGGCTTCTGGATGCGTCAGGTGACCCGCCGCAGGGGGGAGCACCAGACCCACATCGTGACCTCGCGCCACGACCTCAGCATCACCGAGCTCGCACACAGGATGTTCAACCGCTGGCGGCAGGAGAACTTCTTCAAGTACATGCGCCAGGAGTTCGCCATCGACGCGCTCGTCGAGTACGGCGAGGCGCTTGGCGATCCTGAGCGTGACGTACCCAACCCGGAGTGGACGGCGCTCAACAAGCTGCTGCGCAAGGCCCGACTCGAAGTCAAGAAGCTCGAGGCGGAGTACGGCGCTGCAGCCATCGACAACCCTGAGCGCAAGCGTCCCACCATGCGCGGGTTCAAGATCGCCCACGGCAGCGCGATCGGGATCCCGCTCCGCCACGCCCGCGAACACGTCGAAGCCACCAAAGTGCAGCGCGATGCCTTGCCCAGTAGGTGTCGCGTGGCGGAGCTGGCTCATCCACCAGCTGTGCTCCCCGGCGCTCGCAAGCGGATCAGTGATGCGCTGAAGATGCTCGCGTATCAGGTCGAGTCGGACCTCGTCCGGGTCATCGCCCCGCACTACCAGCGAGCCGAGGACGAAGGCCGCACCTTGATCGCATCCGCTCTTCAGAGCTCAGGTGACCTCGACGTCGTCGGCGACGAGCTGCGCATCACGCTCAGCCCCCAGAGCAGCCCGCACCGCACCCGTGCAGTTGCTGCCCTGTGCGAGCACCTCAACGCCACCGACACACGATTCCCGGGCACTGGCCTCCGGCTCCGTTACGGCGTGGCCGGGGTCCGCGGTGTCATTTGAAGAGACGCCATGTCAGGAGTTCTGGACTCAGTGAAGGGCCCACCCTCATGGCGACCCGACGTACGACACGTGTCGCCGCCAGCATTCCAGGTCGCTGGCGACCAACCCGATGCAGCGGCACCGGCGACGCCCGCGCCCGTTGA
>JAAELW010000179.1 GCA_024226235.1 bacterium
CATCGAAGTCGAAGGAGAAGTATTACCGGTTGTCGAAGGAGAGAATCGCCACCTGTGGCCAGATGTTCCGAGAGGCGATTCGGAACGGGGACCGGGATCTCTACATCTTCGGGTGCGCCGAACTGCACAGCGCCGGGCACCTTTGCTGGACGTACGAAGAGGAAGGCGAGCATCGAATGCTCGAGCTCTACCAGGATCTGGACCGGGAGTTGGAGAGTGTCTATCGGTCGGCACCAGCGGATACGCAATGCCTGGCGGTGTCGGCCTACGGTCTCTACGCGAACTACCCGCTGTCCGATGTGGCCGAGAAGATCCTGCGCGGGCTCGGGTATCAGCAATCACCCACTGGTGGTGGCCGACAGATGAAGAGTCTGCTCCCGTTGGGCGTGCGTCGGAAGATCGGCGAATTCCTGCCCATGCAGACGCAGGAGCGGATGATCAATGAAAATCTCCGGAACAACACGGACTGGTCGAAGAGCGTGGCGTTCGGAATGCCGACGCTCTACACCGGCTACATCAGAATCAATCTCCGTGGACGAGAGCCGCAGGGAATCGTGGAGCCCGGCGAGGAATACGACCGGGTGGTCGCGCAGATCGCGGAGGACTTCGCGCGGTTGGAAAGTCCCGTTCCGGCCCACATCCGCCGGGTCGCGGAACTGAGCGGAGAGGTTCCGCAGCATCTGCCGGACATCATGATCTCCTGGGAGGAGCGGGAGGAGCCGTGGGACACGATCAAGCATCCACGGTATGAGGCGCCGACGGATTCGCACCGGTTCCACCGAAGCACCTACCACAGCTATCGTGGCTTCATCGGCGCCATGGATGACGCGGTGCTGGATGGAATTCCGCCGGTCCTCGACATCCCCGAGGTGGCGGGGCACCTGAGGCGGATCTGCGAGCGGGGCTCCGGGGCGCCTCCGGTGGATTCGCCCGACTCGGGCGTTCCGCAAGGCACGGACGTGGGTCGATG
>JAAELW010000180.1 GCA_024226235.1 bacterium
AACGGCATCGATCTGACCGATGAGTTCCCGAACGTCCGCCGCTGGTACGACGCGCTGAAACAACGCCCGGGGCTACGGCGCGGCTACGACCTCGGCAAGGAGGGGCGCAGCGCTCTCACGCTCGGCCCGGACGCAGAGGGACGCAAGAACTTGTTCGAACGCCCTTGAACTCCACCGGCGCAGATCAGGGTCCGGGGGCGGCTTGGCCGGCCTCCTCGCCCCAGCTCTCCAGATCGCCCAGCAGCTCGCCGTCGGCCCCGAATACCTCCTGGCATGTCTCACCGGCGACCCCACTCGTCACCTGCGCGACGAATAGATCGGCGGGAGCAGCGGATTCCCGGTAGATGCGGGCCACCTCCTCGCAGCTGAGCTGCGTGTCGCCATTGAACGTGCAGACGACGAAGACCGAGGGCATCCCCTCCAGTTCTTCACCGGCTTCACCCTCTGAGAATTCCTCACCAAACATCTCCGCCAGGCCCTCGGCCATCTCGAAGAAGACCGCGGATTCCATGATCATCGCTTCGTCGCAACCCGCGCTGCGTAGCTCTTCGGCTCCGGGTGCATCGCGAGCCGACACGAGGGCGTCGAGGCTCGCCCGAACGGTCTCGTTCTGCGACAGCCAGTAGGCGCCCCCGGCGCAGACCAACACCACCGCCGCACCGAGCGCGACGAGAACGATCCCGACCGCACGCAGAGCACCGCTTCCGCCGCGCTTGTCGATCGGTCCCGGACCGGTCTCGTAATCCTGCGGCGGCATCAGTTCGGGACCACGACGGGGGCGTTCCCGATTGCACGAGACGGGTATACACGGCCGGGTTTCATCGAGGTCTCCCTTCGAACGAGTGGGATTCCGACGCTAGGGCGCCTGGCTTTCCCAGTCCCGCTTCATCGGTGTCGCATTCAGCACGTCGGGCACCCGACGCTGCGATAGCAGCTCGCGTACCTCGGTCAGCAGCTCGAAGAACTCACGCCCCGAAGGAGACGCAAAGGACTCCGGTGTTTCCAGCCCCATCCCTGCGCGTTCCAGACGCCAGAAGCTCTCGACCCACGGCGAGGGAGCTTCATCGCTGGTGGCCCCACCCTCGCGCAGACGACTCGCAAGCTCCAGAAGCTGACGGCGCGCATTCTCCCGGTCGAGCACAACCACGTCGAATACGCCCTCTTCGCTCTCGAATGCGCGCTTCAGGAACGACTCGCGGAAGCGGTAGCGCCAGCGGCCGATCTCGTCGGGAATGAATGCAACCTGCCAGGTGTAGTTGCCTCGGTACGGGGCGAGCACTTCGAATCGTTCACCGCGTGGCGCCTCGAACTCGAACACGACCTGCTGCTGATCAGGCGCCGCCGTACGCACCCAGGTATCGTGGAGACTCGTCTCGAACGGACTTCCCAGCTCGATCGGATCCCTGGCCGCCAGCAAACGGACTTCGGCCCAATCCCAGCCCCGCCCGAGCAACTCGACCGGGTGCTCCGCGGAGATCCATTCCGAGACTCCATCGCCACGCCCACCCCGCACCTGAAGCGTGGGGCGGCCCGAACCGACGGCCGCTTCGAAGCTCGCGGCCAAACGGGTCTCCCCTGCCAGCCGGATGCGCGGAAACGTCACCGCGCGACCCGCTTCGAGGTGCACGCGATGCTGCTCGGCGACCCGCGCCGACTGTGCCGTCCAGACGAGAGAGAGGATCGGCCGACGTGCGAGATTGCGAAGGTCCCCATGGTTCGCGGTATAGAGGAAGAGGATTGTTCCAGCTTCGTCCTCGAGCGTGTCGGAGAGCTTCACGAGGATGCGAAGTGATTCACCCTTGCGTATGCGCTGCTCTGCATAGGCACGCAGCGCCTCACTCTCGAAGCGGAGCAGTGTCTGGTCGGGCTCCCAATGGGCTTCGGCCAGGGCCATGCTTGGCGTGTCCGCTAGAGCGTGATGATCGGACGCCAGACCCACCCCAGGCAGTGCCCACGGGCGTTCGCCATGGGCCACTTCATTCCACCACACCTCACCAGCGCGCGGAGGCGAGGTGTTGTCGCGCTGCGTACCGCCCTCCCCCGGGTTCCAATCGGGGTTCACCGCATAGAGCAGCACGTCGAGTGGCCGCTCCGGGCCCGCCTCGACACCGATCACGAGGCTCGCCTCGAGCAATCGGGCCGCAGATGGGAGTGCCACCGCGTCCCAGCGCTGAAGGGTGCGAAAGAGCTCCGTCTCGCCGAAGCGCGGCTTGGTGGGCCTGCGACCTACTCGTGAGTGGATCTGCCCGGGTTGGTTCCAGCCGTAGATGAAGCGACCGTCGAGAAAACCCCGCAGGTCGTTGTCCTCGACCCCCTGATAGCCCGGCCCGCGCACCCATTGCTGGTGGTGGACCAGAGGCGGAGCGTTCCCAGAGGTCGCGTCCGGTCCGTAGCTTCCGATGCGTAGAGTGCCGCGCACAGAGGGCGGCGGCGGCGGCGCGAGCTCGATGGGCGGAGGCTCCGGACGCTCACAGGCGACCAGCAGCACCGCGATCAGGACGAGAAAGACACCGGGCACCGCCTCGAGATACCGAAGATCCGGGCCCATCACCACGCTTGACCGCAGACCACGGCCAAGCCGACCACCACGCCCGACGGCGGGTCGCGGCCCGGATCGATCTCCTCGATCCGGGCCACAGTGCCTCTGGTTCGTGCCTAGGGCCGGTCCGGCGACTGGTACTCGAGCCCGATCCGCCCGAGCCGCGTCTTGAACTCCCCGAGCACCGTGTTCGTGAGCAGGTCCTCCAAGTCCTCCGAAGAGGCCTCGGCCAGGTTGACTCCGTGGAACTCGGGTGCGGGAGCATCGGTATCTGCGGGCGCGGCATCGACCATGCGCTCGCGCTGGGCATCGATCTCACCGGCGCGGAAGCGATCCGCGAAGGTCGCGAGCATGAAGTACGACATGTCCTTCTGCATCTGCTGCACATCGGACTTCCTGTCCGGATTCTCGCGGATCAACGACCCGATGCGGTTCTCACCGAAGCCCACGTGCCGGCGCTCATCGGCGATCGTACCGGCCAGGGTATGTGCGAACTTCGGGTTTCCCACCTTCATGGATTCGTGCAGCATCTCGAACACGCTGAACGCCATGCCTTCCAGCACGATGTTCTGTCCGACGACGCCCGCCACGAAGTCGCGCTTGTCGACCTTTTCCAGCAGGATCTCCGCGAACCGGACCAAGTTGGGATTCGCGAGGTCCGCAACGACACTGTCGAGTTCACTCTTCTTCACACCAAGGTCGAACAAACGCTGCGAGAAGACCTCGACGTGGCGAGCCTCGTCGAGCGTCTGGGTCGCAAGGAAGCGCTTGCTCGCTTCGTCGGGTGCGCATCCGATCAGGCCCGACGAGGCGGCCAGTGCAGCTCGTTCGCCCGCGATGAGCTGAGCGGTGAGCGAGATGGCCTGGTCGCGCATCAACGGATCACTTTGCATGAGCTCCGGCTCGTGCTCGCCCGGCTGATGGCCGTACTCGGTTTCGCTCAGATAGCCCTGGGGGCAGGACTCGAGCCAACGCTGAATGGAGTAACCCTCGAGAAAGTCCGTCATATTTTCTTTGTCTCCTGGAGTTGGGCGCCGACCGATCGGTCGGTCGGTAGTATACACGCAATCGGAGCCCCGGCGAGGTCGAGGTGTGCAGCGCTGCGAATTCTCGGTCGACCTCAATTTGCACAAAGGGACAATTTGCCCCATTTCGCTGCCGGCTTGACTCTTCCCCTGCACAATCCCTTTACTCCCCCGATGCCCAGAACCACGAGAAAAGTCCGCTCCCTCTACTCCAGGACCAAGCAGGTCGACATCTTCCCGATGGCTCACGACCGCTTCCTGATCTCAGCTTTCCTGCAGGACGAGATCCACGACATCCACGCAGAGGTCGAACTCCTCTACCCCTCATTGGAAATCGTCGAGGCCCGATCCGAGGTCCGGAATGCACCGTTCACGAACATCTGCGGGATGACCCAGGCGAATATCGAGGGGCTGATCGGGATGCGGGTCGCACGCGGCTTCACCCAGAAGGCGCGCAGCCGGGTTGGCGGCGTCGGCGGCTGCCATCGGATTTCGGAACTGGTCGTCGAAATCGCACAGGCTGCGTATCAGGTCCATTTCGTGCGTGCCTTCGACGCTACCCCCAAGGAAGTGCGCCAGCAGGAAGACGACCCGGCGGCGCGCCACAAAATGATCATCGAGAACGTCCCCGGGATGCGCGACACCTGCTTCTCCTACGCGGAGGAGAACGCACCGCTCGTGAGGAGCCGGGGCGACAAGCTTCGCCTTCGCAAGCAGGAGCTGCCGACGCGAAACGTCGCTTGGGAAGAAGATCAGGAGCCGTAGGGCGAACCTTCCGTCGTGAAGACCGCAGTTCCCATTCGTCGGGAAGGCCTGGCGGGCGGTCGATCAACGCGACGAACGTGCGAGTGCGGCCTCCTCTCTGGTTTCGGGCTTGATCCCCGTGTAGTCCAGAAAGATGGGAGACGACCATGCACGCGGCTCGAGCTCGGCCAGGCAATCGTCACTGGACGGCTTGCTGCTGCACAGGTTCACTGAAATGCAGTTGCCGGCGTCATCGTAGGTACAGCGTTCGCCGCCGGCATTGATGCCCAACTTCGGCGCTTCATAGACCCGGGCATAGTAGACGCTCTCGCGTCCAGCGCTCCGGAACGTGCCGTCTTCGAAAGTCACGGCGCAGCCTGATGCATCGGCTTCGCATTCGAAGGTCCGCCATGGATCGTCGATCAGCTCGAACGGATCTTCAGCGGGGCTCTGCTGGGGACGAATCCGGACGATTTCAATGCGGGTGATCGGCCGGCGCGCTTCCGCGGGGTGGTAGCACTCGTTCTTGCACAGTCGCTCGAGACGCAGGGGCCCGAGCGCGCTGTGAGCCGCATCCGGACAGCCAGGTTGCTGCTCGAACGACCCGACTGCGCGCACCTGGAAGATGGGGTTCACCTGCATCGCGATTTCACTCCCCATCGGTGCGGTCTGTCCGGCGGAGCCTGGGGGGTTGAGCAGATCGAACCAGAGCAGGATCCGAGGACCACTGGTGCCGTAGACTTCCCTGCGCTGCACGGCATTCCATATTGCGGCCCGATCGCGCCCCTCCGCGTGCACCGCCACCAGACCACCGGTCTGGAAGAAGGACAACTGGCGCTCGTTCTCGTTCATCTGGAATTGGGCGAGCCCACTGCTCTCGGCATCGAAGGGCCGCGACTGCGAACCCGGTTCCTCCGTCCGTCCGCGAAACAGCCCTGCAAATGGACCGGTCGGCTGCCCCATCGACTCGGTCATGCTGGAGCGTTCCAGCTCCTTGTAGCCATTCCCGGCGCGGGCCGTGTGGCTATCGCTCGAGCTGATGAAACCGAAACGGAAGCGCCGCGGAATGCTCTCGCCCTCGGCGAAGCTCCCGAGAGAAAGCAGGTACTGGGCGGAACCGCCGGGGCGGTAGTTGAAAGCAGGCTGATCGCAGTCGCGACACTGGCCCGCGTCGAGCCAATCGGCACCGACCGTGCCCGGGACCACGAGATGAGCGGCACCACCCGCCTGGGCAGCATGGATCCGAGCCGTGGCCGCTCGCTCCTCGCACTCTCCGGCCACCAGACCCTCGGAAAGGCAGCGCCGCCGGATGATCTCTCCAGCGCGCCAGCATGTCGGCAGGTAGTCGCCACTCGGTGCAGGGCACATGGCATCGCCGTTCTCATCGAACTCGATCGCCCGAAAGTCGCGATAGACATCGGAATCCCCGTGGCCCGAGTAGATCTCGAGCAGGGTCTGGCGTTCCGGATCGTGGAGATCTCCTTCGAGCTGCTGGTCCCAGGTGCTGCCGGGCGGTGTGTAGATTCCCCAGGTCGTGCCGTGGGGGATCACGATCGACTGCAGCCCCCACTCATCGAGCTTCGCGAAGAGATCGGCAGGGGTGGGAGCGACCTCGGTGCAACCGACAGGCAGGTCACGGGTGGGCACACCCTCGGGGCAGACCTGGATCGCTTCTCTCTCCGTGAAATCGACGGCGAGATCGTGAAGACGGGGGTGGCGGTAGCGCAACGCCAGCAGGCCTCGCACGAGCCGCGGGAAACCTGCCGGAGGCGGGGCCGACGCGATCGGGCGCGCGGGAATGTCTTCGTCGGACAGCCCGGCCAGTACCACGTTCTTGTGGCCATAGTGGTTTTCGGGGGTGGTCCCGATCTGCGTCCATTCCCAGCCGAGAAAGGGCACCAGGTCCGGATTCGCCGGGTCACCGGCGACCGCGTTGCATTGGCGGATCGAGTCGACCGTCTCCTTCCAGTGCAGGGGCGTGAGCCCCTCTGCGTGATCATTGATCGAAAAGAAGTCGAGGGCCGAGCAGTGGCGGGCGAAGTCGCAGGCATCCGCCGGGGGGTGGGCACCTTCTCCGATCAGGCCGGGAAGATTGAACATGAACGCATCGAAGGAAAATGTGGTGTGGACATGGAAGTCGCCGAACAGCACTTGTTTGGGGCGCGGCACACCGACATCATCCGCAGCCGCGGCGACCCGCGCAGTCGCTTCCGCCACCGAATCGGCCTCGCGCGCGGCGCCGACGATCTCGCCGGGTGCTTCGTGCCTGCCGAACGCACCATTGCCAGCAAACCAGACCAGCCCCGAAGCAATCCCCACCAGGCCGAGAACCAGCGCAACAATGACCAACCACGGCCTGATACCCGACATCGACGTTCGTTCCTCCAGTCCCGGGCCTTCCGGCTCTTCGCGCTCACAGCAGCCCATGGCAGCCGTGCATGACCGGGAAAACTAGGCAAGGACCGGTCTCGGGGCTCACACACTGTGGGAGTGCCGCTCTCGAACACGGGCGAACCCGATCCCACAGGTTGGTCTACACTGCGCGGCCTTGCGAGGGAGGAACCATGATCACGCTCTACACCGCCAACGCACCGAACGGTCCCAAGGCATCGATCGCGTTGGAGGAACTCGGCCTCGACTACGAGGTGCGCGCACTCCAACTATCCGAAGACGAGCAGAAACAGGATTGGTTCCTCGCCAAGAATCCGAACCACAAGATTCCGGTGCTCGAGGATGACGGCCAGGTGATCTGGGAATCCGGCGCGATCCTGCTGCACCTGGCAGAGAAGTACGACGAAGATGGACGCATCTTGCCCAAGGACCCCATCCGAAGGATGGAAGCCATTCAGTACGCCTTCTTCCAGGCCGGCGGTATCGGCCCGAACCTCGGCCGGTTGGGCGGCGCGCTGCGCAAGGAGGGGGAGAAGAACCAGGAGATGATCGAGATCTTCGGAGGGGAGGTGAGCCGGTTGATCGGCGTGCTCGATCACATCCTCTCGGACGGCCGAGACTATCTGGCCCGCGACTACTCGATCGGCGACATCATGCACTACCCGTGGCTCGCGATTCCGCTGAAACTCCAGATGCCCCAGCTCACCGAACACACGAAGGTCGTCGCCTGGCTCGAACGAATCGCAGCCCGACCCGCCGTCCAGCGCGGAATGGCGGTGCCGGGCTGACCCCCTCCAGGAGGAAGTACCGTGCTCTCGAAGCTCGATGACTATCCGATCCATCAGACACCCGAGCCGGTGGCCACGCCCGCCACGACGGATCGGAATGTGTATGACCGCTACTGGTTCAATGGGTACCAGGACGACAGCGAGTTCTACTTTGCAATCGGCGCTGCGCTCTATCCGAACCTCGGGATCATGGATTGTGGCCTTTCGATCGTCCGAGATGGGGAGCAGCATGCGTTCCACGCGTCGCGTCGTGCGCCGAAGGAGCCGACGGATCTCGAGATCGGACCGTTCCGGATCGAAATCCTCGAGCCGATGAAGAGCATGCGGATCACTCTCGACGACAACGAGACTGGGATCGCTGGCGAGTTGTCGTGGATTCCGCGGACAGCCAGCATCCAAGAGGGGCGCCAGACCCGCATCAATGAACGCTCGGTGATGGACGCCACCCGCTTCAACCAGTTCGGCCATTGGCAGGGAGAACTCCGCTACGACGGCAAGTCGGTCACGATCGATCCCTCCCGCGTGCTCGGCACGAAGGACCGCTCCTGGGGGGTCCGACCGGTCGGCGATCGCCCCATGGCGGGTGCTCCCCTGATACGCACCCCGCAGGTCTTCTTCCTGTGGGCGCCACTCCATTGGCAGGATCGCTGTACCCATCTGGGCGTATTCGACGACGAGCATGGCGAGGCCTGGCATTGGGACGGCATGATCTGCCCTGTCTACGACCGGCCGGATGACATCCCGGGCGTCGAGGACCCGAACGTGCGCATGCTGGTAGCGATCGAGCACGACGTGCGATTCGTTCCGGGTACGCGCCGGGCGGGCAGTGCCGAGATCACTCTCGTCGAACGCGATGGCACACGGCACGAAATCTCATTGGAACCCACACTCTGCTTCCGGATGAAGGGAATCGGTTACGGCCATCCGGAATGGGGCCATGGCATGTGGAAGGGGGAGCTGGCGGTGGGCGGCGAGAGCTGGAAGCTGGCTGATGTCGACGAGATGGCGCTGGACAACCTTCACATCCAACAGGTGGTCAACGCACGCCAGGGCGACGCCCTGGGGATTGGCGCGCTCGAACAGATCCACCTCGGGCCCCACGCCCGATACGGATTCAAGAACTTCCTGGATCCGGCGTAGTACCGACGCTATTCGCTTTCCAACTGATTTTCCCGCGGAAGGCGTCGCACCGGATCCAGCCGATAGACATTCCGATCGGGATCGAAGCCCTCGCGCTCCTTGGGGTCTGTCACCGGAACAGCCGTTGCCGGATAGACGCGGCCCTCGATGCGCACCCGGACTGCCGGATCGGCCTTCATGTTCAAGTGCCACTTACGACCATCGCTGGGATCCACATACATGCTGTCGCCCTTCAACACGAAACCAACGCGAACCGAGTAGGGATCGGAGGGGCGCGTCTCGAGTTCCATCACGCCGTCTTCCTTCACGACCTCGGACCAGGACTGGATGGTCACCTGCTCGCCACTCAGTACGCCGCCCGGAAGTGCAAAGGCTCCGGGAATCAGTTCGGAGGGCCCCCCTCCGCAACCGACGAACAAGAACACAATCAGGATCGCCCTGGAAGACATGGACATCGCATTTCCCTCTAGTTCGCTAGCGGGTTGGTAGACGTCTCGATCGACGAGCCGGCTGCTCAAGAGCATCCAAGCCGAATCCATCACCCGCTCAGAGAATTGAACCACCCGAAGGTAGCCCAAGCTCCCACGTCACGGGCGCCCTGCGGACGGCCGCCCGAGGTATCGGGGCAAGCGCTGCCGGTAGGCGTCGTAGGCCTCCCCGTACTCCAGACGCAACCAGGGCTCCTCCGTGAACGGAGCGAGTGCAAACCATCCGGCACCCAGAATCGACACGATCCATGTCGGAAGTGAATTGCAGAGGATCCCCCATCCGAGCAGGGCCAAGATGTCACCCACGTACTGGGGGTTGCGGGTCCACCGGTAGGGACCGCTCTCGACCAACGTGCCTTCGAGACCGAATGTCGCATGCCTCCCCAGAGTCGTCATCCCCCAGCGCGCAAACAGCAGACCGCCTAACATCATGAGCAGCCCGACCGGGAGACGGATCTCATGAACGAACGGACCGCTGTTCCAATCGAGGATTCCGGTAAGGAGAACACCGACGGTCGAAATCAGGGTCAGGCCCCAGATCGCACGGAACTGCCAGGTGTCGCGCCCAGGCGGTGGCCACACGCGGCGGCCAGGAGCCACCCAGGACACGATCAGCAGCCCGGCGAGCATGAGCTCAGCGATCACGGTGACGATGAAGACGGATGCCAGCATCAGCGTTTCATCCCCGAGATCACGACGCGGGATGCGAGCTTGTAGAAATCGATGCGCTCGCAGGCGAGGGGCTCGAGATCGGCCGCCTCGTTCAACGGCCACCCTCCCCTGCCGCGGCGCCTGCAAGTCGTCCGACCCCCGGAAGGAAACGACCCACCCGGGAGGCGTAGCTTCGGTACGCCTCTCCGTGGTGTGCCAGGAGGTGGCGTTCCTCGAGCCGGGTCTGCATGGCGATCGTAGCCACGGCAACGCCCCAGATACCCAGCGACCCCGGACAGGGGACGGCTACGAACATTCCTCCGAGCAGCACCCCGAGCCCGCTGAAGATCGGATTTCGCACGATGGCGAACAGACCGTCTTCCACGAGAGCCGTGTCCTGATCGTCGATCCCGATCCGGAACGAAGCGCCCATCTCATGCTGGGCCGCCGCCACGAGAGCCACGCCAGCCGCAGCGATGCCGAGCCCGAGCCAGGTGGCGAAGTCGGGCAGCGCCCACACGGCGAGTACCTCTGGACCTCGCAGTGTATGGATCGTCACGAATACTGCGGTGGCGATCCCGATCCCGAGAAAGGCGACGGCTACGAGACGCTGCCCCGGCTCGGTCTCGCGGTGGATCGTGATGGCCCAGGCGCCCGTTTGGCGGCGAAGCCGAACCACCGGCCACACGATCAGTACGGCCACGAAGACCACTAGCAGAAGAGGTAGTGAGATCCGGGTGGCGAGCATTGCATCCATCGGAATCCTCCGGGTTCTGGTTCGACTCTGATAGAATCCGAATAATTGCTCAGCTTCGCTACTCGGATTTCCAGGAGACCACCTGATGAAGCGCCACCGCCCGACATCGGCCCGCAAGAGGCCCTCTCAGGCTCGTTCCCAGGCTACTGTGGACACGATCCTCGACGCCGCCGCTCAGGTTTTCGAAGCCCGAGGCTACGCCGCCGGCACCACGAACCGGATCGCCGTGCGCGCCGGTGTCTCGATCGGCTCGGTCTACGAGTACTTCCCCAACAAGGACGCGATCGTGGTGGCGTTGGCGAATCGGGAGCTGGAACGCGAACGCCAGGAGATCATGGAGGTACTGGCGGATTCCCCCCGCAAGAGCCTCAACGCCCTGCTCCGGCAATTCGTAGAAACCATCGTGGCCTTTCACGCGCGCAGCCCAGCTCTTCACCGGATCCTCTTCGATGAGGCCGAGCATCCTCCCGAAACCCACGCCTGCGTACTGCGCTTCGAGGAATCTCTCGCCCATGCGCTCGAAGCCGTTCTACGGAAGAGACGGATCGTAGCCCCGGACCGCGACCTGGCGGCACACCTCGTCGTGCAGACCACCGAGAGCCTCGCCCATCGTTTCGTGCTCCGCGGAATCCATGAGCTGGACCAGCACGCGTTCATCGAGGAAGTGACGCGGCTCCTGGCTCGTTACCTGGGAACGAACTCACGCCGCCGAGCACCCTCCTGAGACTCCGCCGCCTTTGACACCCCCCGGAGCCCGTCGTACCGCGGTATCGTCTACTCGGCTGCTCGCTTCGCGAGCCTGCGCCCCCAAGCTCTCGACCGCGCCCGGATGCTGCGGATTTCACGATCCGAGAAGCAGAGGAGTTCGAGGAATTCCCGGTGCTTCTTCGGAGCGGCGCGCTCGAACTCGGCATGCCAACGATGCATCTCCTCCTCGCCGAACCCCGAGGCGGCCAGAAGCGAAAGCCAACGCTCCCGGTTCATGATCCGCACCCGGCTCAACTGGCCCTGGTTCTCGAGGAGCCCCACGATCAGCCGCTGCTGTTCCTGGAACCTCTGGATCTCGCCGTTCAGGTCGTCGAGCCGCCGTTCCAGGATCTCGACCAGACGCCCGCCGGAAGAATCGAGCAATTGCTTGATGTCCTCCAGCGGGATCCCGGCGCGCCGGTATCGGCAGATCTGATCGAGCCGCTCGGCGTCTTCTTCGGTGTAGACCCGGTAGCCCTTGTCTGTCCGGCTCGACGGCTCGAGGAGGTCGATCGAGTCGTAGTAGAGAAGCGTGCTCCGCGAGAGCCCGAAGCGACGTGCGAGCCGGCCGATCGTAGTCACCCGGGGAACGTGCAGATCGAGTCCGATCCCGTCAACCCTTGACCTGTCTACCGCTTCACACTTTAGACTCCCTGTGATCGAGCGCGCCCCGGAAACCAAGGAGACCCCTCATGAGATTTGGAATGCTTCACCTCTACGCAAACCCGGGAGACTTGTCCGAGCGCCAGGCCATCCAGGAGCAGCTGCAGCTGATGAGAGCCGCCGAAGACCTCGACTTCGATTCGATCTGGCCAGCCGAGCACCACTTCTCCCCGTTGGGCTACACCGCGTCACCTGCGATCGGGCTCGCAGCGCTGGCCTCCGAAACCCAGCGCATCCGGCTGGGCACAGGTGTCGTCGTGCTGCCGTTCGCCAACCCCATCCGTGTGGCCGAGGACTTCGCGTTCCTCGACCATCTGAGCGACGGAAGAGTCGATCTCGGGATCGGCTGCGGCGCCCAGCCCCCCGAGTTCCAGCACTTCCGAATCGATCCGACGACAGCGCATGCACGGATGGAGGAGGGGTTGGAAGTGATCCAGCAGGCCTGGCGCAACGGTCGGGTCGACTTCCGGGGCGAATTCCACCGCTTCGACGACGTGCCCGTTCACCCGACTCCGGTGCAGACACCCCACCCGCCGATCTGGATGGCCGCCGTCTCGGGTGGCAGCTTCGAGCGAGCGGGGCAGCTCGGTTGCAACCTGCTCTCCGGGACCGTATTGGGCTTGAATCGCAAGGTCGCGGCCCAACGACGGGCCGACTACCTGCGCGGCCTCCGCGCAGGTGGGCACTCCGTCGAGGAGCGCTCGTCCGGCTGCCTCGTGATCGTCTACGTGGCCGATACCGTGGAACAGGCCCGCAGTGAGTTCAGCGCCGCGGAGAGCTGGTACCGCAATACGATCGGCCGGTTCATCGCTCCGGAGTCCGATCCGGAGGACAGTGTCATTTGCGGAAGCCCCGATTTCGTGACCCAGCGGCTGGGCGAACTCCAGCAGACCTACGGATTCACGGACCTGCTCTGCTGGACCCGGCTGGGCGTGCTCGCCCAGCCGAAAGTGCTGCGGTCGATGGAGCTCATGCAACACAAGGTGATGCCCCAACTGCGTCACGCAACACCGGGGGCCATCCCGTCCTGAACGATGGGTTGTTCGTCCGGCTAGAGACCTTCCAGGGCGATTGCGCGAGCGCTGCGGATCGCCGCCTCGCGATGCGGGATCGGATTCCCACCACCCGAGCAGATCCAGATCTCGACCTGGCCGAAGGTCGCCGCGATCATGCAGCCGGCACGAGCGCGCAATTCGTCGAGGTCGGGACCGAGATCGATCGAGAGTCCAAAATGCGCGATGGCCTCGACCAACCTGCCTACCCCTTGGATCAATTCCTGCGCCACGGCGGAATCACGCTGCCCGAGCCCGGTGAGTTCGCGCTCCGCCGAGAGCATCAAGAAGTTCTCTTTCCGGAAGAGATCCGTCATGGCCTTTCGGATCGCGTCCTCGATCCCCCCGACGCTGGGCTGATAGCTGGAAAAAGCCGCTTCGATGGTTGCCCGGAAGAAGCTTGCCCCCTCGGCGATCAACGCGATCAACAGGCCATTCCGGGTACCGAAGTGATAGAGGATCGTAGCCTTGCTGCAGCCGGCGACCTTGGCGACTGCGGCGAGGCTACATCCCGAAAGCCCCTCGGTCCCGAGGATCATGCGGGCGGCGTTCAGGATGGCCTCGCGTGAAGCCGCTCCCTTGATGTTGGCGGTGCCCGCAGGTGCATATGCTTCGAGAGTTGCCCGTGCGATTCGTGCCTCCTGACTCGATGCCCTGGAAGTGCCCTCCCAGATCCTAGCTCGCGATGGCTGAAGGCTGATCCAGCTCGAAGACTTCCGCCTCGATCGCTAGTTCGGCCGATCCCCGCGTGGTCTCGGCCAGATGGTATTGCTTGGGAACGTAGTTCCTTCGACTCCGCTCGGCGCGCTTGTTGAAATCTGCATTCACCAGCTCCAACAATTTGTGCCCCGGGATCGGAAGAGCGAAGCCCACGCGCTCGGACAAATGAACCACCTTGCGGAACATCGACCCCGCGAACTCGTAGATGTCGAGACCGAGAACGGCAAAGTCCCGCTCGAAGTAGGTCATCAGCGGAAGTGCTGGCGCGGTGATCAGGAGTCGCCGGAGCTTGGGCAATACGCCCTTGCTCTGGCGAGGGGTCATCGGCTTGTCCGCGAAGTAGTTGCTCGGAAGCGCGGTATGGCGGGACTCGTCGAGATGGAAGAGGCTCAGGATCTCCAGGCCGGGAAGAGCGCAGAGCAATCCGAAGAGGTTCAGCGCGAAGCCTTCGATCAGCACATTCATGCCGTAGAACTTCTCCAAACCCTTCGCCTTGAGGGTGCGCTCCATGACCAGGTATTCCCAGATCGACATCCGGGGTACCGGACAGTCGAAGGCCCTGATCAGCTCGCGCAAGACGACGAAGTGTTTGGCTTCTTCCATCACCTGCATGGTCAGCGCGGCTCGCGCCCCGGTACCTTCGACCGCACTGCTCAGGACTTCGGTCGAGACCATCCACGCATAGGCTTCGCCATGGCCGATCGTCGAGAGGATGTTGACGATCGCCTGCTTCTGCTCGGATGTGTACTCGCGGTCGAGCATCGCCTTGAACTCATCGCTCTTGATCTTCTCGAGTTGAGTGCGCTCGGCAGTCTTGAGCGACTCGTTGGCGAGCCCGAGGAGCATCTTCTCGTCCCTTGTGCAGTCCTTGAAGCTCGACCAGGGAATCTGCTCTTCGGCCTTCCAGAGCAGGCGCAGGCTCTTGTCGTAGTGGAGCTTCCGGAGCCGGTCGTTCGTCCCGCCCATGAACTCGAAGTTGATGTCGTCGTAGCGACCCTTGCGTCCACCCAGATGCGCCTTCTCGAGAAGAGCGTCGAGACGCCGGACGAAGCGATTGACCTTCCGTTCCTTGGCGACGATGCGGGCCGTCTCTTCGGGAATGAGTTCGATGGGGTTGAAGTTCACGGCAGATTGCCTCCAAGAAGGGGTGGCCGGACTTCCTTGAACTTCAGGATCCGGCGGATCCATTATTTGACCGATCGGTCAAAGACGGAGGTAGACTAGTGGGCCAGGGCCTCGGTCGCCACCCTCGCGGCGTCTCTCTCCCCGATCACTCTCCGCGCGCGATCGCGTTCGCGACCTCGACGATCTCCGCGATCAGGAGCTGCGTCGAGGGCGAGCGCGTCCGGCTGCGAACGAGGTGGATTCCGTCATTGGTGCGCATCTGCGGCGGTGCATCGAGAGAAACGAGCGCACCATCGCGACACACTTCCCGAGCGAGTGATCTCGGCACGATGGTGAGCGCGCGACCCGCCTTCGCGAGGTCGAGGCACGCCGCAGTCGTTTCGAGGCGGTAGAAGGGGAAGCGACCCGCGGAGTGTGCTTCGTCGAACGGGTGCGGGAGAACTCGCGCCCGGATCGGAGCTGGTGTGGGCATCGCCCAGCGGCACTGCGCCAACTCCGCCATGCTCATCCCGGCAGGAAGCAGCGGGTGGTCCACGGCGAGAACCACCACGAGTGGCTCGGACGGCAGCTCGATCACTTCGATGTCTGCGGCGGCAGGCGAGTCTTCGTACTTGCTCATGTCGCACACCACACAGTCGAGCTCGCGCCCCAGGAGCGCCGCCAGCAGATCCTTCGAAGTACCCGCGACGACGCTCAGCTGAATTCCATGGTGGTTCGCCGAAAGCCTCCTGATTGCGCCGGTCAGCAACGGCTGAGCTGGGTAGGGCCCTGTCCCGATCCGCACGTGACCGATCGCGCCCCCGCGCAGCTGCTCGGCTTCCTCTTCGAAGGCGAGCACCGCCTCGATCACATCGCGTGCACGCTGGATCAGCCCTTCACCCACTGCAGTCGGCTCGACAGCGTGCGTGGTCCGATCGAAGAGACGTTGGCCGAGAACGCTCTCGAGCTTCATCAGGCTGCGACTGAGCGCGGGCTGGGTCACGGCGTGCTCCTGAGCCGCTTGCCCGAAACTGCGCAGGCGATAGAGGGCTTCGAAATGCTGGAGTTGGCGGAGCTGCACGGCAATGTCTCCTCTCGGCAAGGCTGAGCTGTCGGTCATAGATTGATGATCAACTCTCATTATACATTGCGTTGCCATGATTGTATTGTATGTCCATGGCTGGAGTTCCCTCAGACACCCGCCCCATGGACCTCGACTACCGAAACCGTCCGGGACTCTTTGACCGCGCCGAGGAGCAGATCTTCGACCTGGTCGTCATTGGCGGCGGCATCACCGGGGCAGGCGTCGCGCGTTCGGCCGCAGCCCGCGGGCTCAGCGTGGCGCTCATCGAAGCACGCGACCTGGCCTCGGGGACAAGCGGCCGTAGCTCGAAGATGATTCACGGTGGCATCCGCTACCTGGCCCACGGCGACATCGGCCTGGTGCGCGAAGCCGCCACTGAGCGCCGGATCCTCCGCCTCATCGCCCCACACCTGGCGCGTCCCTCGCCCTTCCTGCTGCCGACCCGCTCGGCGGCGGGAACCGCCAAGTTCCGGGCAGCAATGTGGACCTTCGAGAAGCTTGGGCAGATCCCGCACGAGCAGCGGCACGAGGTATGGAGCGCAGCGGAGCTCGCAGAGCGCGAGCCGCTCGCCGCGGTCAACGGATCCCACGGCGCTGTGCTCTACCACGAGTTCCTCACCGATGATGCGCGCCTCACCCTCGCCAACGCCCGCAGTGCCGCCGATGACGGAGCCCTCGTTCTCACCTACGCCCCCGTCATCGGGTTCTTGTTCGAAGGCGACCTGGCCGTGGGCGTTCGTTGCGAAAGCGCCATTCCCGGCGAGACGCTCGGAGCCGCCGTGCGCGGTCGGGTGATCGTGAATGCCGCCGGTCCGTGGGTCGACACCATTCGCGAGCTGGAATCGCCGGCCGATCCGGCTCGCCTCTTGCTCACCAAGGGCATCCATCTCGTCGTGCCACACGCACTGTTGCCGCTCTCGCGCACCGTACTGATGAGTGCCGCCGACAAGCGGCCGATCTTCGCGGTGCCCAGAGACGAGGTCACCTACCTGGGAACGACCGACACCTTCCACGCCAACGCCGAGTACTGGCCCAAGATCGACTCCGCAGACATCGACTACCTCCTCGAAGCGGCCGCGCGGTCGTTCACCTCGGCCCCGCTCTCGGCGGGGGATATCGTTTCCTCGTGGACCGGCATGCGCCCCCTGGTCGCCCAAGCCGGCAAGAAGCCATCCGAGATCTCCCGACGCAACGAGATCTGGACGGGGTCCGGCGGCGTGCTGTCGGTGGCCGGGGGCAAGCTCACCGCTTACCGCACGATGGCCGATCGCGTCGTGGACTCCGTCGAGACACAGCTCGGACGAAAGGCCCACGTCGCCGACACCGCCAGCCGACCGCTGGCAGGCGGCGACTTCGAGCCGCCGGCAGCCAACGGGGGCCAGCAGGACCGTTCGGCGCGGCTCCTCGAACTCTACGGCTCCGAGGCCGGGGCGGTCGAAGCCGACGGGGGCGACATCGGAGCCGAAGTCCGCCAAGCCGTTCTACGCGAAGGTGCGCTGCGGCTCGAGGACTATTGGGTCCGGCGCAGCGCGCGCGCGCTGTTCGACCCCGATGCCGGGCTCTCCTCGCTCGAGCCGGCCGCTCGGGAGATGGCGAAACTGCTCGGTTGGAGCGAAACAACCCAGGCTGCTGAGGTGGCGGCCTGCCATCGCCGGCACGATCAAGACAACGCCCTGTTCCAAGGGGCCGGGAGCAGGAGCCTCCCACAGGAGGAAACGCGATGAACGAACCCATCGTCGATGCCCTGCGCGATCGCCTCGGCGACGCCAAGGTCCAGACGGGAGACGCCCTCGATGAGCGCCGTTTCGACTATTGGGTCCTGAGTCATCTGCGCGATTGGCGAGGCGAACCGATGGAACGGCCGGGCGTCGTCGCCTGCCCGGAGTCCGCAGCCGACGTCCAGACCATCGTGCGTCTGGCTGGAGAAACCGGCACCTCGCTCGTCCCCTTCGGTCTCGGTAGCGGCGTGTGTGGCGGGATCCAACCCGACCCTTCGGTCATCCTGGTCGACCTCGGAAAGATGAACCGCGTCCGCGAGATCGACGAGACGAATCTCCTCGCCTCCTTCGACGCCGGCCTGAACGGGCTCGAGGCTGAAGAGGCAGTCGCAGCCCGCGGGCTCACGATCGGCCACTGGCCACAGTCCATCGCGATCAGCACCGTCGGCGGCTGGGTCTCGACGCGCGCTGCGGGCCAGTTCTCCACAGGCTACGGAAACATCGAGGACATCATCTACTCGATCGAGGCCGTGCTGCCGAACGGCGATCTCGTCGAGCTAGGCAAGGCGCCCCGCGCAGCTGCGGGCCCCGACCTGCGCCACCTCCTGCTCGGCGCGGAGGGGACGATGGGGATCGTGACCGGCGTGACCCTAGCGCTGCGTCGTCAGCCGGAGGATCGCGTCTACGCAGCCTACTACACGCCTTCGCTGGCGGCCGGTTTCGAAGTCCAGCGCAACATCGTGCAGGCCGGCTGGCTTCCGCCGGTGATGCGCCAGTACGACGCCTCCGAGGTCGCGCGGAACTTCAAGGACTACACCTCCGAAGACCGCGGCCTCCTGCTGATGGTCCACGAAGGACCGGCCGCGCGCGTCGCGGCCGAGATGGAGACCGTCTACGAGATCGCTCGTAAGGGAGGGTTGGAAGAAGCGCCGCCTGCGGTGGGTCCCCACTGGATGGAGGGCCGCAATCACGTCCCGTCCTGGCGCCAACTCTTCGAAGGGAATCTGATCGTCGACACGATCGAGATCTCCGCGCCCTGGACGCGAATCGAGGCCATCTACGAAGATGCCACCGCAAGCCTGCGCGAACTCGAAGCGGTGAAGATCGCCTCCGCCCACAGCTCCCACGTCTACCGCACGGGACTGAACCTCTACTTCACCTTCGTCGCCCGGCACGAGGACTCGGCGGACATGGAAGGCACCTATCTCGACTGCTGGCGACGCGTGATGGAGGCGACCACCCGACATGGTGGTGGGCTGGCCCACCACCATGGCATTGGCAGGCTGCGCAAGCCGTACCTCGAACAAGAACTCGGCGAGAGCGGGGCCGCGCTACTTCGGCGCGTCAAGCAGGCCGTCGACCCGCAGGCCCTGATGAACCCCGGTAACCTGATTCCCGATGCCTGAGCTGGTACTCGGGCTCGATGTGGGCTCGACGAGCGTATGCGCATTGCTGGTCGATCTCTCCGGGCGGGTCCACGGCAAGGCCAAAACGCGGCTCGATACGCTCCACCCCGCACCGGGCCGCATCGAACAAGACCCGCGGCAGGTCTGGATGAGGGTCGAGGCGACGATCGCCGAGGCGCTGGCCGCAGCCGGGCGCAAGGCATCGGATCTGGCGGCGCTGGGCGTCACCGCACAGCGCTCGAGCGTGATCGTCTGGGAGAGGGAGAGCGGCGAGCCGCTCGCACCGATGGTCTTGTGGGGCGACCTGCGCGGTGCTCCGCGTGCGGCCGAGCTGCAGGCCGCCGGCCATCTCGCGTTGCCGTTGGCTGCCGTCTCGAAGCTCGAAGCCGTCATCGACGGCATCGAACACGGACGCGCCCGCGCCGCCGCGGGGGAACTCGCATGGGGCACGCTCGACAGCTTCCTCGTCCATCGCCTCAGCGCCGGCGCGATCCACACGACCGATTGCTCGAATGCCTGGTCGACCTGCTACCTGGACCTATCGACACTGCGCGACTGGAACGAGGCGACGATCGAATTCCAGGGGCTCCCACTCGGGCTCTTTCCGACGCTCTGCGACACCTACGGCCAGCTCGGCCACACCGCCACATCGGCCTTCGGCGCGGAAGTACCGCTGGGCGCGATCGTCGCCGACCAGCAGTGCGGCATGTTCGCCCACGACGCCTGGGAGGCGGGCGATTGGAAGGCGAGCTACGGCACATCGGCGACGTTGATGGTCTCGACCGGCGAGACGCTGACGCTCCCTCCCGGCCTGACTCCCATGCTCCAAGCGGCTCACGGTGGCCGCACGCTCTTCGCCGCCGAGGGCATGGTCCTGTCGGCGGGCGCCCTGCTCGACTGGCTGGTGCAGGGCTTCGGGCTGTTCACCTCCATCGAGGAGCTCACCCACGAGGCCGCCTCGGTCGACGACACTCGCGGTGTCGCGATCCGGCCCGCACTCCAAGGCCTCGGCGCCCCCCACCACGATGCCACGAGCCGCGCAGCGATCGTCGGCCTGAGCGGCGCATCGACCCGCGCCCACATCGCACACGCCGCCCTCGAAAGCATCGCGTTCCGCATGCGTGAGATCGCAGAGCGGGCGGCGACGATCGACGGAATCGAAGTCGCCGAAGCCCTGCCGATCGACGGCGGCCTCGCTACCAACGATCTCTTCCTCCAGATCCAGGCCGACCTGCTCGGCCGCCCCGTCGAACGCCACTCGCAGCTGGAAGCCACTGCACTGGGCGCGTGCATCGCCGCGGCGATCGGCTCCGGGCTGGCGACACGAGAAGATCTCGCGCCACTCACGCGCAGCACGACCTGCTTCGAACCCGCGATCGATGCGAACGAAGCCGCGGAGCGCTTCTCGGCCTGGCAAGCGGCAGTGGGTACAGAGGCCGCAGGCGAGGAGGAATAGCGGGCTCCCACGCGTCACGGCGGGTGGCGGTACTCCGCCCCTGCGCCCACGGCGCGGAGTGCCGGAACGATCCGGGAGCGGGAGGGTCATTGAGATGACGCGATCTTGCGGTCGGTCCTCGCATCCAGCCGCCGTAGGGCAGCGAGGATGGCGGTTGCACCAATCCAGCGAACGGGTTCGACCGGCCAGCTCCACGCCTTGCGCTCGAACGGCATCGTCAGGTCGTTTCGCACACCCCGCACACGCTCGGCGAGCATTGCGCCGAGGAACGTCGCCTGTGCAATACCGTGCCCCGAATAGCCTACGGCATGAAAGACGTTGCCGTGTGGGCCACTGCTCCCGAGCAGCGGCAGCGTGTCCGTCGTATACGCGACCCACCCGCCCCAGCGCTTGGCGATGGGAGTGGACGCGAGCATCGGGAAGCGTGCGCGCAATGCGTGCTCCAGCACTGCGAACTGGGCCGGGTCATCGCTTGTGGACAACGCGCTGTTCCACGCGTAGCGAACGACCCGCGTGCCAGCCGCAATCCCGCCGCTCGGCGTCCAGCGGTAGCTCTCGGGGATGACATGCGTGGTCGAGATCCCCTCCCGCATCTTCCAGCCCACGGCGTTTTGCTCGTCGGGAGAGAGGGGCTCCGTCTGCACGCAGCAGACGCGCAGCGGAATGAGCTTGCGAGCGAGGCGACCGAGCGATGGTGTGAACGCATTGGTGGCGAGCACGAGCGCGTCAGCGGTGACGACGCCTTTCGGGGTTTCGATGCGTACCGGTGCCCCATCTTCGATGCGAGTCACGCGGGTCCGCTCGAATACTCGTACCGAGGCTCGCAGGGCGGCATCGTGGAGTCCGCGTATGTACTTGCCGGGATCGAGCACTCCTCCGGGTTCATGGAGCCGACCGCAGCGAAACGCAGCGGGAATCCCGCGCTCGCGCAACTCCGCACTGGAGAGGAACGCCACGCGTGCTCCGAGGGCACGGCGAGCGGAAGTCTCGGCCTCGAGCTTCCGATCGTGGCCGGGATGCACGGATGCCGACAGGTTCCCGTGCGCGACGTAGTCGGCATCAATACCGAGCGTCCGCATTTGCCGCTCCGTGTAGGCCACCGCTTCGTCGCAGAAATGGAAGAGGGTGCGCGCGCCCGCCTCGCCGAGCGAGCGCACGAGCGCCTTCGCGGGGTTGCTGACGGTCGTCGAGAGATGACCGGAGTTGCATCCACTTGCACCTGCGCCGGCGTAGTCTTTCTCGAAGACCACCGCGTCGATTCCGGCCTCGCGCAGGGCGAGCGCCGTCGAGAGCCCGGTATAACCGGCTCCGATGATCGCGACGTCTACGCGGAGATCACCTTCGAGCAAATGCCCAGATTCCGCCGGCTCAGCGAGCCAGGGATTCGACGCGAGAAGCTTGGCCATGGAAAGGTATGTAATCACTACCTGTTGGATGGAGTCAAGCAGCGCGAGCAGAGCTGCCACTGGCGCACGACGGGATGGTTCGTGCCTTCCGATATGGTCCCGGAACCCTCCAATAGACCGTAGACTCCCGCGATGCGAATCATCATCGACACGGACCCCGCGATGGGCACACTGGGCGGCGACCCTGAGGACTCGTTCGCAATCATGCTGGCGCTGAACTCACCGGAGGTGGAGGTGGAAGGCGTCACGATCGTGCAGGGCAATGTCCCTGCCGAGAAGGGGTACTCGAACGCGCACCACCTCCTGCGACTCCTGGACCGCGAGGAAGTGCCGCTGCGGCGAGGGTGCCTGCGCCCGATCAGCGCGGCGCGGAAGACCCAGAACACCTGGCTCGAGCAGCGCGCCGGATCCAAGCAGATCACCGAGATGGTCGAGCCCTCGGGGCCGGAAGCGGATGCCGTCTCCTTCCTGATCGACAGCGTGCTGGCGAACCCGGGCGAGATCTCGCTCGTGACGATCGGGCCCCTCACCAATGTCGCTACAGCCATGCAGCGGGCGGCGGAGTTCGCGGGGGCTCTCGGGCAGATCATCATGATGGGCGGTACGGCCGCCTGCGCCGGGAACATCTCCCCCGCCGCTGAATTCAACTATTGGCAAGACCCTGAAGCCGCCGACATCGTGTTCCGATCGGGCGCAGATCTGACCATGGTGGGGCTCGATGTCTGCCACCAGACCCACCTCCGTCCGAAGCAGGTCGAGGATTGCGCAAAGGGAGGCACGGACCTGGGACAGTTCGTGTTCAAGGCCACTGCACCGTGGTTCAAGATCATGGCAGCAGGCTCCGGCTCCGAGGCCCTGCATCTCTACGACAGTCTCGCGATGGCCGTCGCCATCGACCCCAGTCTGGTGACACTCGAGGAGTCTTTCGTGGAAATGGAGATCGGAAGCGGTCCGGCCCAGGGAATGAGCGTGTCCCACCACCTGCCCTTTCAGCGGGCGATCTTCGGCCATCCGGAGACGAACGCGAAGGTCGCACTGCAGGTCGATGTCGAGAGATTCGACGCGCTGTTTCGAAGTAGAGTCCTCGATTGGATCGCGGGAGCCTGATGACGTCCGTCGGAATAGCCTGAAGGTCGGTCTCTGCTCTCCAGCTCAGCGCCGCAACGCCGTCGCGATCCCCGCCAGTCGGTGCATGCGGGCGCCGATCTCCTTCGGACCGACCCGCCACACGTGCTCCACCACGCCCTGCCCTTCCCGCGGACCGGAAGATCCGACGAGTTCGAGCGCCACATGGGTTTCCTCGAGCCAGACGTCACCGCGAGGGATCGGGAAGCCACCAAGCGCGTTGGCCTCCAGGCGGTGCACCTCGCCACCCCGCTCCCGGATCTCGATCTCCGCCCGTTGCATCCGGTGCTCCTCGGCGCCCCACTCGAAGCGGATCTCCGCCCGCTCGATCGCATGGTTCGCGCCGTCGCGGAAGACGAACCCGTTGTCCAGAAGCACCCCGTCCTCGATCGTCTGCATCAGGTTGAAGCTCCAGTCCGGGCCGAGTTGGCCGGCCAGCCAGTTCCACCCCTCCAGGCGATCCCAGTCGCGGACGCCCCAGGACTTGTCGCGCTGTCCTCGCGCATCGATCTCGTGACGCTCCGCGCCGAAATGGGTCCATCCGGTGACGCGGCCCGACTGCTCGAAGTGGGCGCCGGTCATGGTACTCGCCAGCCGCGAGCCTCCCTCGCCGCCCCCGTGGTAATCGAAGACGGGCGTGGACGCCTCGAAGACCACGTCCATCCCGCGCTCCCCTTCGATCTGGAGCCGCCAGCGGCGCAGCGGCTCCAGCATGGTCACGACCAGATCCCCCGCGCGCATTCCGGCGGCGGGGTCCTCGTCTCGCGGATCTCCGGGATGGTCGAGATCCGCAGGCCCGTAGAACAGCTCCAGCTCCCCGCCGCGAAGAGACACGACCAGACCGTCGATCTTCCTCGGATGGAACCGATACCCGATCCGCGCCAGGGTGAAGCTCTTGCGTTCGGAGTCGGCCCAGTTGAAGTAGAAGCTCTCCTGCCAGGCGGGATCAGAACCCACCTCGTGAAGTCCCTCGTCGCGTTCGTCGATCATGTTCCTGTCGCCTCGAAACGATGAACCATCGGGGCCTGCACAGCCAGCGCCGCGGTCGGCTTCACTGTTGCCGGCCAGGGAGCCGGGGCTCCGGTGTGATCCGGAAGCTGTGTGCTGGCGCCGTGGCGGCTTGAGCGGATACCACCAGTGCAGCACCCGCATCGGCGTCCCGCCAGGGGATCGCGCCCGCTTCGCCCAACTGCTCCACCCTGGCGCCGGGGGCGAGCTCGAGCGGAAGCGTCAGCTCACCCGGACGCGGGGGTGCCAGCACCGTCACGAACACGGAACCATCGCGGCAGGTGAAACGCACGGGCCGGCCGTCGCCGGTCTCGGCCTCGGCCCGGCGCCACGGGCGCGTGCCAAAGACCGCCTCGCCATGCACGTCGAGCCAGGACCCGAGGGACTCGAGACGCTCGCGTTGGATCGGCGGGATGCTGCCGTCGGCCTGCGGACCCACGCCGAGGAGCAGGTTCCCGTTCTTGCTGACGACATCCACCAGCAAGTGTACCAGTGCGGCCGACGTGAGGGTCTCGGCCTCGCCCTCGCAGGCGTTGTAACCGAAAGAGCGGCCGAGTCCCCGCGCCAGCTCCCAGGCGTACTCCGTGGGGACGGCGGGGCTTGTGTACTCGGGGGTGCGAACATCGCCGTGGGGCGACGGCGGGAACTCGAAGCGGCGCCGGCTCCGCGGGAGGATTGGCCAGGCGGCGTCGGCGTGATGAAGAGCGGCCGCCGCCAGCCGCTGGCGCCACGTGCCGGGCGGAGGCAGACGGAACTGCGCCCAGCGATCGTTGGCGACGCCGTCGGGGACGGCCGCGTGGTACTCCGAGAGCATGGCGCCCACGTCGCTGCGAGCCGGGAAGCCGACGTCGCCCCATAGAACGTCCGGCTGGTAGCGCTCGACGAGCTCGCGCACATGGGCCTCGGCATACTGGGCGTACTCCGCCGTCTGCGGAATGGCGAGCACGCAGTCGCCAAGGGTGCGGATGACGCGTTGCTCGAACGTCGTATCGAAGCCGCCACAGTAGTAGAGGCCCATGCGCAGACCGGCACCGCGTGCGGCCGCTGCCACCTCACCCACGAGATCGCGTCGCGCCCCCCAGCCCGGCCGGCGCGGGTTCGGGTGCGCACTCGGCCACAGCGTATAGCCGTCCATGTGCTTCGCGGTGAAGACCACATAACGCGCGTGCACCCGGGCGAAGAGGCGCGTCCAGACGTGCGGGTCGAAGCCCTGCGCCGCTGCCTCGAAGCGCTCGCCAAAACCCTCGTAGGGAAGCTGCGCGCCCCAGGTCTCCCGATGATGCCGCCAGGTGGGGCTCCCCGGGATCTGCATCGTGTTCACGTACCACTCGGCGTAGGGATTGTGGACGAAGTAGTGACGCGGCCCGCGTCTGGCGAAGATCTCCTGGATGTCGGCCGAGGGTGGCGCCCAGCCGGGCACGGAGTAGGGCCCCCAGTGCACGAAGACACCGAGCTTCGCGTCGGAATACCAGGCCGGGAGCGACTGCTGAAGCTCCTCGGAGCCCGGCGGCGGTCGTGCGTCGTCGGCTGCGCCCGCGCCTTGGCGCGGCTCATGGGAAGGCTTGGCGAGGACCCGCACTGTCCGTCCCTACTCTCCCAAAGGTTCGACCAGGGCAGCATGCGCTCGGTCACTCGGAGCAGGTCCCGATGTTCGCACGAAGAAGCCGTTGAAGCTTCGTCCATCGGACAGGGAAGGATCGGGCGATGAGCCGATTGCGGTAACCCCTGAGCCAAGGACCCGCCCCGATCCTGGCAGCTGGCCGCACCCTGGGGCCTGCCCATTGCCCACCGGTCGACCGCTCTCCTGCCCTAAGTGCAACCTCCCATTGGGTTGCGCCGATATTGCAATGGTCCCACGATCACCCTGCCCTTTCGAATCGAGAGCGGAGGGTCTACCACTTCCACGAACAGCTCGATCGCATGCTCGGCGCGGAGGCACTCCCTGTCTCGCGAATCCTCTCGAACACACGCGCTGACCCGAAAACAGGAGAACCCTCATGATCACGACCCTCACGAACGCAATGCTCCTCGACACCGAGACGATGGAACTCGTGGGTGAGCGCAATGTCACCATCGAAGCGGATCGCATCGTGGAAGTCGAAGCATCGCAGCCCAGGGTGAAAGCAGATCGCGTGTTCGACGCGCGTGGACGCTTCTTGATGCCAGGTTTCGTCGACGCCCACGTTCACCACGTCATCACCACGATGAATTTCCACAGGCTCTCGACCATGAGCGCAGTCGAGCGCGCGCTCGGCATGGGGCGTCTCGCCGAGGGGATGGTGCAGCGCGGATTCACGACCGTACGCGATGCCGGCGGCGATACGAAAGGCTTGATTTCGGCGATCAAAAACGGGCTTTGCCGGGGACCGCGCATCGTGCGTTCGGGCCGCGCGATCTCACAGACCGCGGGGCACGGCGACATCATGCCGCGCCAAGGCGTGCCCAGTGCCGCCGAACTCCACTCGAACGATCTATCCCATGTAGCCGACGGGGTGGATGCGGTGCGTCTCGCCGCACGCACCGAGCTGCGGGAGGGCTCCGTATTCATCAAGATCATGACGTCGGGGGGTGTGGCTTCGCCGACCGACCCCTTCGATTCGCTCCAGTACACGGCCGAAGAAGTGCGCGCAGCTACAGTGGAGGCGGATCATCGCCACACCTACACGGCCTCTCATGCGTACCAGCCCGAGGCCATTCGACTCGCAATCGACAACGGCGTCCGCTCCATCGAGCACGGCAACCTGCTCGACGATGCCACTGCGCAGCGCATGGTCAAGCTCGGCGCCACCATGGTCCCGACGCTCGTAGCCTACAAGGCGATGGCAGAGATCGGAGCGAAGCTCGGGCTCCCGCAGGTCAACGTCGACAAGAATACGGGCGTGTTCGAGCAGGGGCGTGGCTCGATCGACATCGCGAGGCGCGCTGGCGTGGAGCTGGGCTTCGGGACCGATCTGCTCGGCGAAGCACAAACGTGGCAGAACCAGGAATTCCGAATCCGCTCGGAACTCGAGCCCGCAGCCGACGTGCTGCGTTCGATCTATCACACCAACGTCAAGCTATGCCGTCTCGAGGGTGAGATCGGACGCGTGGCACCGGGAATGGCCGCGGACCTCGTCGTCAGCAACGTGGACCCGCTCGCGAAACTCGGCGATCTCGATGCGCCCGAGAGCGCGCTGGCCGCGGTGATCGCCGGCGGCGAGGTCATGGTCGACCGGTTGAGCTGATCGGGGTCTGGCCTCTCCCATTGATCGCAGTCCGGAGAATCACTTTCGCGGACTCAGTCGCGTGCTCGTTGCCGGAAGGGCAGCAAGCGACCATACGTATAGCAGCGCCAACCCCACTCGAACGGGCCGTACCGGAACGTGCGGAGCCAATACCAAGCGATCATTGCCTGAAGCCCAAACACGCAGAACGCGAGTGCGAGACCTTCGGCCAGCGAGATCGTTCCGCGAAGCCCGAAGCCAACCCCGTAAAATGCTCCGATCCCGATTGCCGTCTGCGACAAGTAGGTCGTGAGCGCCATCCGGCCGGGAGGGGCGAATGCGCCAAGAAATCGCCGACCGATTCCGTGAATCCAGAGCAAGGACAATACTGCGGCGATTGCGATCGTCAGTGAGGGAACTGCGACGGCATACAAGAGATTCGTGAAAACTCCTGTTGCCGTAGGTGGATAGGCAGGGACGACCGGCCACAGCGTGGCAAGCCAGAGATTCCCCGCAACGCCAACACAACCGGCAACCCAGGCGACTCGGCGTAGCTCGAGTGAGAGTTCCGCTATGCGCTCGTGCACCCGCCACTTGCCGAGCGCGACCCCCGACAGGAAGCACGCTGCAATCGAAACAAGCTTTCCCTCGTACAGCACGAGAAGCCATTTGAGCCGGAGGAAACGCGCGTTGGCGACCAGCATTTCCCACCAATCCGGGCTGTAGTATCCGGCCATGACTGCATTGACACTGCCCATGACGTCGATTCTTCCAGCGTCATCTGCAACGGCCGAGCCGCCGATGGATTCGAGCGAGCCCGCGAGCAGGAACATCAACACGCCCCAGAGTCCGCGCAGAGCGAACAGTCCCACTGCCCAACGGAGAAGACGACGCGGATGCGTGTCGGCGAACGGGATCAGCAGGAGCCCAAGAACTGCATAGGTGAGGAGGATGTCGCCGTGCCAGAACGCGCTGTGCATGATACCAAGCGCCAGCAGACCGATCTGGCGACGGCGGAACTGCGCCGCGAATGCAACGCCGCGTCGGTGCGCGCTCGCTTGTTGGATTGCGAAGCCAAACCCGAACAACAGCGAGAACAGGGAGTAGAACTTGCCCCGCACGAACACGTCGCGAAAAAACTGGAGGGTCGCATCGCTACCGAAATCGAGTGCCGCCTGATCGGAAACAGGCAGATAATCCCACCCCGAGAGCCCCGGCACATGGGCGACGAAGATCCCGAGCAATGCGAAGCCCCGCAGCACGTCGAGGATTTCCGCACGCTCACCCTCCGCGATGGGGCCAGCCGTCAAGGCGCCAGCAGTCCGCGCAACATGCAGCGAACTTCGTTCTCCCACGCGAGTCTTGCTTCTGCGGCAGTGCGTTCGGGTTCCTGACTCACAAGGAAAGAACGGAACGTGGCGGGGCGCAAAGTGATCGCGCCGACAACGCCCACGAATGCTTCGGGCCAGGCGAACTCACGGATCTGTCTCGCGCTACTTGCACGACCGAGCGCATCGACGATGACGCGGTACAGCTCCCCGGAAGGAGCGCCAGCAGCATCTATTGGCAGCGACACGTCGAAGCCGGTCGACGCGTCTTTCGCCGAGGTCACCCAATGCAGAATGAGTCGAGCTGTGTCCGGGTGGTCCCAGAGATGAAGTGCTGCGGTGAGGACGAGATCGATGACGCCCTCCAGGGTTGCGGGTGGAGCTGCAGCGCGTGCCCTGACTTGGGCCGCGAGGTCCGCCATTGCGCGATCCAGCACCTCCCGGGCAAGCTCGCTCTTGCTCGCGAAGTGGCGATACAGGCTCGAGTTGTCGATACCGACGGCATCACCGATTGCGCGCATGGTCACCGGGGCAAAGCCCCTGGCGGCGAACAGCTCGGTGGCTGCGGCCAGAACTCGTTCGCGAGTGTGTTCGCCGCGGCGAGACGGTGTCGGATGAACGGTGGGGGTGGGCGAAGGCATGGCGGCATTGTAGCAAGCAAGCGCTTGCTTGCTACAATGCCCGATGCGAACAGAGGCCCCCAGAACAGGTCAGCCCCCTGGTCGACAGCGCATTGTGTGCCTGGACGCAGTTCGCAACGGATAGACGAAAGAAGGGGGTTTCCGATTTCCGACAAGTCTCGAAGTGACAAGTTCCGGGGATCTACGGTTGGCGAGACCCTGGGGACCCCTTCCCAGGTGGGAGACCTCAGGGCCGTAGGGTTCAATCGGATCGGGTATCGCAACCGCCTTGCGTCTGGCTCGTGCGTTTTCGTTCCTTGCGCCTGCGTCGCCGCTCCTCGCTCGCCTCGAAACGACGCTGAGCGCGCTTGCTGAGCCCGGCCCGGTCCGGCCGGGTGGGCGCGGCCGCCGTGCCCTGCGAGACGACCGGACGCGCGATCGGATGTGTACTGGCATGCCGGAAACTGCCGTCGCCGCTCTTCATGGGGACCTCCCTTCGGAAGGTTCAGGGGGCCCGCCTGCCCTCGGGATGCGCACGTCTTCTTCCTCCTGGCGGAAGGGCTCCGTAACCGGCCGGAATTGTGGGTTTTCTCATTCAGGACTTGAAAAATTGATTCGATCCGTGCAAGTTTCGCGGTGCTCGTCCCGCAAAGAAGTGAGGAGGCCGTGGTTTTGCCGCCCTCCAGGACCCACCGAGGGGTCCGACGCGAGTGCCTGCCCTTTCGGGGGGCAACTCGAGGATCTGAGTCAGTGATAGTCAATTCCGTCTGGAAAATTCGACACGTGAGTAGCGCCTCCTAGCGCGCCCCCTGCTCGGCCGTCTGGCCGAGCGTCGAATCACCCTTCGAGCCCGCCGGCCTTCAACGCGCCCAGCTCATCCCGCTGGGCGTGGCCGGTGTCTTGGCTCGCATCTGGACCGGAGCTGACCCATGAATCCCACTGCGCTGAAGCGTGCCTTTCGTGCACGCCCGGGCACCGAAGACGGCGTACGGCTCGCCAGCTTTCTGGAGGGCCTCGAATCGAGTGAGCCTGCGTGGCAGAGCCTTGTTGCGCTGCTCGAGCGGGAGGTCATCCCGATCGTCGTGCGCTGCCACCCGGATGTCGAATCCGACGAGATTTGGAGTGCCTGCCTGACCGGGGCATTCGAATCCTGGATACCCGAGTGGCTCGATTGCGCGCGCTCCACTGCACGCGTTCGCGTGCTCCTCGCCGAAGCTCGGTACGATGAAGCGTTCGCAGAACTGGAGACGCACCCGCGCTACCACGGGGATCGCGCAGGTCTGGCCATCACGCTCTGGCGTTCGAGCCGATGGCAGGACTGCATGAGCCTGATCGAGGGCACGCGCTCGGCGCGGTCTCATTTCATCGCGCGAACCCGAGCGCAGATCAGCGAGTCTCAGCGCAAGCAGCGGCGGCAGAGTCGACTGATGACGCGACACTGTTCCGATGCGTTGGGCATGCATGCACCCAGCGGTGGCCAGAGTCTGGCCAGCGAGGCTGCTAGAGCGATTTGCGGTGCAGAACTCGAACGAACCCATGGTGAACGAAATGCCTGGCTCGTCTCGGCTCTTCCTCCTGCACATCTGCCGAATCAGGATCTGACGGATCGGTTGCGCCGGATGCTGGGCGCAATCGACGAGCTCGGGGCCGAGCACGTGCGGGTCTTCAAACTCCTGATGGAAGGGCTCTCGCAGCGCAGCATCGCCGAGGTCGAAGGCCGCCATCCGGCAGTCATCTCCCGAAGGGTTCGGCGTCTCCACGAAGCCTGTCGCGTGCAGCTTCTCGAGTAGTCCGAGCCCGCAATTGGCAGTGCTCCCGGCCCCTTGCACCTCCTGGAATTCCACATGACCTCTTTATCCCTATCCCGACCGGTCCCTCCGGTGGCCCTGCAAGGCGGCTCCTCGGAGTTGATTCGCCTGGCCTACCCGATCGTCCTGACCCAGCTTTCGATGTCGGCGATGCAGATCGTGGATTCCGCCATGGTCGGGCGCCTGGGCCCTGGC
>JAAELW010000181.1 GCA_024226235.1 bacterium
CCAGGTGCAGCGGCGGTGCTGGCGATCGGCGTTGGAGCGGGCGAGCAGCTTGGGATGGGGGAGAGGGACCTCCGGTAGCTCGACCGTGACGATGACGTCGATGTGTCGGGTGGCCTGGTAAAAGGTACGCCTCGCGGCGGCCGGCAGAAGCAGCGGATCGACGATGGCGTGGGAGCCAGGGACCGGTTCTGGTGCCAGCTGCTGGACGGCGAGAGAGACGCGCGGTGGTACCGGGTCACACTGGAGCTGCGGGCCGCCGGGCGACACCTCCTTCGGCGTTCGAGGAGAGCTCTCTCGGAGCTGCTGAACTGGTCCGAGCACCGCCCGCACCATCGCCCCCTCTTCCAAGGAGACGGTGAATGCCGTGAGCTTTGCGGTGGTGGGGCGCGCCGACGGAAAGCAGTCCGCCATCGACACGCAGTCACAGCACGGACCGAAGGTGCTCCGAAAGAACAGCTGACTTCGCCCAGGCCTTCGCTTCGGGTTGTTCACGCAGGTGAGCGACAGGAGCTGGTCCTGCGGACACAGCACTGTCATGCTCCCTGGAAGACGGCTCCACCCGGGTCGCCTCGTCAGCATCTGCTCCCAGTCGAACGTGTCCAGTGCGACGGACAGCGCGTGCTCGAGGGGGTGAATCCCGGTGGTGGGAGGCGTGTCGATGGGAGGTTCTGGCGGCTGCTCGATGGGCTCGGGCTCGCCGGGTGGGTCCGCAGACGCGACCTCGTCTTCCACAAGTTCCTCGATGACCGCACGAACGTCGCTCTCCGCCTCGCGCGGCGTGAGCGGCCGCGCGGGCTCTGGCGGCGGCGCCAGCTCGAACCCCAGCGCCACGCGGAGGTTCCACACGAACAACCCCACCAACGTCACGAGCTCCTGACCCGGCAGGTGGTAGCTGAAGATCCGGTCCAGGTCGAGCTCTCGGTCCTCCTGGTGGAACCGGTTCTCTTCGCCGGTGCGGCCGTAGTACTGCGCCACGACCTCGTGTGCGGGCCACGCGTCGGCGGGCAGGCCATCTGCGACGTACAGCTCGTATCGCCATCCATCGATGACGCGGCCACGACCGCGCGTGGACGCTTCGTCGCAGGGGTACCGACTCACGACCACGCGCACCTCCACCGGCTCGTAGGGCGAGCCATCGTCTCGCACCGTGGCCTTGCTGGGGGTGAGGGTCACCAGGCCGATGTCTATCGCCGAGCGTCGAGGGCCACTCCGAGAGTCCGGCACATACAACCAGGTCCCCTCGGCCAGCCGCTGCCGCACCTCGGGCTGATCCAGCAGGTTCGGACGGGTCAGGCGGCTGAGGAAGGGCAGTCCTCTCTCCCGCGCAGCCGTGATCCCAGGCACATGGCCGAATGCACCGTCCGCGCGGACGAGCGCCCGCTCCCGGGGGGCACCCAGCGCATCGACGGTCTCTGCGACGACATCGAGGGCGTGACCCAGCTCTGCACGAGCATCTCCATTCCCAGGTGCCGCTTGCAGGTCTAGCCACGCGCTGGAGCCGGCGTGCTGAAGCGTCGAGCGATGCAGCTGGGTGTCCCCGCGCTTGCGGCCCGAGTACCCGGGCGCCAGCTCCACACACCGCCTGATCGCCCTCGGGAGGTCATCTCCAGCGGGCAGTGCGCGCTGGCGGAGCGTGTGCACCGTGGGGTCGAAATCGAACACATGCCAGGGCAAGCCCACCGCATCCCAGGTCATCGCCGCCGGATGCTGCATCACCGCCTCGATGCCCGCCACCTCCCGAAGCAGCCAGGGACCCAAGGTCCGGGTGTCCTCAAACTCCACCGCGCTCAAGGCACGCGACAATGATGCGGGCGAGGCCAGCCTCTTCCGGCCACCTATAGCGGCGAGCTGCACACCGAAGGAGCGCGCGTCGTCCTCCCAGTACGTCCGCACGCCCTTGGAGACCCCGCCTGCGAAGAAGAACACGAAGAAGAGCACCACGTCGAACCCGGCATAGCCGCCCTCCCGGCGGATCCTGGCCCGCTCGGTGAGCGGGTCGAGCTGGCCGCGACGCTCGAGATCGAGCACCATGGTGACTCCAGGCGTTGCCCAGTCGGGCAGTCTGGCGCTGTGTTCATTAGTGCAGGTGACGGAGGGGGACGGACGTGTCATGTTGACCTCGGGATCGGTGGGTTCGCGGCCCAGAGGTCCGACGCAAACCAGTCCTCGAAGCCGCTCGTCCCCGGCCTGAACAGCAGGAATGCTGGCTGCGCCGGGGACACCGACCCCTTCACCGATTTCGTCGTGATCCACACCCTCGCTCAGCGC
>JAAELW010000182.1 GCA_024226235.1 bacterium
AGGCCGCGTGGCAGATGAACGAAGGCTCGATCTGCGGCTTGGGGCAGACGGCGCCGCTTCCACTGACCAGCGCGTTGAAGCACTTCCCTGAAGTTTTTGGCGGCAAGGAGAAGTCTTCGTGAGCCAGCAGCCTCGAATCACGCTTGGCGGCTCGACCATCGCATTCGAGCCTGGCGAGACACTGCTCGACGTGGCCAGGCGCCATGGGGTCGAGATCCCGACACTCTGCCACGATCCCCGCCTGAAGCCGGCGGGAGCCTGCCGCACCTGTTTGGTGGAGATCGAAGGGTGGCCTCGGCTTGCGCCGGCCTGCGCGACGGAGGCTCGGGCAGGCATGGTCGTGGTGAGCGAGAGCGAGCGCATCGATCGGCATCGCAAGAGCCTGCTCGCACTCTACATGGCCGATCATTCCGCGGACGGCCAGCGCCAGGAGCGCGGGACGTCGAACCAACTGCTGGCCATGGCGCGGGCATTCGACGCACCGTCCGATTGGGGGCGCTTGCCCGAGAGGCGTGCAGGGCGATCCGAAGATCGGAATCCCTACATCTCCTACGATGCCGGAACCTGCATCCTCTGTGCACGATGTACTCGCTTCTGCGATGAGATCGAGGGCGTGAGTGCCATTGCTCTGGCCGCGCGCGGCTCGGAGACGACCGTCTCCACGGCGGATGGGCTTTCGCTGTTGGATACGACCTGCGAGATGTGCGGCGGATGCGTCGATGTATGCCCGACCGGGGCCATGGCTGAGAAGATGCCACTCGCGTGGGAAGCCGGACCGGAACGGGAACTCGAGAAGGTACGCACGACGTGCGCCTACTGCGGCGTCGGGTGCCAGCTCGATCTGAATGTCGATCGGGCCGGTGAAGGCGGGCGCGGACGCATCGTGAAGGTGACGAGCCCGGAGCCGGGCACGACTTCGAACGACGGGAACCTGTGCGTGAAGGGGCGCTTCGCCTACGAGTTCGTGCACCACCAGGATCGACTCACCACGCCGCTGCTGCGCGGGAAGGATGGCCAGCTGCACGAGGCGAGCTGGGAGGATGCACTGAGTGCTGCGGCCGAGGGGCTCATGGGTGTCCGCGAGCGGCACGGTGCAGATGCCCTGGGCTTCGTCTCGAGCTCCCGGTGCACGGGTGAAGAGAACTACCTGGTCCAGAAGCTCGCGCGGACCGTGTTCGGAACGAACAACGTCCACCAATGTGCTGCCACCTGACACGCTCCCACCGTGGCCGGTCTGGTCGCGACCTTCGGAGCAGGAGCCATGACGAATTCGATCTCGGAGATCCGGGATGTGGATTTCCTGTTCGTCATCGGCAGCAACACGAGCGAGGCGCATCCGATCATCGCGATGGAGATGAAGCGGGCTGTGGCCCAGGGGGCGACCCTGGTCGTGGCGGACCCGCGCGCGATCTGGATGACGCAGATCGCCGAGAAACACCTCCAGCTGAAGCCTGGCACGGACGTCTGGCTGCTGAATGCGATGGCTCATGTCATCGTCGAGGAGGGTTTGACTGATCGGGCTTTCGTCGAGGCGCATACCGAGGGTTTCGAAGCGCTACGCGATACGTTGGCGAATTATCGACCCGAAGAGGCCGAGCGCGTGACCGGTGTGCCTGCCGAGGACATCCGCTGGGCTGCACGGCGCTATGCGTCGACGGACAAGGCGGGGATCTACTACACCCTGGGCATTACCGAGCATTCCCACGGAACCGACAACGTCTATGCGCTGGCAAACCTCGTGCTGATGACGGGTCACCTGGGCAGGCGCTCGACGGGCCTCAATCCGCTGCGCGGCCAGAACAACGTTCAGGGGGCGAATGACGCGGGCGCTTCGCCGGTCTTCTACCCGGGCTACCAGCGCGTGGACGATCCGGAAGTCCGGGCCAAGTACGAAGAGGCCTGGGGCGTGGAACTTCGTCCCGAGCCAGGTTCGAACCTCAACGAGATGATGAAGGCCGTGGGCAAGGACATCTTCGGCCTGTTCGTGATGGGTGAGGATGTCCTGCTCTCGGAGCCCAACGTGCTGCGCCTCGAGAAGGCTCTGAATGCGAACGACTTCCTGGTCATCCAGGACGTCTTCCTCAACGAGACGTCACGCTTTGCCGACGTGATCTTCCCGGCGACCGTCTTCGCCGAGAAGGACGGAGTGTTCACGAACTCCGAGCGACGTGTGCAGCGCGTCCGCAAGGCCGTGGTTCCGCCTGGCGAGGCACGCGCGGACTGGCAGATCCTGATCGACCTGGCCAATGCTTGCGGCGCGACCTGGAGCTTCGACGGACCGGGCGAGATCTATGCGGAGATGGTTCGCGATGCGCCGAAGTTTGCCGGAATCAGCTACGAGCGCCTCGAGAACGAGGTGAACCACGGCTTCACGGGCCTGCAATGGCCCTGCACGACGCCCGAGCATCCGGGGACCGAATATCTTCACGAGGGCGGGGTGCTGCGGGGCAAGGGTCTGTTCACCGCCGTCGACTATCGGCCGTCGATGGAGCTGCCGGACGAGGAGTATGGGCTGCTGCTCTCGACGGGTCGCACTCTCTACCACTACAACTCCGCAACCCAGACCCGGCGCGAGCCTGGCTTGACGGCCAAGCAGCCCGAGGCCTTCGTCGAAATCCACCCGAGGGATGCACGCAAGAGAGCCATCGCGGATGGCGACAGAGTCGAAATCCGAACCCGCCGCGGTGCGGTTCAGGCGCAGGCGATCGTCTCACGTCAGGTGCGGCCGGGGTGTATCTGGACGCCGCTCCACTTCAGTGAAGCGCGCGCCAACGTCCTGACCAATGACGCGGGTGATGCCGTGACCGGCACGGCCGAGTACAAAGTCTGCGCGGCCGAGGTGAGCCGGGTCGAGGGCGGCGGAGCAGGGGAGCACTTCCCCGGGAGCTTCTATCGCGAGAGCGGACCGGCCCGCTAGCGGTCCCGGTTGTGGGCTCGCCGCTTCCAGTGGCCCTCCCGGAGGATTCGTGGAATCCTCCATTTGGACCGCGTCATAGAAGGATGGTATGTCGAGTTCGATAGAAGATCTGGTCGCGCGTAGGGAGCGTGTCCTCGGAGTGGGGGCGCCGCTCTTCTACGAGCAACCCCTCCACATCGTTCGGGGTGAGGGCGTCTACGTGTTCGACGCCGATGACAAGCGCTACCTCGACCTTTACAACAACGTGCCGTGCGTGGGGCATGCCAACCCCCACGTCGTCGAGGCGATGCGCGAGCAGGCCGCGACGCTCAACGTGCACAGCCGCTACCTGCACGAGGGTGTGCTCGACTATGCCGAGCGCCTGGTCGCCAAGCACGATGATTCGATCGAGCGCATCGTGTTCACCTGTACCGGCACCGAGGCCAACGAGGTTGCGATCGCGATGGCCCGGCTTGCGACTGGCGGTCGCGGGATCATCTGCACCGATCGGGCCTACCATGGCAACACCGCGCTGGTCAGCAAGCTCACCTGGGCTGGAGGTCGGAGCGATCCGGAAATCCGCTCTGTTCGCTTCCCCGAGACGTATCGGCCGATCGAAGAAGGCCTGTCGGAGGCGGAGCTGGTCGAGCGCTACCTGGCCGATGTCGAAGCTGCGATCGAGAGCTTTGCGGCCGAGGGCGTTCCGTTGGCTGGCATGCTGGTCTGCTCGCTGCTCGCCAACGAGGGCCTGCCGAACATACCGAAGGGCTACATGGCCCGCGCGGCTAAGATGGTGCGCGATGCGGGTGGTCTGTTCATCTCGGATGAGGTCCAGGCCGGGTTCTGCCGGAGTGGTCGTTGGTGGGGTTACGAAACTTCCGAATTCGTGCCGGACATCGCCACGATGGGAAAGCCGATGGGCAGCGGGCTTCCGCTTGCCGGCACGGTGGCTCGTAGCGATCTCGTCGACACGTTCCGGAAGCGTTCCGGCTATTTCAATACGTTTGCGGCAAGCCCGCTGCAAGCGGCGGTCGGATCCGCAGTGATCGACGTGATCGAGACGGAGAAACTCGAGCGGCGGGTGGGCGAGGTTGGCAGCTACCTGCGGGATCGTCTCGGAAAGATCGAATGCGAAGCGATGGGTGACGTCCGCGGGCACGGTCTGTTCATCGGCCTCGATTGGGTGAGCGACCCCGAGACGAAGAAGGCCGATCCCGCGGGTGCGATCCGCGTGGTCAACCGGTTGAAGGACAAGGGGTTCTTGATCAGCAACGCGGGTGCCCTGTTCAACGTGTTGAAGCTCCGGCCACCGCTGGTCTTCGACCGCGAGCATGCCGATCAGTTCCTGGCCGCGTTCGAAGAGACCGTGCAGGAGCTCTACTAGCCCATGGAGTATCCGGACGAGGTGATCCGCGAAGTCGCCGACCTCGCGCTCGTCGAATGGGATCTCGGTGTGGCAAGGGTCGAGTTGGTTTCGCGAAGTGAGAACGTCGTGTTCCGTGTCGATACGGACGGCGGCCGCACCTTCGCGTTGCGTGTCCATCGGTCCGGCTATCACACACTCGCCGAGCTGGAATCGGAGCCGCTCTGGACCGCAGCCCTGAATCAGGCGGGCATCGGAGCTCCGGTGGCAGAGCCGACCCGGACCGGCAGCCACTACGCGGTCGTGGGAGTTCCCGGCACCGACGAAGTTCGGCACGTGGGTCTCGTTCCGTGGTTCGAGGGTGTGCCGTTGAACGAGATGATCGACGAGGCGACGGACGGAACCGCCCGCGATTCGCACTTCGAGCAGCTCGGCCGGCTGATGGCGACGATGCACGACCAGGCCGCCGGTTGGAGCCTGCCTTCCCGGTTCGAGCGTCACTCACTCGATGCGGACGGATTCGCCGGTGAAGCTCCCTTCTGGGGCCGGTTCTGGGACATCCCCCAGCTGACGCCGGAGCAGCGCGAGACATTGACCGACGCACGCGGCCGAGTCCGCGCCCGGCTGTTGGAGTATGGGAAGGATCGCGGCACCTACAGCCTGATCCACGCCGATCTCCGCTCGACCAACGTGCTGGTCAAGGGTGATCGGGTCCACGTGATCGACTTCGACGACGCGGGCTTCGGGTGGCACCAATACGACATGGCTGCAGTGCTGTTCGACTACGCGACGCACGAAGACTACGAGCCCATCCGCGATGCATTGATCGCCGGCTACCGGTCGAAGCGCTCGATCTCGGACGAGGATCTGGCGCTGCTGCCGATGTTCGTGCTCATCCGGATGATGGCGTCCCTGGGATGGCTGAACGAGCGTCCCGAGGTGGAACTCCACAAGCTCCTGCCCGTGTTGGTCGAACTCGCGTGCGCTCGGGCCAGGGAGTTCCTGGCGGGCCCCTAGCCGCCCGCTCCTCGGCGCAATCGCGCGACCGTCTATGAGCAGTCGCCGGTTTCGCTCAACCGCGCGCCGCACTCCCGCGCCAACTCCTACGGGTGTGGAACCCCAGACATGCCAGCAGGCCCAGCCCGATCATCTGCGGCTCGGGGACCGTCAGGTCGGTGGTGGTCGACAGGAACCCGGGGATGCTCCCGTCGTCGAAAATCACGCCGTCGGTCAGCAGGTTCTCGCCGGAGCCAAGGAAGTGCCCCAGCGAGAGCTGGGTTGTCGTCGCTGCCCCCACCACGGTCAGCTCGATCGTCGCCAGCAGAATTCCGAACCCGCTGGGCCCCGTCGGGCCCGAGCCCAGGCTACCGGTGGCACCCGCGGAGCCAGTGCCTAGCGCGACATCCGTCGGACCCGTCCAGAAGCTGTCGATCACCGGCACCGCGGCCGTGAAGACACTCGAATCGAAGAACAGCGTGAAGCCGAAGCCCAGGAGCCCGGGGGCCGGGATGTCCTCTGCGCTGACTGTCACCGTGAGCGTGTCGCCCAGGTTCAGCGGGGTTGGCGGGGCCGGGCTCAACGCGATTCCGAGTATCGGCGCGGCGTGTGCAGCGCCAGTGGCCAATAACCACATTGACATCATGACTACCCCAAACAGGGTAGGTCCGCTGGGTTTTCGGTTCGACGGCACGAGCAGCTCCTGGCTTCGGCAATGGGTGCGGCCAGCTATGTGTGGTTCGAGAGGCGAGGAAATCGCACGGAATGACCAACTTTCCGCTCACGACATGTGGCAAACTGCGGGGGATTCCCCTGGGACCCCATCCAGCCCAACTGCTGCGGAGCCACGATGCGACTTCGTTCCTTCTGCCTCGCCCTCCTTGTCGTACCGGGTCTGCTGGCCGCCGAGGCCTCTCATGCGGTCTGCAACGCCATCCCGGGCGCTACCGGCGTCCACCGGGGTGCGGTTGGAGCCCTGAATCGGCCTTTTGCTTCACCCGGTGATTTCGTCGGCATCGGGGTCGATCCGGCGAACTGCGAGCGGCTGCCAGGCGACATCCCGGGGCCCGGGATCGACAGCGATCCCACCGAGTCGGTCGTCTCCGTGCTGTTCACACCACCCGCGGGGGCTCCTCACGCGGCCATCATCGCCGCGGACTGCACCCAGATCGCCGCTCAGGTGCAGGCCTGCGATCTGGCTCTCCAGGCCGTAGGTGGCGGGGCTGTCTGCAAGACGGCCGGCGCCCAGGAACTCCTGGTGGTAGATGAGCAGACGAAGATCGGGACGCCCCGACGCCGTCTCTTCTTCCAGTTCCCCGATACCGACGCGGACTTCGGCTTCCCCGCGGACCAGCGGACCCTGAGCGGTCCGGCAAAGATCGTCGTCACGCCGGTCGATGCCCTGACTACGGGCACCGCTCTGCCCTGCGGGATCGCGGTTGCGCCGGTCCAGCGCTGCGCCGACGTCGAGGGCACCACCCTCGGCGAGATCGCCTGCATCGACGAGCTCTATACCAACGACGGCTCCTGTGAACAGGGTCCCACCGACATCGACCCGACCTTCGGCCACTTCACGGCCCTGCCGATTCCGAACGACTATGCCGAGGCCTGCGAGTCGGCATCGGACCCGAGCTGCAACGGCAGCAACCCCGAGCTGCGCTTCACCACGGACAAGGCCGGTCATGTCTACCTGCCCTGGGACTACACCAGCATCTTGAAGCCTCGCGGAGCCGACGGCATTCCGATCGCCCGTCTGGGCCGAGGCCTCACCACCCTTTCGGCCACCGGCGGCGTCGAGCCCCTGAATCTCCCGACCCGGGGCTTCCTCACCTCCCACGCACCCGAGGGCTTCCTGCTGCCGCCGCTGTTCTCGCCGCTGCCCAATGCCAACCTG
>JAAELW010000183.1 GCA_024226235.1 bacterium
GTCTGGACCACGAGCAGGAAATAGATGCCGATCAGTGCCACTCCAAAGGCGATCCCCAGATCGCGGAACACGTCCGCGGTGATCTTCAGCTCACCCTCACCCAACCATTCGACACTGACACCCTCCGGCAGCGACCACGGGGATCCACCGCCGTTCGATAAATAGGTCCGGCCGGCTAGAGAGCGTGGCGCGCCCGATACCACCAGGGGTGCGTCCGTCAGGTCGGCGGAGACATCCGCAACCGCTTCGGCCGGCGAACGGCCTACCGGTTCCGCGTAGACGAAGGCTACCGGGCGCAGGTCTTTGTGATAGATGGTCTGCTCGTGCCGCGCCGCGGCAAAGCTGCCGATCTCACCGAGCCGCACGACCGGAACCGGTGCGTCCCGCAGCCCTCCGGGTTCTCGCAGCTTGGCGACGCCGGGCCGGCCCTTCACGGCGAGACCTGCCAGCGCCTCTCGGCCCGACCGCACACCGCGGGGCAGACGCAAACGCACGGGCAGCGGATTCACCTCGTCGGGCAGATGCAACACCGTGACGTCGCGACCCGTCAGCGCCAGATCGACGGTACTGGCAACGTCTTCGACGGCGACTCCGGAAAGTGCGGCTTTCTCCTGATCCGTCACGAAGATCCAGCGGTTCGATGCCTCTTCCACACTCGTGTCGACATCCGAGAGCGCGGGTTCGAGGGCCAGACGATCCGCAGTGGCCAGAGCAGCCTGCTGGATCCTCTCGTAGGGAACGCCCGGCTCTCCGTGAATTTCAGCGGTGATCGTCGCCAGTACCGGCGGGCCGGGCGGAACCTCGACGATTGCGATCTTGGCACCCTCCTCCCGGGCCACCCGTTCGAGTTCCGGTCGGATTCGCAATGCAATCTCATGGGATTGCATCGAGCGGTTGCGTTTTGCGGCGAGGTTGACGCGGATTTCGCCCACGTGGGGCCCACGCCGCAAGAAGTAGTGTCGGACCATCCCGTTGAAGTCCATGGGCGAGGCGAAGCCTGCGTAGATCTGGAAGTCACGCACTTCCGGCGTCTGCTGAAGAACTCCTGCCAGTTTTCGCAAGATGGCGTCCGTGCGCTCGAGCGGAGTGCCCTCGGGCGGATCGACCACGATCTGCAACTCATTCTTGTTGTCGAAGGGCAGCATCTTGAGCGGGACAGCGCGAATGACGCCAAGTCCAATCGCGACCACAAAGAGAAGCAACACCCCGCCGAGCATCAGCCAGGCACTGCCACGACGCTCGAGAAGCGGGCCCAGGAGCTTGCGGTAGACACGATCCAGGGTCGAGTCTTCCTCGACCTCCTCTTCGTCCTGGCCGCCGCTCGGCTTCATGTGCCGAAGCGCCTTCCACGCAAGCCAGGGCGTGACTGTGAATGCGACCAGCATCGACATCGCCATCGCCACTGGCACGTTCAGCGCCATCGGCCGCATGTAGGGGCCCATCATCCCGGTGATGAAGAGCATTGGTAGGAACGAGATGATGACCGCCAGCGTCGCCAGAATGATGGGTGGGCGGACCTCATTGACGGCACTGCGCACCGCCCGGAGCGGCGGCTCTGCTCCGCGGCGCAGGTGTCTGTGGATGTTCTCGACGTCGACGATCGGATCATCGACGACCAGCCCGAGAGATAGGATCAATGCAAAGAGCGTGACCCGGTTGATCGTATAGCCAGCCCATTGGTTGACGAGCAGTGTCAGTGCGAAGGTGATCGGTACGGCCATCGCAACGACCAGGCCTTCTCGCCAACCGAGACTCCACGCGATCAAGCCGATGACGATCAGGATCGCCACGAGCAGGGCCTCGAGCAGTTCGTCGACCTTCTGGTCTGCGGTTTCACCCTGATTGCGCGTGATCCGCAGATGGACGCCCTCGGGCAGGTGGGTCTCGGACAGCGCCTCGAGGCGGAGCGCCACCTGCTCGGCCACGACCACGGCGTTGCGACCTTTCTGCTTGGCCACCGAAACATGCACCGCATGGCGAAGCTCGGGGGCGCGTGGGAACTCTTCTTCGGCGGGCCCGAAACCCATCCAGGAGTAGCCCGCGGGTTCGGCGGGCCCGTCTACGACCTTCGCCACATCGGTGAGAAAGACCGGTGTTCCATCCACCACGTTGACGACGGCCCGCTGAAGACTGGGCACATCGGAGAAGTGGTGCCCGGCATCCAGCTCGAAGTGACGATTTCCACGGTCGAAGCCGGCCGTCGGCTGGCGAGTGTTCGAAACACCGAGCGCCCAGGCGACTTCCAGAGCCGAGGTTCGGCGGGCGGCCAACGCATCGGCATCGAGCTCCACACGAATGACACGCGGTCGCCCCCCGTGAATCGCCGTGCGATTTGTCCCGGGAATTGCCTGCAACTCGATCTCGATTTCCTCAGCGACCCGGCGCAATGCGAAATCGTCGAGCGCGTCGTTCGCATCACCCTCGCTACCAAACAGAGTGGCGACAACGATTGGCACGTCATCGATTTCGATCGGGCGTACGACCCAACTCGTCACAGAGGCGGGGATCAGGTCGGTATTCGAGAAGATCTTGTTGTACGTCTTGACCAGGCTGTCTTCGCGATCCTCGCCGACGAAGAAGCGCGCGGTGACGACGGCCCGGCCGGGCATCGACATCGAGTAGACGTGTTCGACCCCGTCGATCTGCGAGAGCAACTTCTCGAGCCGGGTCGTGACATGACGCTCGACTTCACCGACCGAAAGGCCTGGCGCCAGGATCTCGACGTCGGCCATCGGCACGACGATCTGGGGCTCCTCCTCACGCGGAGTCGTGGAGATCGCCCAGACCCCGGCAAGCAATGACACGATGATCACGAAGGGCGGAAGGCCGCCCGCCAGGAAGACATCGACGATGCGTTGAAGGACCGGCACGCGGCCAGGTGCATCCCCGGCGCGCCCGCTCACTCCCCGATGCCCCGTGCTCCGAGGGCGCCCAGCTCTCCGGCGCGCTGCTGAGCAAGTCCGCCACAGACCCGCTCACAGAGATCCCGGAGGCTCGGATCGATGATCCGATAGAAGGCCTGCTTGCCTTCCCGGGTGCGATCAACCACGCCTTCGCGGCGCAGCAGTGACAGATGGCGGGAGACGTTGGATTGGGTCATGCCGCAGACGTCGCAGAGCTCCTGAACGGAATGCTCCTGCTCCATCAGCGCTCGGAGGATGCGCAAGCGTGAGGAATCCCCGAGCAGTCGGAAGCGGGCAGCCACCAATTCGAGGGAATCATCGCTGAGGGCGAGCTTGGAGGGAGAACGGCGGGGCATGTCTACATTGTATTTGTTACCGTTCATATGTCAATGTGATCATGTATTGTATCCAGGAGGCTCCCACATGCCGGATTCCCGATCCGGTCTGGCACTCGTGACTACTCTGCTGCTCCTGCTCTCGAGCAGCGCGCTAGCTGAAACACCGACTCAGACCATCACCCTGATCCACTTCAATGATCTTCACGCAAACCTGGTACCCCACATGGATCGGGTACGGGTCCTGGGGGCCGAGGATGAATTGCCGCATGCCGTTCTGGAGGAGCGCGGCGGGATAGCCCGGCTGGCCACTCTGATCATGCGCATTCGTGAGAGCAACCCGGATAGCCTGCTGATGAACATCGGCGACACCTACCACGGTGGTGTCGAGGCGCTCTACACGCGCGGCAATGCAGTGGTACCGGCAGTGGACGCTTTGGGAATCGACGTCGGTGTCCCCGGCAACTGGGATTTCGCGTATGGGGCATTGGCGACGCGGCTGCGATACGGACCCAACCCCCCTGGCATCGCGCGCTTCATCGACAGCCTGATGAACGACGAGCCCATCGCACGGCCTGGCTTTCCGAACCTTGCGGCCAACCTGACCCAGACCTTCCCCCCCTTTTCTGCCGGGGATCCGCTGCTGCCGGGAACCCTCGTGCTCCAGGCCGGTGAGGTTCGCGTGGGATTCATCGGTCTGACTGCGGACATCGTTCCGCGCATGGCCGTTCCCTTTTCCTGGGGCTTCGGGTTCGTCCAGGGGGAGGACGACTACCGCGAGCTGATCGATGCCTCTGCCCAGAAGCTACGCGCCCAGGGCGCACAGCTGGTGGTCGTGATGAGCGAGCTCGGCCTGCACAAGGATCGACGGCTGGCCGACATCGTGCAGCCGGGGATCGCCGTCTTCTTCTCGGCGCATACCCATGAGGTGACGCCCGAGCCGCTGCGTGGCTCGAGTGGAGCATTGGTCGTCGAAGCGGGCAACGACGGCTGGCTCGGGCGGATGGACCTGACGCTGCGAGGTGACGAGCTCGTGGCGCACGACTGGCAGCTGCTCCCGGTCGATGCCTCCCTTCCGGAGGATCCGCATGTCCGCGCTCTCGTCGACCAGGCGCGTGCTCCCTTTCTCGCTCCGAATGTGGACATGGATCTCACGGTACCGGGATTCCACCTCCCCCTGACACGTCCGATCGACACGGTGATCGGCAAAAGCCCGACACACCTGCATCGGAGAGGTGTCCTGCAGAATCCGTTCAACCAGCTGCTGGGCGAAATGATCCGGCGCACGGCCGACGCACAAGTCTCCATGACGCCGGGCCTTCGCTTCGACTCGGTGCTGCAGCCTGGCGAGCCCGTCACTCTCGAGCAGGCATACCGCTACCTTCCAATGGCACCGAAGCTTTCGGTCGGTGAGATCCGCGGGGATGCTCTGCGCGCGAACCTGGAGCGCGAGCTCACTCGCGTATTCTCGCCAGATCCCTTCGAACATAGTGGCGGTTGGTTCGGCGGCTTCGTAGGGCTCGAAATCGATCTCGATCTGTCGCGTCCGGACGGAGAGCGCGTTGCCGAAATGCGGATGCTGCCTTCCGGTGAGCCGGTCGGTCCCGACGACGTACTACGGGTAGCGAGTTGCGTCCGACCCTTCGACGGTGACGGCGTGATGTGCGGGAGCGCGGACTTCGAAGGCATCTCCCCCATCCAGAACGCTTCTTCGGGCCGCACCTGGACACCTCTCGAGGTGATCATCAGGGCTTTCGAGAGGGAAGAAGTCGCAGGCGCCATCGACCCGCTCCCCCGGGTCCACGATGCAGCCGCTATCGAGGTCTGGCCGAATGCCCCGTTCGTTCAACCATTGACGGAGCATTGAGTAGCGGCCCGGCTTCCCAACGCTAGTAGACCAGCTCGACCCAGCGATGGCCGGCTTGGAGTTCGGCTTTGCGGCGTTGCCACTTGTCGTTGGATCCGGCCAGACCGGCCAATGCTGCATCGAGTTCGGCCAGCATCGGCTCGAGGCCTACGATGAAGACGTAGGTTTTGACATCGCCCAGCATCTCCCAGAGATCGGCAGCGCGCTCCTTGATGGCCTCGGCCCAGGCCACCGGATCGCCCCAGCTCGGACGGTGGCTGAGGGCGCGGAACGCCTCGAAGGTATCTCTGTCGTAGTAGAGCGCGAAGTCATCCCGCTCGTCGTTCATGTAGAGCATCTCGAGCCCCGTGCGGGCTCCGTGAAAGAGCCATACCCGGCCCTCGAACTCAGGAACGGTCCGATATAGCCGCTTCACGAAGGCCCGAAACGGCGCGATGCCAGTTCCGCTACCGATCAGGATGAGGTTCGCATCGAGCTCATCGGGCAATTCGAATGGCAGGCCGTAGGGGCCGGTCGTGAGAAGACAGTCACCTGGCGCGAGGTCGCATAGAAAATTCGACGCGACGCCCGGGTATCTCTCACCGCTGTACTCATCAACATAACAACACCGTCGCACGACGATTTCGACTCGCGGCAATCCGAGGGGCCCGTGGGCCGGAAGGTCCGCAATGCTGTAGAGCCGGAAATGATGCTCCTTTCCGAAAGCAGGCGATCCGGGCGCAAGTACCCCGATCGAGTGACCGATCTCGAACGGAAAGTCCACCCGATCCACCTCGAGAACGAGTTCGCGAACCTCGTCTTCGACCTCCTCGGCCGTAACGCGCCGGCTCGCGATCAGATTCGTTTCGTATTGCGACTCGATCGCATAGTCTTGGAGATGCTTGACATTCTCTCTCATTTGTTCTCCTTGGCGCGGGGACAGGGAACGCCCTCCTCGTCCTGTTTCGGGCAGGTCTCGCTCCGACAGCCGAATCGTCCGTCCAGCGGATCGGGATGCGCTTGGGGGAAGACCTTACGCCACGCACTCTGCACCCCGAGCCACGCGAGTAGCATCAGGATAAACGCGAACAGGGCAATGGCGTGCGACGTCCACATCCGATCAGACCCCCAGCCCTGCGAAGCCCATGAAGGCCATCGACAGGATGCCAGCCAGCACGAGCGCCAGAGCCGTTCCCCGGACCGGATCCGGCACTGGGGCCAACTCGAGCTTTTCCCGCAGCCCGGCCATCAACACCAGGGCCAGTGTGAAACCGGCACCGGCACCGAGTGCGTAGGCAATCGACTGGGCGAAGTCGTATCCCTTGTTCGTCTGGAACAGCGCCAGGCCCAGGATGGCGCAATTCGTCGTGATCAGTGGGAGGAAGATTCCAAGGCTCCGGAACAACGCCGGGCTCGTCTTGCGGATGAACATTTCGACCAGTTGTACGGTAGAGGCGATCACGACGATGAACGAAATGAGCCGCAGATAGGGTGCATCGATGGCAACGAGCACGCGCTCGATGCCGAAGGAGCACACCGACGCGACGAGCATCACGAAGCTGACTGCGCCGCCCATCCGAACCGCAGTCTCCAGACGATTGGAGACGCCCAGGAATGGACACAGGCCCAGGAAGTAGGCCAGCACGAAATTGTTGATCAAACAGGCATTGAGAAAGATCGAACCCAGACCCTGATCAGGCATCGGGAGCCCTCCAACGGCTGAATAGCATCAGCCAGGCCGCCAACGTGAAGAAGCCTCCGCTCGGCAGCAACATGATCACCCACGGCTGGAATTCGGCGTGGAAGAGGGCCACGCCGAAGAGTGAGCCGCTGCCCAGGATCTCGCGAACGGCTCCGAGGCAAAAGAGCGCCAGTGTGAAGCCGAGGCCCATTCCGGCGCCGTCGAGGATCGAGCGGCCGATCCCGTTGCGAGAAGCGAAGGCCTCTGCGCGTCCGAGAATCAGGCAGTTCACGACGATCAGCGAGATGAACGCGCCGAGAGCACGATGAAGTTCCAGGCTGACCGCCTGGATCGTGTAGTCGACGACTGTCACGAAGGTCGCAATGATGAGAATGAAGGTCGCGATCCGGACCTGCTTCGGTACGAAGTCGCGCAGAAGCGCCACCACCGCGTTGGAGGCAACCAACACGAAGAGCGTGGCAAGGCCCATGGCCAGCGCGTTGCGCGCGGTATTGGAAACGGCCAGGGCCGGACACATACCGAGCACCTGGACGAAGATCGGATTCTCCCGCCAGAGCCCCTTCCAGAACTCGTCTGCATTCACGGGGCCACCTCCTTTCCTGAATCACCGGGCTCGGAATCACCGGGCTCGGAATCCTTGGGCTCGAAATCCCCAAGCCGCGCGTGGATCGCCGGAAGGCGCGCCAACGTACTCACCCGCAAGATGCTCCCGATCGCGTTGGACGTAATGGTGGCGCCGGTCAGCCCGTCGATCTGCCAGGGATGCTGTTTCTCACCGGGCTTCACCACCTCGATCGGGTGAAGGATCGTCTGCCCATCGGCAGCCAACGAGACATCGAGGCGTTCAAAGTTCGCCTGGAAGCCGGGATCGCTCTCGACCCGGTCACCGAGACCGGGCGTCTCGCGACTCTCGAGCACCTGAACACCGATGATGGCCTCGGCCTCGGTGGCATAGCCATAGAGCAGGCGGATCACGTCTTGATAGCCCATGCCAGCCGCATCCAAGGCCAACCCGACCAGCCTGCCATCTGTATCGTAGCCCGCGTGAACGATTTCTTCGCTGGAAGAGTTGGCTCCGGCGGGGATGTATCGACCGTTCTCATCGGGTTCGAAACTCTGGCTGCTGGCCGCGCCGGGCAGGACCTCGAAGACGGCTCGCCGCAACGCTTCCGCACGAGCGCGTTCGATCGTCGGACGGGTGGCTTCGTACACGAAGACGATCAACAGACCGCATACGAGACCCACCCCGACCAAGGCCCGTGCCATCGACCAGGCACTCGGGTCCGCGGTGGGAAGCGGCGCAGGTGTACTCATCCGTCACCCTCTGCTGCTACCTGACCAAATACGCGCGGCCGGATCCAGCGGTCAATGTGGGGTGAGACGGCGTTGGCGAGCAGGATCGCGTACATCACACCCTCGGGCATGCCGCCCCACGCGCGAATCACCACCACAAGGGCTCCGATCAGCGCCCCGTAGAGCAAGCAGCCCGCGCCCGTCACCGGCGAGCCGACCATATCGGTCGCCATGAAGACGGCGCCCAGCATCAAACCACCCGAGAAGAGCATGAAACCGGGGGGCGCATGGCTCTCGGGTGCAACGAAGTGGAGCAGCGCGCTAGCGCCTGCGACCACGGTGAAGATCCCAACGGGAATCCGCCAGTTCATCATGTGGCGTGCGACAAGCCATGCTCCTCCGAGCAGGATCAACAGACCGCTCGTCTCACCCAGCGAACCAGCGACAGCTCCGGTAGCGAGATCGGCAAGCGCGCTCAGCTCTCCACCGAACTTGGAGGCGGCCAACGGCGTAGCGCCGCTCCAACCATCGACCACGGCGCGGCTGAAGGGCGGCGCGAGTGTCGAGGCGGGAAGGGATCCGAAGCGATCGGGGCCAAAGGGCGGAAGCCAGCTGGTCATTGCCACGGGGAATGCCGCCTGAAGGAATGCACGCGCCACGAGGGCCGGGTTGAAGGGGTTGGCTCCCAGCCCGCCGAACAAGGCTTTACCCATCGCGACACCGATCACTCCGCCCACTGCCACCATCCACAACGGCAGCCCGGGCGGAAGAGTAAGCCCGTACAACAGGCCGGTAATGGCCACGGAGCCGTCGCCCAGACTCGACGGGCGATCCGAGAACGCGCACGCCGCCCTTTCGGTCAACAAGCACGAAGCAAGGGCTGTCACCAGTACGAGCAGCGCCTTCAACCCAAAGCACCAGATGGCCCAGGCCGTGGTCGGCAGAAGAGCCAGTACCACGTTGAACATGATCGTCTCGACACGATGTCCGCTCAACAGATGGGGCGAGGTGCGGATCTCGAGGATGCGCGTCGGTCCCACCATCAGGATGCCTTGGCCTTGCGAAGTGCGGCCTTCGCCACACGAAACCGTTGCACCAGCGGGATATGGGACGGACAGACATAGGCGCATGCGCCGCACTCGAAGCAGCTCATCAAGTGGTGCCGATCCGCCATCTCCTGGTGACGCTCGTTCGCCGCCAACAAACCCAACTGCGAGGGGTCCAGAAACATCGGGCACGCATCCAGGCAGTATCCGCAGCGGATACAGGGATGTTCCACGACCTGGGTCGTCAGACTCTCGCGCTCGGTAAAGGCGACGACCCCGGAGGTCCCCTTGGTGATCGGGACGTCGAGGCACGGCGCTGCACTTCCCATCATCGGGCCACCGAGGAACACACGCGACAGGTCGTCCTCTACCCCGACTGTCTCCAGCAGGAAATGCAGAGGAGTCCCGATCGGCACGTGGTAGTTCCCTTTGTGCCGAACCGCCGGGCCGGTGATCGTGACGACCCGCTCCTGGATACCACGGCCATGCGGTAACAGCCGACCGATCTCGGCAGTTGTTGCGACATTCACGCAGAGTGCGTGGACGGACGCCGGCAGACCTCCTGGCGGCACCCGCCGACCGAGCAACGCCTCGATCAGCATCTTCTCCGCACCTTGCGGGTACTTCACCGGAAGAACCTCGATCGAAACAGGCAGCTTCTCGGGCAAGCCCTCTCGGAGATGAGCCGCGGCGTCAGGCTTGTTCTCCTCGACGCCGATGATCGCCCGGGCCGCGCCGGTAGCGGCGAGCAGGAAGCGCAAGCCGGTGAAGATGTCCTCGCGCTGCTCGAGCATCACCCGGTGATCCGTCGTGAGATAGGGCTCGCACTCGACCCCGTTCACGATCAGGGTGTCGATGAAGCCGCCTTCCGGCGGCCGAAGCTTCGCATGGGTGGGAAAGCCGGCTCCTCCCAGCCCGACCACCCCGGCCTCCTGGATGGCGTGGACGATCTGCTCGGGCGTGGCGTCCAGAGGACACGGGGTCCCCTCGACCACCTCCTGGGTCGAGCCGGGCAGCGGCTTCAGATAGATGGCAGGCAACATGCGGCCCGCGATACCAGGTGCCAGGCCGATCGCCTTCACGACCCCGGAGGCCGGTGCGTGCATCGCCACCGAAAGGAAGCCATCCGGACGGGCGATGGGTTCACCACGTACCACCTGCTGTCCTTCGCGTACCACCGGGATGGAAGGACGACCGAGGTGCTGCGACAGTGGAACGACTAGCAAAGGCGCGAACGGTAGCCGGCGGATCGGCAGGTCGCGGGTCGCATCCTTGGCCTCGGGCGGATGCACGCCGTGCCGGAAGCTCCCGGCACCGAACCACTTCAACATGGCCGGCACCCGTTCAGTTGTACTTCGAGCCCCGTGCGATCCACTTTTCGATGTCCTTGCCGCTCCGGTCCCGGGGCAACCCAGGGTGGATCACGCGGGCCGTGCAGCGCTCCGCTGCCTTCACAAGGTCCTTGTAGGGTCCACCTGCCGGATTCTTGATGATCGCCTTTTCGTGCTCGTCGTAGACGAAGATCTGCGGGTTGAGCTGCGTACACTCATCACAGGCAGTACACTCATCAGTGTCGATCCACGGTGCCATTGCATCACCGGCGCTTTCGGTGGATCGGGAAACCTCCGCCCCAGGCCCGACGATGGAGCCCGCGGGCAGCGCAGACGCCAGCACTGCGGCTGCGTCGACCGACCCGTCGGCCAGACCGACGAGAGCCGCGGCGATGCGCCCAGCCACATCTTGCCTGACGCGCGCCTCCACCTGCTCGGGCGAACCCTCCGGATCGCCGACACCCGCAAGGGCGCGCAGCATCGTCCAGAAGTCGCGTCGGTCCTCGCAGGATTCGACCATCGCCTGATCCACCAACAGGCGAGAGAGCTCGTGCTCCCGGTTCACCGACCAGAGGAAGGGGAAGTGCCCCTCGCGATCATCCGACTCCAGCTCGAGGAACTCGGCCAGCGGCATCATGCTCTCGTTCCAGGTGTCCGGCGGAGCTACGCGGAATTGCTTGCGAAAACGGGCCTCACTGACTGCGAAATCCGCAAAGGTCAGCGGCAACTCCATCTCCTGGGGATGCCCATCCTGCTCGTAGCGCAGCTTGTAGCTCGGCCAGTCCAAGGCGGGACTGGGGTTGCCTTCGAGGTCGAAACATTCTTCGGGTGTCTTGCCCGAATCCGGGTCGTAGCGGAACAGTGGATAGGCGCGGGACTCGACCGCCAGCTTCGCCTGCTGGGTACTCATGTCGTCGCCGATGCCGTGCTCCGGCTGGCAGGAACTGTACAGGTTGAACAGCGCGGGACGCCGCGCCGAGAGGCCGTGGATGAAGCCCTCGATCATATGACTCGGATGAGCAATGGTGCTCTGCAGGATGTAGCTGGTGCGATGCGCCATTGCGATCAGACCGATTTCCTTGCGTGGTTCCTGCTTGCCCTTCGTCACCCTGCCGAACTGCGCCATGTCCGACACCTGGCCGAGGAAACCCGAGGTGCAGGCCTGGCCACCTGTATTCGAGTAGACCTGGGTATCCAACACCAGCACCTTGATCGGCTTGCCCGAGGCCAGCAGCCGCGAGAGGTTCTGGAAGCCGATGTCGTACATTGCCCCGTCGCCACCCACCGACACCACCGGCGGACACAGCTTCCACTCCTCATCGGAGAATTGGCGCCAGTCGAAGTAGTGGAAGAAATCGTCGTGCAGAGCGGGCTGATAACGGCCTTCGAGTTCGAGCTCCGCCAGACGCACCGCCTTGAAGCCCTCCGCCATGCGCACCATATGCCCCTCGAACACACCCATCGCGAGCGACGGTGAATCCTGGAACAAGTGATTCGACCAGGGGAACGGGTACGGATTGAACGGATAGGTGCTTCCCCAGACACTCGTGCAACCCGTCGCATTCAACATGCCCATCTTCGAGCGCCCGCGACCGGTCGTGCCCTCCTGATAGCGCCAACGCAGATCCCTCAGCTGGGCGATCAGCCCGGTGATCCGACGCAGCCAGGCCGGATCGATCGGCTGGCCGCCAGCGATCTCTTCCACACCCCCGGCGATTCCCGCGAGCGTAATGTCGCCATCGCCAAGATCATCGACGATGCGCTGCAATGCGACCGGGTCGCCGACGTCGATCTCTTCCACCAGCTTGAGCTGCACGCTCTTGCCAAGCGCCTCGATCAACTCGTCGAGACGCTTCAGTTGAGCCTCGACCCGGGGGCGCATCACTGCCTCGACCGTGGCGGTAAAGAGGTGGACGGCGGTCTTCTCGGCGCAACCCAGACACGCACCGTCCCCACTGGTCAGGGCCAGGTAGCAATCCTTGTCGAGGAGCAGGGTCTCGAGCGCCCCGGCACCTTCCTCGAGATCGTCGACCCGGATGTAGCGTCCCGGCGTCGTCGGCAGATCGAGCCAGAGGTTCCAGTTGCGGCGCAGCTCGCCCACCGAATCGTGGGTCTGGGTGACCGTTCGCAGCGCGTCGTCATCGCAGACCTGAACGCATTCATTGCATCCCTTGCAAGAGGTCGGATTCACCGTGATCGAGAGCAGGCCTCCGCTGCCGGGCTCTTGCTTCTCGGGCAGGGTGAAGGTGGGCCGCGAGAGCGCGAACTTGAACGTGCCGAGCTCGTCGCGAAAGAGATCGAACTCCCTGCGCAGCTCCTCCTGCTCGTCCTCCGCGGACGCAATCGTCTTCTCGATCGCGCCCTCGAGCAGCGCGCTCACCGATGCGGTCTCGGTGGCGTCGTTCAGCAGGGGCCGCAGGTTTCGCTCCAGATCGCGAATCGCACGGGGAAGGCGAGAGACATCATGTCCGTGCCCGCGCAGCCGCTTCACCACGGTCTCCAGCACCTGGCCTACCTCGTTGACGAGGCCGGGGATGGCCGTATCCGGACACGCGGTCCAGCACTTTCCACAAGCCGTGCAGTTCTCCGGCAGCCACTCCGGATGCTCGAAACGGATCTGGGTCATGTCGCGGAACAGCGCGGAGCTGGCGGGCATCACGCCGAGGCCGATGAACGGGTCGGTCAGGCTGTCGGTTCCCATTCCTCGGGCGTAGAAACTGCCGGTCTCCTCCCAGAATCGATGCACGTCGGTGATCGGCGTCTGACTCTCGGGCAGCTGCTGGACCATGACCGGAATGGGAGGGCCCACTTCGGCGGGTGCATCCTTCTTCTTCTGGGTGATCTCGGCGTGGGGAACCTCGATCAGTTCGTCGAAGCCCCGCTTCACCACCCGCAGGTTGTCCTCTACCACGCGTGCGCCCTTCGAGCCGAACTTCTGCTCGAGCTGCTCGTGGATCGCCTCGATCAATCGGGCCTCGTCGAGCCCGGCCTCCTCCATCACGGGCGACGCCGCGAAGAAGGCACCCTGGAAGGCGATGCCCTGCATGCGCAGCTGCAGGTCCGAATCGCTCGCTTCCTCCCGGGCGATGCGGAACGCATCGAGAGCGAAGAGCCGGATCCGCTTGTCGATCAGGATGCGTTGGAAGGGCGGCGGCACTTCCTCCCAGACCTCGCTGGCCGTCTGGCGATCACTCTGGATCACGAATACGCCGCCCTCTCGCAGGCCTGCCAGCGCATTCGTATGTTGGAACACATTCGGATCCGGTGAGAGCACCACGTCCACGTGGAAGTACTCGCAGTTCACTCGGATCGGCTCGGGCGCCGCAGACAGGTAGTAGGTAGTCGGCTGGCCCTTCTTCTCGGAGCCGTACTTCGGATTGGCCTTGATGTGCCAACCGAGCAGGTCGAAGAGCGTCATCGCCAGGTTCTTGCCCGTCGTGATCATCCCCCAGCCGCCCACGGAATGGCATCGGACGGTCACGCTATGGGGCGGCATCAGGTTCGGATTCTCAGAGCCGCGAATCGCGTACTGCTTCAGATGAGGGTAGGCGTCTTCGATCGTCTGCTGATGGATCTCCTGTTTGGGCGTCTCCGGCTCGTCGCGCAGGAAGTCGATCGAGAGGTAGAAGTGCGGACGGCGAAGGCCGTCCGGAAGCATGTTCTCCACCGCCGCGATGATCCCCTCCGGCTGGAGGTCGCGGCTTCCGAGTCCAAAGGCTCCGGCATAGAGCGGTGGCACATCTGCAAGCTCACGATAGGCCGGCAGTCCTGCGTGCAACTCGCGTCCGGGCTCGCGACCGTTCTCCAGACATTTGCTCAAGCTGGAACGGATTTCGCGCATCATCGGGGGGTCGACAGCCAGGGGCTGGTCGAGCCGCTCGAGCACGGCGACACCCAGCTTGCCCCGCAGGATGCGCCCGATCTCGTCGGCCGGGAAGGGGCGGAACATGGTCAGATCGACCACACCCACCCGGATGCCACGCGTCTCCCGAAGGTAGTCCGCAACCGCCTCGGCACTCGGGATCACGCTGCCCTGGCCTACGATCAGATAGTCCGCATCCTCATCACGCCAGGTGCGTACCCGCCGGTACTCGCGCCCGGTGAGCGCGGCATACTCCGAGAAGGCCTGCTCGGTCAGCTCCTTCAGGTGGTCGAAGAAGAACGGACGCTGGGCGGCCACACTCTGCATGTAGGAATCCTGGTTCTGGACCAGCCCCGACATCACGGGGTTGTCCACGTCCCAGAGCATCGGGATGCGCCGACGCTTCTCTCCATAGAGAATGCGTTGGGCGGGCGTCGGTGTTTCGATCAGATCGTCGGGGCGCCCGAGATACCTCTCGATCATCTCCCGCTCAGGTGCGAGCATCGACTCGATCAGGTGTGTGGTGAGGAAACCATCCTGGGCCACCACCCCCGGGTTGAGCGATAGCTCTGCTATGCGATGGGCAATCACATTCAGGTCGGCGGCGGACTGGGCATCCCGGGCAAAGAGCTGGAAGAAACCGGTATCGTCGATGCAATGATAGTCGTCGTGACCCGCATGCACGTTGAGCGTCGCCTTGGTCATCGCCCGCGCGCCGATGTTCAACACATAGGTGAGCCGCTTGCCGACCGCCGCATACAGCGATTCGTGCATGTAGGCGATGCCCTGGCCCGAAGAAAAGTTGGCCGCGCGGAGCCCGGTCATCGCCATTCCCGCCGTCACGGCGGCAGCCGCATGCTCGCCTTCGGGCTCGACGAAGATCAGCGGCCGGCCAGAAATGTTGAGATGGCCCGAGGCCGCGGCCTCTGCCCAGAGTTCGCCCATCTGCGTCGAGGGCGTGATCGGATAGGCGCCGGCCGCGTCGCTGGAATCACGCTCGCAGGCGATGACCGCGGTATTGCCGTCCATGGCTGCGCGAACGCCCGGGTAGGGAGCGGAGGATTGTTCTTGCTTCTTGCGGCCGAGGGAAAAGATGGACATGGCGGTTGCATTGCTCCGTTACAGGCGGAGATCTAGGTCGGGGTGCCCCTGCGTGGACCCTTGCGAAGCACCGGGGCAGCAACTCCGCGTTGTGGACCGGTCTCCGGGTCGAGCCAGACGATTGCGCCGGTGGGGCAGCGCTCGATGGCCACCCGTTCGTCGTGTGGCTGAGTGTAGTCCACCACGGGCAGGGTGTTCTGCATCGTGACGAGTCCGGGCGCATCCAACGCACAACGACCACAAGCCGTACAGCCCACTTCGCAATCCCCGAGCAGACCATCCCCCTCTTCGAGCGAGCGGCAGGCAACCCACAGGCGGTGGTCCAGCGGGTGAACCTCGAACAGGTCTTTCGGGCAGGCGTCCACGCAGTCTCCGCAGGCCGTGCAGAGCACCTCGTCGACCACGGGCAGCGCGTGCTCGTCCATCCGGATGGCTTCGAAATCGCATGCCCGTTCGCAATCCGCGAGCCCCAGACAGCCCCAGAAACATCCCTTGCCGCCTCCCGCGACCTGCGCCGCGGCACCGCAGGACGCGGCTCCGGCGTAGTGGGCTCGTTCGACTGCAACGTGCGTGCCTCCGGCACAGGCCAGCCGGGCGACGCGCTTCACGGCCTCGCCGACGCCCACACCGAGGAATGCAGCGATGTGCTCACGCTCCGCCGGGCTTGCCACGCTGCACCCGGCGGGTTGCTCTGTACCGGCGACCAACGCCTCGGCGAAGGGCCGACAACCGGGCTGCCCACACGCACCGCAGTTGGCGTGGGGGAGCATCTCATCCACTGCGTCGATTCGCGGATCCTCGTCCACCCTGAGCCTGCGATGAGCCAGGATCAACAACCCGGCCAGCAACGCAGTCAGCCCGCTCAACGCAGCGACAGCAGCCAGCGCACCTGTCACGAGGTTCCGGTCCACGGCCGGGCTCGTTGCACACCGCGTACCGCCCTGGTGTCGCCGTACTCGTGAGGCATGAGGACCTGACCGTAGCAATTTGCCCCAGCACGGGGCCGTGAGCCGCGCTAATGGGATCTGGGGTGCGGCTCGCCCCTTGCAGACCTGATCCGTGGAGGAACGCTGCGATGTCGGAGTCGCCCGAAATTCCCAACACGACGGACGAAGATCTCAATCCGTACCACATGGCTCAGACCCAGTTCGACCGGGCCACTGGTTATCTCCCACACCTGAAGACCGGGCTGATCGATTTCTTCAAACGTCCCCGACGTGCGATCACCGTGGAATTCCCGGTCCTCACCGAGGACGGTGGCGTACGGGTGTTTACGGGCCACCGCGTGTTGCACAGTCGCGTCCGCGGGCCCGGCAAGGGTGGCCTCCGCTACCACCCCGATGTCACCGCCGATGAGGTGCGCGCGCTGGCATCCTGGATGACCTGGAAGTGTGCGGTGGCAGACGTGCCCTTCGGCGGCGCAAAGGGCGGCGTGGCATGCAACCCGAAGGAGCTGGACGAAGCAGACCTTCGACACATCACACGCCGTTACATCTCCGAGCTGGGCGATTTCATCGGCCCTCATACCGACATCCCGGCACCGGACGTGAACACCAACGCCCAGACCATGGCATGGGTGTACGACACCTATGATGCACTGCACCCGGGCTCGAACAACCTGCCCGTAGTGACGGGCAAGCCCCTGGACATCGGCGGCTCACAGGGGCGCGAGGAAGCGACCGCTCGGGGCATCCTCTATGCAACCCAGGCGGTGCTCGACAGCCAGATCCTGCCCGAGCGCAGCTCACTTGCCGGTGCCGACGTCGTCATCCAAGGATGGGGAAACGTCGGGACCCACGTATTCGAACTCTTCCGGGAGGAAGGCGCGCGGATCATTGCAGTCGGCGATTCGCAGGGCGGCATCCTGAACAAGGAAGGCCTGGACAAAGCGGAGATCGAAGAGCACCGCCGGGATACTGGTACGGTCGTCGGACTCAACGGCACGATCACAATCACGAACGAGCAGTTGCTCGAGCTGCCCTGTGACATCCTCGTCCCCGCTGCACTCGGCGGACAGATCCGCCGGGACAACGCACCGCGGATTTCCGCAGAGCTGGTGGTCGAGGGCGCCAACGGACCGACCACGCCTAGCGCCGATTCGATCCTCGCGGAACGGGGCATCCCGGTAGTGCCGGACATTCTGGCAAACGCTGGCGGAGTGGTGGTCAGCTACTTCGAATGGGTCCAGAACACCGAGAACGAACAGTGGGACCTGGAAGAGGTACATCGGAAGCTGCACCTGCGGATGACCCGCGCGACGCACGACGTACTCGCCAAACAGAGCGAGCTGCAGCAGCGCTTGCCAGCGATCAGGGAAGCCCTGGAAGAAACCCGATCCAAACACCCGGTCCCGGAAGTTCCCCACCAGCCGGTGACACTGCGATCTGCAGCTTACGTGCTGGCGATCGAGCGGGTAGCCAGCGTTGCGCTGGCGCGAGGCATCTGGCCCTAGCCAATCACCGGGCCCGCTTCTTGACTCCGGCTTGCTTCCCGAGGGTGGCTGCCGTTTCGCGGGCGATCTGCCATTCCTCGCATGCGGGGATCACGAAGAGTGCGACGGGCGAGCCTGGTGTCGAGATCCGTCCTTCACCGCCTATGCACTTCGAGTTGGCGACCGTATCCAGTTCCATGCCAAGTCCACCAAGGCGTCCGGCAATCCGCTCGCGCATGGCCGCGCCGCACTCACCGATTCCGCCTGTGAAGACGACGGCATCCGCGCTGCCCAGCACTGCGAGGGCTCCACCGATGCCCCGACGCACGCGATGAGCGAAGAGATCGATCGCCAGGCGGGCGCGCTCGTGCCCCGAAGCTGCCTCAGCCTCGACCTTCCGCAGGTCACTCGACACCCCGGAGACACCGAGCAGGCCACTTTCCTCGTTCAGCATCGCGACTACGCGTTCTGCCCCAAGCTCCGGTCGAGCCGCCAGCTCGAGTACGACGGCGGGATCGACATCTCCCGAGCGCGTCCCCATCATCAAGCCCTCGAGCGGCGTCATGCCCATCGACGTGTCGACCGATCGACCGCGCTCGACCGCTGCAATCGAACAGCCGTTGCCCAGGTGACAGATGATCCCGGTGAAGGCGTTCGCGGCTTTGTCGAGCAGCCGAGCCGCGCGCTCGGCCGCATGGCGGTGAGAGGTTCCGTGAAACCCGTAGCGACGAATCCGGTCGCGCTGATGGTATTCGTAGGGCAAGGCGTAGAGATAGGCCTCCGGCGGCAGCGACTGATGGAAAGCCGTATCGAAGACCGCTGCGTGGGGCAGATCGGGAAAGATCCGTCGTGCTTCCTGGATCCCGAGCAGGCAGCGCGGATTATGGACGGGAGCCAGGGGCACCTGCGCCTCGATCGCACGGAGCACATCATCATCGATGCGGGCCGCCGCGGTGAAGCGCTCCCCACCGTGGACGACGCGATGGCCGACGGCTTCTGGCGAGAGCGCTTCGAGTATCGGGCGCGCCTGATCCCATGCGGAAGCGGGATCGTGAGCCTCCTCCACTGCTCCCGATGCGAGTTCGCGCTCCTCCGAGACGTCGAACAGGCCCCAGCGAAGCGATGAGCTTCCGCAGTTGAGCGAGAGAACCTTCACGCCTTCGCCGAAAGCTCCTCGCGAATGGACGTTTCCAATGTGGAAGCGAGCAGGTTCGCTTCATCCTCCGCCAACACCAACGGCGGAGCGAGGATCACGATGTTGGAATGGCCGGGTGTGGTGTTGGTCGTCTTGCCAACGATCACTCCGTCGGCTGCGCATCGCGCTACCACCGCTGCCGTCTGAGCCGCATCCAACGGGTCGCGGCTGCGGTCGGACGCGACCAATTCGATTCCGAGCAACAGTCCACGCCCGCGCACTTCACCGACGTTCGGATGGTCTTCGAGCCCTCGGAGCCGCGCGAGCAGTGCATCACCAGTCTTTGCCGCCTTTTCGAACAGCCCTTCGCGTTCGAAGATCTCGATGTTCCGGAGCCCAACCGCCGTAGCCACCGGGTGCCCGCCGTAGGTATTGATGTGGCGAAAGTGGCGAAGCTCGTCCGGGGCCCCTTCGAAGGCCTCGAACACCTGCTGCTTCGCCACCATCGCGGCCAGCGGCTGGTAGCCACTGGCAATCCCTTTCCCGAGGGTCAGCAGATCCGGCTCCACTCCTGCGCGGCGGTGCGCAAAGGAGGCACCGGTACGGCCGAAGCCAGTCACGACCTCGTCGAGAATCAGCAATACACCGTGGCGATCGCAGATCTCCCGCACTCTCGGCAAGTAGTCGTCCGGCGGGACCAGTACTCCGCCCCCAGCAATGATCGGCTCCATGATGAATGCCGCCACCGTACCCGGGCCCTCGCACTCGATCGTCCGTTCGAGGAGCGCAGCGCAATCCTGGGTGTTGCGGAAGCTGTCCGGCGCTTCGATGTGCAGGAACCCCGGCGCCATCGGCTCATAGCCCACTCTGCGCTCGGCCTGACCCGTCGCCGAAAGGGCGCCCAGGGTGTTGCCGTGGTAGCCGCGATAGCGGGCGATGATCTTGTAGCGGCCGGGCGAGCCTGTCTGCGCGTGATACTGCCGCGCGACCTTGAAGGCGGCCTCATTCGCCTCCGAGCCGCTGTTGGTGAAGTACACCTTGCCGGCGTAGCCGAGCATCCCGGTCAGCTTCGCCGCCAGCTCGGCAGCAGGCGCATGGGTGAAGGTGAGGGGCAGGTAGGGCAGGCGCACCATCTGCTCGCGGGCCACCTCGGCGAGTTCCTCGCGGCCATAGCCCACATTGACGCACCAGAGGCCCGCTACACCATCGAGCAGCCGCTGGCCGTTGGCATCCTCGAGGAAGACCCCGGAAGCCGACACGATCTGGCGAGGCATGCGCGCTTCGATCCCGCGGTGCTGCAGCATCGGATGCCAGAGGCTCCGTTGATCGAGCTTCGTCAGATCGGCACTGTCTTCCATACTTGATCGGTCCCGCTTTCCGCTCCACAATGGACTATATCCTCCCCGACCATTCCGGACGAATTCAACGGGTCCGGGAGAATTCAACGGGTTCGAACGAGGCCCCCCGAGCGAACCACCAGGAGATCCCCAGATGCAGATCAGCGCCAGCGAAGCCTTCGTCGAGACCCTCGTAGCCCACGGCGTGACCGACGTCTTCGGGATCGTCGGGTCGGCCTACATGGACGCTCTCGACCTCTTCCCCGCAGCCGGAATCCGGCTCATTTCCGTCGCTCACGAGCAGAACGCAGCCCATATGGCGGACGGCTACTCGCGCGTCTCGGGCCGCCACGGCGTGTGCATCGGACAGAACGGCCCTGGCATCACGAACTTCGTCACCGCAATTGCCGCTGCCTTCTGGGCGCACTCACCCGTGGTGGCCATTACGCCGGAGACCGGCAGCCTGGGCGTGGGGCTCGGCGGGTTCCAGGAGACCGACCAGCTCCCGATCTTTTCGAAAATCACCCGTTACCAGGCCCACGTGAGCAGCCCGACACGCATTGCGGAGCTCACCCATCGCGCTTTCAACATCGCGATGCTCGAACGCGGTCCGGTGCAGGTGAACATCCCGCGCGACCACTTCTATGGAGAGTTCGACACGGAAATCCCCGTGCCGGCGCCGATCGAGCGCTCTGCCGGTGGTGCGAAGAGCCTGGCAGCTGCCGCTGAACTTCTGGCCAACGCGAAATTTCCGGTCGTGATGGCAGGCGGTGGCGTCGTGATGGCGGGGGGGCAGGCCGAAGCGGTCGCGCTTGCCGAACACCTGTCCGCGCCGGTCATTGCGAGCTACCTGCATAACGACGCCTTTCCCGCATCCCACCCGCTCTTCTGCGGCCCGATCGGCTACATGGGTTCCAAGGCCGCGATGCGTATCGTCCAGAAGGCCGACGTCGTACTCGCACTGGGCTCCCGGCTGGGCCCGTTCGGCACGCTTCCTCAGTACGATATCGACTACTGGCCGAAGGATGCGAAGATCATCCAGGTCGATAGTGATCCACGCATGCTCGGACTCGTGCGCCCGTTCGAGATCGGGATTCATGGCGATGCGCGTGCCGCAGCAGACGAAATCCTGCGCCTCCTGCAGGCGCCGGATCGAAAGTGCCCGGTCCTCGATGGCGCCGATGCTCGACGAAACGAGATCGCCGAGCAGAAGCGCGAGTGGGAGACGGAGCTCGACGGGCTCTCGTCCGGTACGGGTACCCCGATGCCCCCGCGACGTGCCCTGCGAGAGCTCGAAAAGGCAATGCCGGCCAACGCGATGGTCGCCACCGACATCGGCAACGTCTGCTCCACCTCGAACAGCTACCTGCGTTTCGACCAGCCCAACAGCTTTCTCGCAGCGATGAGCTTCGGCAATTGCGGTTACGCCTTCCCGACCGCAATGGGCGCAAAGGTCGCCCTGCCGGATCGTCCGGCCGTGGCCTACATCGGCGACGGCGCCTGGGGCATGAGCCTGGCCGAGGTCATGACCTGCGTGCGGGAGCGCATTCCGACCACCGCTGTCGTATTCAACAACGGTCAATGGGGCGCGGAGAAGCGCAACCAGATCGATTTCTACGACAATCGCTTCCTGGGCACCGAACTCGAGAATCCGAGCTTCGCAGAGATCGCCCGCTCGATGGGCGCACAGGGCCACCGCGTCGACCAGCCCGACCAGCTGGGAGACGCGCTTCGCGAGGCGACTGCCTCGGACCAGCCGACGGTGCTCGAGGTAATGGTCAACCGGGAACTCGGTGAGCCCTTCCGCCGCGACGCATTGAAGAAGCCGGTTCGCCTGCTGGAGAAGTACAGCGACTACGGAACCAGCTGAGCTCAGCCAGCCTCAGAGCAGCCCGTCCCAGGACGACCTTTCGCGGTCGCCGGGGGCGTCGTCACAGATCGTCTCCCGGCCGAAATTCATGGTGGCGCGACGCTCGCGTTCGTAGGTGGGCCACTGGCCCCCCGGCAGCCCCGGATGGCTGGGGTTTCCACTGCGCGCGAATGCCAGCCACGCATCCATCAGATATTCGGACAGGCGATCAGCCTCCGGCCCGCTACCCGTGAAGCTGTCTGCACCCGGGGCTCCGAGTTTCCCGAATACGAAGGGCAGTTCGACCGCATGACACGAACCGAGTGCACCCCCCATCATCGGCGATTCCCAGGTGAAGAGGTACATGAAGACCGCGTCGTGATGGCGCTGCTGGGCTTCGGCCAGACGGATGGCCGGAATGCGGAACACGCGATCGGTTTCGATCGCGAAGAACAGGTTCTTCGCGCTTCGGGCATCGCCATCCTCGCGCGCATCCCGATAAGTCTCGACGATTCGTCTTGCGGACGCTTCATCACCTAGCTGAGCAGCAAGCCGGGAGATCAACCCTGCTTCTTCGAGTTCGGCAAGCCCCGAGTCCAGGAAACCGAACAGCTTCCACTCGTCGCGCGTCGTGCCGAGCATCAGGTCGACCCCGCGGGCGCTGCCTGCCGCAACGGCTGCTAGCGGTGATTCTTGGAGAAAGTCGCCATCCACCAGGGGCTGGAAGGGCAGCAGCCCAACCGAGGTACCGAGTTTGAGGACGGTTTGCTGTTGGGTGTCCAGAAGCTTGTCCGGGGAAATGCTCCGCAGCTTCAGGTTCACTTCGTCCGGCGTGATGTCGAGGCTCTCGAGGAAGTGGCGGGCTACCTCCGTAGCTGTCTCACGGGTGTGAACATTGTGCGCAGCTCCACTCTGGGGGATGGCGCGCTGGAACAATCCGTCAGCGCTCGGCGTGCCAAGCAGCGTCCCCACACTCATTCCGCCCGCCGATTCCCCGAAGATCGTGACGTTTTCCGGATCACCCCCGAACGCGGCGATGTTCTCCTTCACCCACTCGAGCGCAGCCACCTGATCCCGGATGCCCGCATTGCCCACTGCTCCCTCCAGCCCGGGACAGAGGTCGGCCAGGTACAGGAAGCCGAGAGGGCCGAGGCGATAGTTGATCGTCACCACCACGACATCCCCGCGCTCGGCGAGCGGCGCTCCGTCGTAGATGACCTGTGAGCCAGAACCGATCACGAAGCCCCCACCGTGAATCCATACCATCACCGGCCGACGTGCCGAATCGGCGCCGGGCGTATAGACATTCAGGTAGAGGCAATCCTCATCCATGGCGCCCACGTCCATACCGGGGAGCGGAATCATCATCGGGCTCTGGGGTGCGCTGAAGCCGAACTCGTGGGCCTTCTGAATGCCCGTCCAGGGCTTCTCACGCTCCGGAGCTGCAAAGCGAAGTGAGCCCACTGGCGGCTGCGCGTACGGCACGCCCCGGAAGATCTGCAGACCCTGCTCCTCCAGTCCCTCGATCCTTCCACTCCGCGTTTCGACGATCGGCATCCTGCAACCTCCTCGGGATTTGGCGACCCCAGGGTATCGGAACTTGGCTGAAACGATGGGCAGCCGGTCAACCCCGGCTAGCCGCCTGCTGCCGCTTTCACGAAGCCCAGCGTATCTCCGTCCGAAAGCTTCGTCTCCTGTCGATCGCGAAACCGCACGAGCACGCCGTTAACCGCCACCGCGGTTCGCGCTGTGAGCGTTTCGAACATCGCAGGGTCGTCGGCAAAGCGGGCGCGAACCGCCTCGACCACTTCGCGCACTGTCGAACCCTCCATCTCCAGGCGATGGGATCCCAGCTGCTTGCTCATGTCGTAGGTGACTTCCACGTAGATCGGCATCAGATGGTCACCTGGAGCTTCTCGAGTGTCCGCTTCGTCGGCACACCGTCGGCGCCCCAGCCGCGCTTCTTGTAGTAGGCGGGTAGCAGTTGGCCGAGCGGATGGCCGGAATCCATGCCCGGAAAGGTCGGCTCGTTCAGGATGCGATCCGGCAACGTATCGTCTGCAGCCGTCAGCCCTTCGCGCAGATTGAACATCCGCTCGAGGTTGAAGATGCGCGCGCCGATCTCCTGCAGATGGCCACTCGAGAACTTCTGACCGGTGATCAACGTCAACCATTTTTCGAACCAGAACATCGGGCTGCCCTTGATGCTCTGGGCCAGACGGAAGAGTGAACCGCTGTTCTCGAGCGCGCCGGCCAGCGCGCGGTACTTCCAGGAACCCGGATCCATCTCATGGACTGCCTTCGGAACGATCCCGTAGGTGGTGAAGATGCAGAGAACCATCGAGTTGATCGCACATGCCAGGTTCTGCTGCACGATCGGGATGTCGGCCTTCAGCTTCAGGTTCTGGGGGTTGATCGTCAGGGGGCCAATGGACTCCAGGTACATGCTGGCCCCCTGTACATGGCAGCCACCCCGATTGGTCGTCGCGTATTCGACACCCTGGGCAAAGGAGCCGCGCGGATCGTAGGCAGAGAGTTCGAGGCCCTTCACGTGCGGCGCGAACTCCCGTCCTCCCAGCTTCTCGCTCAGGCGCCGGCTGCCGTCGGCCAGATCCGATCCGGCTCCGCGCCGATGGGCGATGTCCTGGATCAGCTCGGTCACTCCGGCTGGATCTCCGAAATGCAGCTTCGTATCGAGCATGCCGCGCTCGCCGAGTTCCATTGCGAAACCCAACGTCGCACCCAGACTGATCGTATCCATGCCAAGATCATCCGCATGATAGTTCCACTCGGAGATCTGCTCGACGCTGCCAATTTCCAGGTTCGAACCCAGAAGGGCCAGGGTCTCGTACTCGGGGCCCTTCACCCGGCCCTTCCCCTCTACCTCCACGTCGCGGCCGCAGGTGACCGGACAATGGATGCAGCTCGTCTTCACACCCTTGAGGTCATGCTCCTCCATCCACTCACCGGAGATCTTCATCGCATCATCGAAACGGCCCTTCTTGAAGTTCCGGGTCGGTAGGATGTTGCGGCCATTGGCGGTGTTGAGGATGCCTGCCGTGCCGAAGCGCTTCATGCTCTCGCCCAGCACCGGATGGTCCTTGAACGTCGCGCGGACTTCTTTCGTGTACTCCTTGAATTTCGCCTCGTCCTCCATCTCGAGATTGCGGGAGCCCCAGACCGATACGGCTTTGAGCTTCTTCGATCCCATCACTGCGCCCACGCCCGTGCGTCCGGCAATGCGCTCATTCGAGACGATTCCGGCAAAGAGCACTTCGTTCTCGCCGGCGGGTCCGATCACCGCGTGGTTCTTCTTCTTGCCCAACAACTCCTGGGTTTCATAGGTTCCCTTGCCCCAGAGATCGGCTGCATCGAGGAACTCGACGTGACTGGCGTCGCCATCGACCTCGATGCGGAGTGGACGCTCGGAACGTCCGCTGACGACCAGGATGTCGATTCCAGCCTTCTTCATGCCAAGAGCGAAGGAGCCGCCACAGGTCGCATTCCCGATGCCGCCGGTAAGAGGACTCTTCGTCACCACCGCAAAGCGGTTCGATTGCGGCGCCACCGATCCATTGAGCGGACCCGTAGCGAAGATCAGCGGGTTTTCGGGGCCCAGAGGATCCACACCGGCCTCTGTGCGGTCGTAGAGCAGGCGCGTGCCGTAGCCCTTCCCGCCGATGTAGAGGCGTGCGGTCTGTTCGTCGAGCGGCTCGAACGAATAACGCTGCGCACCGAGATCCACCTCGAGCACACGGCCAGCATATCCTTTGATCATGGGGGGCTCCGAACGAGAACCGTCAGCCGGGCGTGGCCAACGGATGCAAGGGATGGGTTGAACCGGAATGGTAGAACCACTGGGGAAGTCCGTCACACGGGCAGAGGCCGGTGAGCCGCGAGCCGTCCGGGAATGCCCGCGCCACGCGAATCATGTCGGCACGATTCTTGCGGGTAGCCGATGGCGCGGGCGCACGATCCGCCACCCTACCGAGGAGAAGCATGTCCACCACATCACCGTCCAAGGAGCCGCGCGACCTTCGCTTCCTGATCCTCGGGGCCGGGATGTCCGGAATCCTGAGCGGCATCGAACTCCAGAAGGCGGGCCTGAACGATTTTGCCATCTACGAGAAGGCCGATCGCCTCGGGGGAACGTGGCGCGAGAACCGCTACCCGGGTGTCGCTTGCGATGTGCCCTCCCACCTCTACAGCTACTCCTTCGCTCCCAACCCCGAATGGAGCCATCGCTTCGCCCCCGGCTCGGAGATCCAGACGTATTTCGAGACCGTGGCGGAGAAGTATGGCATCGACCAACGCATCCAGTTCGGCAAGGAGATCACCCGCTGCGAGTTCGAGGACGGGCGCTGGCGGATCGGGTTCACGGATGGAACCCGGGACGAAGGCGACATCATAATCGCCGCAACCGGTGTCCTTCACCATCCTTCGTATCCGGAGATCGAGGAGCTCGACAGCTTCGAGGGCGAGACGTTCCACAGCGCGCGCTGGGATGGCGACGTTCCCCTCGCTGGCAAACGGATCGGTGTGATCGGAACCGGCTCGACCGCAATCCAGATCACCTCGGCACTGGTACCCGAGGTCGCCGGGCTCACGCTCTTTCAACGCACCGCCCAGTGGGTGATGCCCCAGAACAACCCGGCCTACACCGATGACGAGAAGAGCGAGTTCGGCCAGCATCCGGAGACGTTGGAAAGCCTGCGAGCTGACATCTCCCAGATGTTCGCGGAGGGTTTCTCGAATGCCGTCGTCGACGCCAACTCCCCGCTGCTCGTGACCATCGAAGCTGCGTGCCGTCAGAACCTGGAAGAGAACGTGAAGGATCCGATCCTGCGCGAGAAACTCCGGCCGGACTACCGCGCCGCCTGCAAGCGATTGATCATGTCCGAGGATTTCTACGATGCGATCCAGCAGCCCAACGCCGAGCTCGTCACAGAAGGCATCGAGCGGATCGAAAACGCTGGCGTCCGCACGAGTGACGGCAAACTCCACGAATTGGACGTGCTGGTTCTCGCAACCGGCTTCCGGGTGGATCGTTTCATGCGCCCGATCGATGTGATTGGCCGTGGCGGCGTCCGCCTGGAGGACGTCTGGTCCGAGCGTCCCTCTGCCTACATGGCCATCTCGATCCCCGATTTTCCAAACCTCTTCATGTTGAACGGGCCGAACGGGCCGGTCGGAAACTTCTCGTTGATCGAAGTCGCCGAACTTCAGTTCGCCTACATCATGAAGCTCGTCGAGCTGATCAGAACCCGGCGTTGCACGGAAGTGAGCGCTTCCCAGCAGGCGACCGATCGCTTCGATGCCGATCGGGTCGAAGCTGCGAAGAAGACGATCTGGCACTCTGGCTGCCAAAGCTGGTACCTGGACGACCGCGGCGTGCCTGCAGCATGGCCCTGGACCTTCCACCGGTTCCGTGAGGAAATGGAGACACCGCGGTTCGCCGAGTACGAACTCTGCTGAAGCATCGACGACAGCGGGCTTGCATCTCGGATACCCTGACAGCGTGCCGAACCTCGGAAAGCCCTCGTGAAACGTGATGCATGGAATCACCGCTATAGCGCAACGGATCTGGTCTGGGGTACAGAGCCGAATCGCTTCGTAGCGGAGGCGTTGGGCGCATGCCGTCCGGACGGCCGCGCACTCGACCTCGCCTGCGGTGAGGGGCGCAATGCGATCTGGCTGGCAAAACAGGGCTGGGCTGTCACGGGCATCGACTACTCGGATGTCGCGATCGAGCGCGCACGCATGCTCGCTGATGCGGAAACCGTGGCTATCGAATGGCGCTGTGCAGACACGACGTCGATCGACCTCGAGAGCGGAGCCTTCTCGCTGGTCGTCGTCTCCTATCTCCAGGTCCCGCGGAAAGACATGCAAGCGGTGCTGACCCGGATCGCAGACGCCCTCGCCCCTGGAGGCCGGTTGTTCATGATCGGTCACGCCCTCCGGAACCTGGAAGAAGGCACCGGCGGGCCACAACATCCCTCGGTGTTGTGGAATCCGGAGGAATTGGCTCTGGACCTGGCGGGGATCGGGCTGCAAGTCGAACGCTGCGAGGAAGTCCTACGCTCGGTCGAGACCGAAGGTGGGATGCTAGACGCCATCGACACCCTCGTAGACGCCCTCCGGCCTGGCCTCGCTGGAACCCGGAATCGAGGCCGCCAGTGACTGGAGGAATGCGCACGCTGAAGACCGCGTCGCACCGGCCGCCAACGCGGACCACCTGGCGGAGATGTACCCGGACCGGGTGCGCGTGGCCGAGATTCCGCGTGCGGGCCATGCTCTACTGCCAGAGCAGCCGGAAGCGGTCGCAGCGGCGATCCTGGCTTGGCTGCAGGAGATTTGAACCGGGCGCAGACCAGTCGAACCCGTGGTGGGGCTCTCTCCTCACGACGAGTCGAGATCGATCCGGTCACAATCCTCGAGCTCACGGGTCAGGGCCGATGCTTCCGCTTCGATTGACCGGGGATCAGAACGTCCCGGGAGAGTCGTCAGCAACGATCCCATCGAGATTCTTCGGAACCAGCGTCTTCCGGCCGCGCTTGAAACGAAGCGCGCATTGGCCACATCCGAGACCGAGCGTCTCGCTGGCGTCGATCCCCATCCCCATCAGCCGGCTATAGGTCACGTCCGCGAAATTGCAATATGGCGCCAGCTCCCGAACGTCCTGTGCCACATACCATTTGTTGACCGCGCACTCATCGAAGATCATGGACAGCTCGCCACTGGCATCGCGCTCGACATGCCAGACGAAATCCTCCGGATAGATGCGCTGCTGAGAACGTCTCGCCTGCCGCTCGAAATACCAACGCCCTGCCGGCGAGAGCAGGAAACCTCCGATTCCGCGCAGCAACCAGCCGGGTATCCTACGGAAGAAGCCATCGAACACTTCGTGACAGACCCGCACCGCATCCTTCGCAGCGAAGCCGTGCCCTCCCATCGCTCGATGCAGTGCGACGATCCAACCGTTCACCGTCATCACGGGTTGGAAGACATTGCCGATGCCACCGATATCGGGGACCTGCGGCCGGACGCGCTCATACTCGACGCGCGTAGCGGAGATGATTTCGTCTGCCATCTCCGGGCCGTGAGTCCGAGCCAGGGCCGGTCGGGCGTCCCGAAGAAAGAACTCGAATGCGCGCTGGCCAGCTGCCATCCATTTCTCCCGATGAGACGTTAGCCTGGGATCGTCGGCATTGCGCGCCCCACTCCCTGGCTCGGAGAATCGGGCTCGTGATCTTTCCCGATTTCTGGCAGAGTCCAGGGCATCCCGCGTAACGCGGCGGAGGATCGAATGCATGCCGACCAAGAATTGTTGGGACGACGAGACCGAGTACGATTTTGGGGCGCTCGTCGGCTCCTTGAACCAGTACCTCCGACTGCGCACTACGCCAGTGGGAATGAAACGCTTCGAGGACGCGGGTGCGTTCGAGCAGATCCGAAGGCTCCGCAGACCCGCCGCAGGTGAAAAGCTCGCGACCGACCAGATCGTCGGCCAATCGCGTTGGCTTGGCTACACGATCGGGATCACGATGGAGAACCTCGTGGGACCACAATGCGGTGCCGTGGTCGGACTCCACGCGCGAGATGAGAATTTCCTGAGCGGCCACATGTTCAACGGGGTCTGGTATGGCGACCTGGAGAGCAGCGCCCTGCACCAGCAAGAGATGTCTTGCGCACCCTTCGGTGACTATGAAGCCCTGGTGGTTTCGCCCCTGACATCCGGGAGGATCGACAATCCGGATATCTGCTTGATCTACGGCACGCCCGGACAGATGATTACGCTGATGAACGGGCTCCAGTACCGGAGTTACAAGAAGTACACCTTCACTTGCGTCGGCGAGAGCGCCTGTGCGGATTCCTGGGGCAATGCCTTGAAGACCGGGGAGCCTTCGCTCTCCATCCCGTGCTATGCGGAGCGGAAATTCGGCGGTGTGCAGGACGATGAGCTGCTCCTGGCTCTCCCACCGAGCCATCTCCCCCAGGTCGTCGAAGGCCTTGCGGCATTGAGCAAGAACGGCCTTCGCTATCCGATCCCGAACCACGGCCTCGACAAGTCACCGCTGGCCAGCCTCGCACAAAGCTATGGAGGCTGACCGCCAGCGCTCGATCGACCCACGGGATCCCAAGCGCTAGGAACCGGCGGGACTCGACCCGGTCCCCCAGTCTCGCCTACCCTTCCGATATGCGCATATTGAAATGGATCGGGCTTGCACTGGCTGCATTGATCGTGCTGGCGGGGCTGACACTCGGGGTGTGGTCGTTGCGACCGGCATCCACGGCCACGATCTCTGGTGAGCACGCGGTTTCGGTCCTCGAGCAGGTCGAACTAGGTGGTTCTCTGCAGACCGTCTTGATGCGCGGGCAGGATCGCCGCAACCCCGTCCTGCTCTACCTGCACGGCGGACCCGGCGCCGCACATCTTCCGGTTGCCCCCTTGTACTCGGAAGAACTGGAGCGGCATTTCGTGGTGGTGCACTGGGATCAGCGCGGCGCGGGCTCGTCCTGTGAAGGAACGGACTGGGATGGGATCAGCCTGGATCGCATCGTCGACGACGCGATCGAGCTCAGCGAGCTTCTGGCTGGCCGGTTCGGGGGCGATGGCAAGATCGTACTGCTCGGTCACTCGTGGGGAAGTGTGGTGGGTGCACTCGCAGTGGGGAAGCGCCCGGATCTCTTCCACGCCTATGTCGGCATGGGCCA
>JAAELW010000184.1 GCA_024226235.1 bacterium
AAGGGAAATTGGGAACTTAACAAATGGAACCGGCCCCTTGCTTAACAAACCACCTTCTTGACAGGCTATCGTAGGTCTTCGAGTAGTGAGGTGAGGACTTCGGTGCCGAAGAGGAGGTTGGCTTCGGTGATTCGTTCGCCTGGGCCGTGGATCCGGCGGCTGTCGATGGGGCGGAGCCGGCGCGGGACGAAGCCATAGGCGATGAGGCCGTGCTCGCGGAACCAGTGGGCATCGCTGGCGCCGGTGCCGACGCGGGGGATGACGAGCGCACCCGGGTCGACCCGCTCGGCCACTCGGCGGATTGCATCCATCAGAGGTGTGGCCGGTGTGGAGGCGCGGCTCGTGAACGTGAAGCGGACCTTCACCTGGATGTCCTGGTCATTGGTTGCATTCCGGGTGGCTTCGGCGAAGTCCGCGCAGCTTCTGCCCGGGAGCAGGCGGGCGTCGATCCCGGCGGCGGCCTCGCCGGGGATCACGTTGATCTGGCGGCTGCCGCGCAGGGTGGTGATCGCGAAGCTGTCGCGGACCAATGCGGCGCGCGTCTGGTTGGAGAGGAAGCGCTGGCGGAATGCAGGGTCGCCAAGCAATGCGGCTTCGAGATCTGCAAAGCCCGCCCGGTCCTCCTCGGCGGCCCGTGGTGCGAGAGCAGCGAACATGCTCGCGACCTCGGGTCCGACGTGGATTGGCCGCGGGAGCTCGCGGATCCTCGTCAACGCAGCCAGCAGGCGATCGACCGCCGAATCGCTGCTTCCTCCCGCACCGTGTCCGGCCGTTCCCTGGGCACGCAGCTCGAGCCAGCACGGGGTCTTTTCGGCGACGCCCACCTCCCAGAGCCCTGGCGCATTGTCGATGCCACTCGGGCCGACCGTAATCCCCCCGCCGATGGTCAGCAGAAACTCGGCGCCAGCGACCAGTTCCGGCCGATCGCGCAGCAGACGGGCTGCGCCCGCCAGGCCCCCCAGTTCTTCATCCGGGGTCGAGAGCACGATCACGTCGCGTTCCAAGGGCTTGCGCCGGTTGGCAAGCCGCACGGCGGTTGCCAGGTGTACGACCAGCGCGCCCTTTGCATCCAGCGCGCCTCGCCCGATCACTGCGCCGTCCTTGACCACTCCGCCAAATGGGTCGACCTGCCAGGCAGCCCGGTCCGCCGGAACCACATCCAGGTGGGAAAGCAGGATCACTGCCCCGCCAGCCCGCGCCGTTCCAGGGACCCGGGCCCAGAAGGCTGCACGCCCCGTGGGGGCACTCGCTGCCTCGGATGGCCCTGGGAGATCGATCACCTGAGCTTCGAGGCCACGCGCCTCTGCCCAGTCCACCAGGAATCTTGCCAGAGGCGCCTCGTTCCCCGGGGGGTTCGTAGTGTCAAACTGAAGAACGCGTGAAAGAAGCTCTACGGCCCCCCCTCGCGCATTTGGCGCAACACGGGCATTCTTTCCCGCGCCGGTCGGCCCGCTGAAACCCGTACAGCCGAGCCCTGAGCTTCCGAGCCAGGCGATGAGGATTCCCCCCACCCACAGGGGGTGGGTTAGGATCCGGGATCGCCTCCGGGTTTTGTGGTGAGTCAGCTGAGTTGTGATGGCGGGCACACGAATTTCCGGGAAAACGAACTATCTAGCATGAGTGCCTGCCGGTCGATGAGGAATCCGAGGAAAGTGAACCCGCCTCCGCCGGTAACCGATCACAAATCGATCGGCCACGGAAGACGATGAAGAGGGATCAGGAGAATTGATGAACCTGCGCCAGGCGCGACGACCGGAGATCCTTGCTGCGGTGTTGACCGGTTTCGGTCTGCTGATCGCGGTCTGGTTTCTCACCGGAAGCACCCCCGGAAGTGAGCCGACGCCTGCCTCCACAGTGGCATCCCAGCCGCTGGAGACGGCAGTTGCCCCGCCGGCCGAGCCCGAGCCCACGCTGACGATCATCGAGGGCGAACTCGCCCGTGCCGAGACCCTATCCGCCGCGTTGCGACGCAACCAGGTCGATTGGCTCGTCATCCATCAGATCGATACCGGCATGCTGCCGGTCTTCGATTTTCGCTATGCCCGACCCGGCGATCGATTTCGCCTCGTTCAGGATGAAGACGGCGGATTGGTCCGGTTCGGATACGAGCGCTCGGTGCTGGAGCGCTACCACCTGAAGGCCCTTGGCGAAACGTTCGTAGCCGAGCGGATCGAGGCGGAGATCGAGACGCGCCATGCGCGCATCGCAGGCATCGTGGCGGGCAGCCTGTACGAATCGGTCAGTGCCCTCGGTGAGGCCACAGAGCTTGCCAGCGACTTCGCCGACATCTTCGCCTGGGACGTGGACTTCTCGCGATCCGTCCAGCGGGGCGATGAATTTTCGATCCTCTATGAGAGGCGATTCCTGCAGAGCGACGCGGGTGCCGAGGTGTATATCGGCCCCGGTCGGATCCTGGCCGCTCGCTACTCCAATGCTGGCGGCGACTACCATGCCATCGGCTACGGCGCGGCCGATGAACTCGAGGGTTATTACCGGCCCGATGGTTCCTCGGTGGAGCGTCAGTTCCTGCGCGCGCCGCTCAAGTACCGGCGGATCAGCTCCCGCTATTCGCTGAGCCGGCTGCATCCGATCCTCAAGATCCGACGTCCGCATCAGGGGATCGACTACGCCGCACCCACGGGCACGCCCGTCTGGTCCGTGGCTTCGGGCAAGGTGATCTTCCGCGGAATCCAGGGTGGTTTCGGCAAGCTCGTGAAGGTTCGCCACTCCAACGGCTACGTCTCGTACTACGGGCATCTCTCGCGTATTGCATCGAACCTGCCGGTGGGTTCGCAAGTGCAGCAGAAGCAGATCATTGGCTACGTGGGCTCGACCGGCCTCGCGACCGGTCCGCACCTCGACTTCCGGCTCAAGCAGAACGGCCGCTATCTCAACCCCGCCACGTTGCAGACGCCGCCGGCCAAGCCGATTCCGGCCGAATCCATGGCTCGCTTCCATGCGACCCGCGACGCGTTGCTGCACGAGCTGGATCCGCCGCCGCTGATGGCCGCAACGAACGAGGCCATGTAGCCACCGCTGAAATTGGCCGCGCGGCCGGAGCCACTCTGTGTCAGGATACTGCCATGTCGGTATCTCTCCTGCGTGAGCGCCTCGCGGCCAAGGGCCGAGCCCTGGCCCTGCGCGAAGAAGAACACAAGCCCAGCCTCGACGAGGCCCAGAAACGCGCCGAGGCGCTGCGTACCCGGGTCGATGAAGCTCTCGATGGCTACGCCCAGGCGATCGCTGGTGTGCCTCACCTCCAGGTGACGCTTGGGCCCGTTCGTCCCGACACCAAGCGCGTCCGCGCGGTGGAGTTCGAGGTTTCCCGTGGACGCCATCGTGGCTTGTTCATCTTGAAGGCGCGAGGTGAGGTCACCCTGGTCGGGCCGTTCCGCAGCGGAAAGGCCGAAGGGCCCTGCAAGTCCCTTCCCTGGGACGCGGCCGCAGAACTCGACGAGGCGGTGGCCGCCTTCATGGAGTCGTTTCTCGAGGAGGCTACGACGCCGTGAGCGGCCCTGCGCCGGGCCGGCTCGCCGGTGTCCGCCGGGTTCGCGTTGGCTCGACCAATCCTCCCAAACTCGAGGGCGTACGGAACGCCCTGGCGGCCTACTGTCCGGAGGCCGAGATCCTGGGCTCCGAGGTTCCGAGCGGCGTTTCAGAGCAGCCCTGTGGCTTCATCGAGATCCAGCGAGGAGCACGCAACCGGGCCGAGGCGGCGCGCAAGAGCGGCGCATGTGATCTTGCGGTGGGCTACGAAGACGGCCTGGTCGAGGTCGAGGGCGCTGGCTGGCTCAATATCGGCTGCGCCGCGGTGATGGACGCCGAGCACGCGAGCATCGGACTCTCGTCGGGGTTCTCGTATCCCCCGGCATGCATCCAGCCCGCCGTCGAGAACCGGGAGCCCATCGGTGAGGTCTTCGATGCGCTCTGGCGCCGCCAGCATCCCGACGCGGGGCGAACGGCCTCGGCCCTTTCGACCGGCAACGTCGGCAAGCTCAGTGCCGGCGTCCTCACTCGCGCCGAGTACACCCGCCACGCAGTACTCTGTGCGCTCGTTTCCTGGCTCCATCCCGATCTCTACGCGCCCGGGGTACCTACGTGAGTGAAGCCTCCAACACGCTGATCGAATCCCAGGATCAGCTGACCGATTTCATCCGCAGTGGTGAGAAGCCGCCCGAGGATTGGAAGGTCGGCACCGAACACGAGAAGATCGGCCTGCTGGCCGAAAGCCATGCGCCCTTGCCCTACGAGGGTGAGCGCGGAATCGCTTCGATTCTGGAGGCGATGGCCAGAGAAGATGGTTGGGATCGAATCCACGAGGGTCCCAACCTGATCGCACTCGTGAAGGACGGTGCGAGTATCACGCTCGAACCGGGCGGGCAGCTCGAGCTATCCGGAGCGCCGTTGCGAACCATCCACGAGACCTGCTCCGAGTTCCACGACCATCTCGAGCTGGTGCGCAACGTATCCGGCCCCCGCGGTGTCGTCTGGTTGTCGCTCGGCATCAACCCGCTTCACGACGTTGCGGACATTCCCCGGATGCCCAAGGCACGCTATCGGATCATGCGAGAGTACCTGCCAACCCGGGCTGAACTGCCGCTGCACATGATGCACCTGACGGCGACGGTGCAGGCCAACCTGGATTTCTCAGACGAGGAAGACATGGTGCGAAAGCTCCGCACCGCGCTTGGTGTCTCCCCGATCGTGTCGGCCATCTTCGCCAACTCGTCGATCGCCGGGGGCAAAGCCAGTGGCTTCGCGTCACGTCGCGTGCACATCTGGCGCCACACGGATCCAGATCGCTGTGGCCTGCTACCCTTCGTGTTCCAGGAAGATTTCGGATACGAGCGCTATGTCGAGTGGGCGCTCGACGTGCCCCTGTTCTTCATCGTGCGCGAAGGCCGCTACCTGTCCGCATCCGGAACCACCTTTCGCGAGTTCATGGAGCGGGGCATCGACGGCCATCGGGCCACCCTGGGCGATTGGGACCTGCATCTGACGACTCTCTTTCCGGAGGTCCGCCTGAAGCGGGTGATCGAGGTGCGAGGCACTGACGCCGTACCCGCTGGCTTGATCTGTGCGCTGCCGGCGTTGTGGAAAGGCCTGCTGTACGACGCCGAAGCCCGTGCCGGGGCCTGGGATCTGGTGCAGAGCCACACGGCTCCGGAGCGCATGGCAGGCCTCGAAGATGTCGCCCGGCGGGGCCTGGCAGCCGAGCTGGCGGGCCGCCCTGTATTGGAGCTGGCGCGGGAGCTCATCGACCTCGCATCCGGTGGCCTGAGTCGGATCCGCCACGCCGGGCGCCGGGATCCTGACGAGCGGGGCTACCTGGACCCGATCCGGAGCCAGCTCGAAAGGGGCCGCAGCCCAGGTGAGGAGATTCTGGAGCGCTGGGAGGGTGCCTGGGGGCGCTCGGTTCCGCGGTTGATCGAGTATGCGCGTTACTGATAGAGTCGCGCTTCGGCCTCGGAGCCGACCACGAGGAGGCGTCATGGCCCGCAAGATGAAAATCTCGTTCACGCTGGACGAATCGGATACTGCTTACTTCGAGAGGATCTACAGGGCAGCCAAGAAGAATGCCTCTGCGGAGGATTGGCCCAAGATCTCCCGGGGCGTGCGGAAGCTGATCAAAGAGGTGCGAGAGAACAAGAAGGTCCCGACCTTCGTTTCCGAAGCGATCGATTCTCTCGAAGACCTGATGCAGATGGTCAACGATCTTCAATACAAGGCGCCGAAGGCCGTGATCAGCCGGGCCGTCGCCGCGCTGGCCTACTTCGACAATCCGAAGGACGTGATTCCGGATGACGTTCCGCTAGTCGGATTTCTCGACGACGCGATCATGATCAAATTCGTCGAGGAGGATCTGGAGCACGAGCTGTGGGGCTACCGGAAGTTCAAGGCCTTCCGCGAGGGTAGCGAGCAACGCTTCTGGACCGACACTGCGAAGGCGCGCCTCGCCCCGAAACTCGAAGCCAAGCGCAAGGAACTGAGGCACAAGATCCAGGACCGCGAAGCGAAGGCGAAGGCTCGGGCGGCCAGGGGGTAGCCTCAAAGGGAGGCCGCTCCTCCCCCAACCCGGGATCCGAACTTGGAAGCGGAGCGGCCCCCGCCCAAGAAAGCTAACCTAGGCCCCCGATGCCCGAAGCCGCGCGTGCGCGCATTCTCATCGTTGACGACGAAGAGGCCATTCTCGAGACGATGACCTTCACGTTCGAGGACGACTATGACGTCCTCACCAGTTCGTCCGCGGTGAAGGCGCTGGAGCTCCTCGAACAGGAGGACGGAATTGCCGCGGTGATCTCGGACCAGCGGATGCCGGAAATGACCGGAGTCGAATTCCTCGCCCGGGTCTTCGAGCGCTACCCGACCATCGTTCGGATCATCCTGACGGGTTTTGCGGACATGGACGCGATCATCGGCTCCATCAA
>JAAELW010000185.1 GCA_024226235.1 bacterium
GCGAGCCCGACTCGGTGACCTCTGCAACGAAGCGATAGCCACGGCCCCGCACCGTCTGGATCACCGCCTGATGGGGCGTATCGTCTCCCAGGGCTCGGCGGGCGGCGGCCGCACATTGGGGAACGGCGCTGAGACTCCGGGCGGCGCCCCCCCAGAGGGCGTCGATCAGCTCGCCGTGGGTCACCACGCGATCGCGGTGGAGGAGCAGATGGTGCACGAAATCGAAAGCCTTGCGCTGAGTGAGTACCGGATCCTCGCCCCGACGGATCTCGAACTTCTCCTCGTCGAGCTCGAAGTCGAAAAAGCGATAGATCATCTCAGGCTACTCCGAAACGATCGGGGGCGGGGAATCCGAGCCAATCATCCGGCTGCGCATCAAACCCTTCCTTCCCCGGCCCGACGCTGGTTGAACTCCCTGGCCCGCAGACTCTCGAAACGAGGCTACATCAGACTCTCACTCAACTCCGAGCTTCCAATGCGGTCACGAGTATCAAGAGCGACCGGAAGCCCCTCGGACTCGGGAATCCTCTACATCCCCTCAAGGGTTTCATATGCACAGCTCACGCCGGATCAAGCTCCCGCTAGACCGGGCTGTCAGGTCATTTGAAGTACGGCGGCGACCGTGCGCCCTCGATCGTGCAGGCTAGGCAGCGTTGCTGGCGAACTGCTCGCGCTCTTGGGTAAAGAACTCATCCAGCCCTCCGCGGACCAGTCGCTCGGTTTCGACCACGTCGGTGGCGAGCCGCTCGTCGAGGGCTCCGAGCGCCGTCAGGATCTCGCGGGCTTCGGAGATGCCCTGCTCAAAACCCTTCATGACCTCGGACTGGAAATACTCGAAGTCCTCTTCGGTCATGTCCGGGTGCTGCATCCGGAAGGCGCCGTAGATGAAGCCCTTGATGCCGCCCAGGATGCGCCCGGCCGTGGCCTCGGAAGAGAGTTCGGTCGGGTTGGCGATCGACTCCAGGTAATCGCTCTTCCCCGCCTCCTCGAAGAGGAACTGGTTGGGGTCGAGATCGGTGATCAGACTTTCAGCCATCTTCTCCTGCCACTTGGCAAGGATCTGGGCGTTGACGGCGTGCGGAGAGATGTCGATGGCGTCCTCGCGAACGCGGCTCGCATGCGCGCCGCTCTTCTTGCCATCATCGCGTTGGATCTGGGGGACGGGGATTTGGGGGGAAACGGGGGTGACGGACATGGCGGCCTCCTGCCGGCGGGTTCAGGCGCTCCCCTCTCTCGGCGCTCGGATGGAGATCCTTCTCCATGTATGGGATCGGCTGAGGCCCTCTCCTGGCTTGAGGTGAAACCGCCCCACTCATGCGGCGCCATCGTGAGCCTGCCGGACAGTTGCCGGTCGGAAGGGGGGGGAAATGTGGAGTGCAGTCGGGCGATCTTCCGACTACTCCGGAAGTTTGAAGCTGAATACCGATCGGCCGGCCGACACGGAGATGTACTGCACGCCATCGATCTCGTAGCTCACGGGCCCCGCGACGATCTGGGCGCCGAGTTCCTGGCTCCACAGCTCGACGCCAGTCCGCGCGTCGAGGGCGAGAAAGCGGCTGCGGTCGGCTCCGAAGACCAGACCGCCACCGGTCGAGAGCAGGCCACCCAGTCGCTTCGCCAACTGCGGGCGGCGACTCAGACCGCCGGGCATCTCGTGCTCCCACTTTGCAAGGCCCGTATCCGGCGCGATGGCGCGCACCATGATGCGGCCCTGTTCGAGGGGAATCTGGGCCTCGGCACTCCCCTGGAAGAGGTCGCCTGCGGAGTACTCGGGCTCGCCGCTCGAGAAGACGATCGTGCCCCATTCGAGGACGGGTACGTAGAACAGATCGGTCTGGGGGCTGTAGCTGGGGGGCCACCAGTTGGTCGCACCGGAGACGCCGGGATAGATCAGCATTCCTTCGGGGCTCGGTTCCATCCCGGGGATCTCGATCGGGCGCCCGTTCTCGTCGATGCCCTCGGCCCAGCTCTGCCGGCCGAACTGCTCCGCGAGCAGGAACTCTCCCGTGGCGCGGTCGAGCACATAGAAGAAGCCGTTGCGGTTCGCCCAGAGCATGAGCTTGCGCGGTTTGCCCTGCCAGTCGCGGTCGACGAGCACGGGCGACTGGTTGGCATCCCAGTCGTGGGTGTCGTGAGGTGTGAATTGGAAATGCCAGCGAATCTCGCCGGTGTTCGGATCGAGGGCGAGCACGCTGTTGCTGTAGAGGTTGTCGCCCTGTCTGCCGTCGCCGACGAATACCGGGCCGGGGTTGCCGACGCCCCAGTAGAGGAGGTTCAGCTCGGGGTCGAAAGAGCCGGTGACCCAGGTCGGGGCACCGCCGGTTTTCCACGAATCTCCCTGCCAGGTCTCGTGTCCCGGCTCGCCGGGGCCGGGAACCGTGAAGCGCCTCCACAAGAGATCTCCGGTCTCGGCGTCATAGGCGTCGATGAATCCGCGGATCCCATACTCGCCGCCGGAGACGCCGACGATCACCTTCCCGTCGAGGGCAAGGGGAGCCACCGTGATGCTGTAGCCGCGGCGATAATCTTCGACGATGACGTCCCAGCGCAGCTCGCCCGTCCGGGCATCCAACGAGATGAGGTGTGCATCGAGGGAGCCGATGAACACTGCATTGTCGAGGGCAGCAAAACCCCGATTCACGCGGCCGCAGCAGAGGGGGATCTTGCCCTTCGGGTTGCGTTCGAAGAGCCAGAGCCTTTCGCCCGTCGCCGCGTCGAGGGCCATCGAAGTGCCGTTCGGCTCGGTTACGTACATCACACCGTCCACGACGAGGGGCGATGACTCCACTCGCGTGTAGATGGTCTCCATCTGGTAGACCCAGCTCGTGCCGAGGGACGCGACATTTCCGGTGTGGATCGAATCCAGCGAGCTGTAGCGGTTCGAGTCGTAGGCGCCCGCGTAGGTGGGCCAATTGTGCGGTTCATCGCGTGCGGCCAACAGGCGCCGATAGCTGAGGTCTGGGTCGGCCAGCTTGGGCAATGTAGCGGAGGCATCCGCCGGTCCGACGTTGAGCGAGCGAACGTGGGCGACCAGCTGCCAGATATCGCGCTCAGCCAATTCGAAACCTTGCATCGCGGTTCCCGGCACGCCCCCGGTGATCGTGTTGAATATCCCGAGGTCACTCGAACCGTACTTGAAGACCCCCGTCGTCAGATTCGCGCCCGCCCCGCCGCCACCATCGGGTGCGTGACAGGGAGCGCACTGGCTGCGAAACCTGGCCGCGCCAGCCGCCAGATCCTGGGGGCTGGTGTGGGGATTGCGGGTGAGCAGATATGGATTGCGTTCGGCGCGCAGCGCGTATGGAAGCAGTTGACTGAAGATCGATGCCCAGGACACGTCAGCTCGCTCGCCGGTGAGCTTGTGGGCGACGAGAGAAATTCTGGGGCGAATCTTGGGATGCGTCACCGCGAGTCCCAGGATTACGGTCACCATCCCGACGAATACGAGCAATCCGAGCGCAATCCAGATCCGGCGCACTGAATTCCCCCGTTCGCGTACGGACATCCCCCCTCCCCCCGTTGGCTCGCTGTGAGCCGGGCACGAATATGTGCAAACGCAGTGTGGCTTTCTAGTCGGATTTCGCCAGTTCCGAAGAGCTGCTACTACGGCCCACCCAAACCCGATTGTCTCCCCGCCAGACGATCCGTCGGGCTATCGTTGATGCTTGGGGCGCCCGATGGGCATCATGAACAGGCTGCTGTCGGGTGCATCCGTGCACCATTTCCGCTCAGCGCGACTAGCGCGTGGCCTAACGCGAGCGTACAGTCGGTCTGAGCCCACAACGGCCGGTCGACCTGTTGCACGGGTGCTGAAGCTCGATCCGATGGGCGGCGGAGAGCTGATTGCATGGCCGAGCTCGGGACGGCCTTTCTTCGTAGACCATCTACCCGACCGTTCACCGCAGCGGGCTCCGTGGGGTCGCGGTCCTACGCCACCGAATACAGCAGCGCTCCTTCCTTGCGGATTCTGCAACCCGCGAGAAGGGTCGAAAGGTCGAGAATCTCGCCGCCGCGCGGAAAGCTGCCGAGAAGCTTCGCAAGAGCGCCGCGACCCTCGGCAGTGGATGTCGCCTTTGCGAGTGTTGCCTCGATTCGCTGCAGCATCCAGACCTGGTAGGGGATCACCATGCGTCGCCCCGCCGCCCCACGGATCTCGAAGCGATGGGTGAGCGCACCGCCGTCCGTCTGCAGAGCTTCGAAACCGGGCGTTGCCGTGAATGTCTTGCCCGGGAGTTCGCCTCCAGGGTCGTGGGCGTCGCTCGCGATGAACCGCGTCAGGACTTCGCTGGCGTCGCGGAGAACCGGCCACATCTCCTCGAAGAAGACTTCGAGCACCGGGATCAGCGTCTGCGCAATCGCATCGTCGGCAAGCCATGCGCCGCCATCACTGGTCGCCGGCCGTCCGACCAGTTTGCCAGCTTCGTCGAGGCTGTAGAGCTTCTGCGTTTCCATACGCGCGTTCAAGGCACCCTCGCCATTGGTGCGCTCGACCCACTCGCAGACGAGCGGGAAGTGCGTTCGCAGTGCGAAGCCTGCCACGGCGTCGCGATAGAGGTGGGCGTAGAGCGGCGCCAGCAGGCCGAAGTCGGCGAGGCTTGGCATCCCGCCGAGCACATAGTCGTGCACACTGAAGTGCGCCTCGAGCCGTTCGAGCAGGCGATGCTGGCTGGCCTGCCAGGCCGTCTCCATGTCTTCGCCACAGCCCAGATGCACGAGCCCCGCGAAGACACCGCGCGGTTCGCTGCGCGACTTCGAGATGCCGAATGCCGCCTCGAAGAAGGACGCTCCCGCTTGACGCCGAACCTTGCCAGGTGCTCCTGCTGCGAGTACGGCCCCCCATTGTTGCTCGTTGAAGCCGCGGTGGCTGGGGGAGCGACCGTCTTCGCTGAAGTACCAGCGCTCCCAGAAGCCCGGAACCACCATCCACTCGTCGGCGAGCAGCTCGATCAGGTAGGCGACGAGGTTCTGACGTGGCCGCGTAATCGGGTCGGGAATGACGGAGGCACCGGGGTGTGCGGCCTCGACGAAGTCGATGATCTCGCTCGAATCCTGGATCCAGCTGCCGTCCGCTGCCTCGAGTTGCGGTACTGCAACGCTGCCAGAGCGTTCCAGGAGCAAGCCCTGGATCAGTTCCGGCGTGGCCAGGATGTCTTCGAAACCGGGTTCCAGCGCGCCGTGTCGCTGCTTGAACCGAAGATACGCGCGGACCTTGCCCGAGAAGTAGCTGTGTTCCCACGAGAAGAGTCTGTAGGTCGGCATGAGGTGGATGCTAGCCGACTCACACCCCTTCGAGGTCTGCCAACAGGCGGGCGCGGATGATGCGAGCCCAGATCGCGTAGCCCCGGGCGTTCATGTGCAGGCGATCGAACCTGAAATAGTCGGGATCGGGGAGCCCATCGGCTCCCAGCATTTCGGGGCCGGTCTCGATGTAGTGGAGATCCGGTTGCGACTCGCTGAATTCGCGGATGCTTCGATTGGTTTCCTGGATCTCACTCCACATCGACCAGCGCAGCGGTGTCGGCTTGATTCCGATGAAGTAGATGGGTGCGTCCGGAAGGCCCGCGCGCACACGATCGACGAATCGCTGATACGTCTCGAGCAGATCGCCGGGTGTCTTTGCTGCGTGGGGCTGGATGTCGTTGGTTCCGCAATAGACCACGACCGCACGCGGTCGAAAGTCGTTGACGAGACGCTCAGCGTAGTGCTCGATGTCGTGAAGCTTCGCACCGCCGAATCCGTGACGGATCGTGACCAAAGGCTGCATGTCGTGTTCGAGTGTCGTCCAGAAGCGGATACTCGAACTGCCCAGGAAAAGTACCGCGCCTCGCAACTCACCCCGTGTGCGCGTCAGTTCGACGAGTTCCGCGATGTCCTCCTCCCATACGAGAGGATCCTCGCTGTTCGCCTTGCCCAGTTCGCTGAGGAGGACCCATACGGGATAGGCAGCGAGCAGGCCCAGGACGGTGAAGGTGATCAGGAAGATGCGCAGGAACTTCTTCATCGGCTTCTCCTGCATCTGCGAATGCTGCGGGAGCAGAGGAAGAACAAGCAGCCTTCTTGGCTCAGTGTCCGATCTTTCGCGCCACGGTGTTAAATTTCAGATCCAGTCGGACACCCTGTCAGGATGATGACGGGGGATGACCGGAGGGATCTAGATGACGGAAGATCAACGGGAAGTGAGCACAATGAACACCGTGATCGCGATCAGGAGGACGGCACCCCCAACCAGCACGCCCGGAAACGTGGCCCAGAAAGCAAGGAAGCTCTTGATGCGCGTCATGCTCTTTGCCTGTCGGTCCTCACTATCGGTTCCCACTGCTATTCCTCTCTTCCTGCTCTTGCTACCGGTCCGCCCCGAGATCATAGGAAAGATCATGCTCCTTGCCTGCCGGCCAAGCACATTCACAGACCCGAGATCGTCATCATTGCCAGCACGACCGAGAGCAACCCTTTGGCCAAGGACCGAGCCTCTATCTTCTTCGTGAATGTCACCGGTTGGCCGTGACCCTCAAGGAAGCGAGCTAAATCGAGTCGATGATCCCGTTCAGCGTCGCGCTCGGGCGCATCGCCCGGCTCGTGCGGTCCGGATCGGGCCGGTAGTAGCCACCCAGGTCCTGGGGAGGGCCTTGGACCGCGTTCAGCTCCTCCACGATGGTCGTCTCATTCTCCGCCATCGCCTGGGCCACGGGTACAAAGCGCGTCGCCAGCTCCGGATCGCTCGTCTGCCCGGCCAGTGCCTGCGCCCAGTAGAGCGCCAGGTAGAACTGGCTGCCGCGGTTGTCGAGTTCGTGCACCAAGCGCCCCGGCACCTTGCGGTTGAGCAGGAGCTTCGTGGTCGCCTCGTCGAGGGCGTCGCCCAGGAGCCGGGCCGCCGCGTTGTCAAAATGCTCGCCCAGGTGGTCGAGCGACGCCGCGTGAGCCAGGGACTCACCGAGCGAA
>JAAELW010000186.1 GCA_024226235.1 bacterium
CCGCCTACAGGTCTCGATAAACGCTCCAGGTCTCCTCCGCCACCTTGTCCCAGGAGTAGTTGCCCAGGGCGTGCTCCCGCGCCCGCTCCCCACCGGCCCGCAGGGCCTCGGGATCGGACAGAAGCTGGGCCAGTCGCTCGCGCAGATCGTCCACGTCCTTGTTGCGGAAGCTGTAGCCCACACCCTCTACCAGCTCCATGTTCTCGGGAATGTCGCTGGAGAGCACGCAGTTGCCGAAACTCATGGCCTCGAGCAGGGCGATGGACAGGCCCTCGATCTCCGAGGGTTGGCAATAAAGGGCGGCGTTGCCGAAGAGCTCCTCCAGCACCGTGCCGCCCACGAAACCCGTGAAGATGACGCGCTCGTCTCCGGCGGCCAGCTCCCTGAGCTCGTTCACGTAGCGATCCTCGTGGAGACCCTCGCCGGCGATGACGAGCTTGCGATCCGTGTCCAGCCCCCGGAAGGCGCGGATCAAGTGATGGGCACCCTTCTCGGGCGTGAGCCGCGCGATGAAGAAGATGTAGTCCCCGCCCGCGAGTCCCCACTTCTCGCGGATCTCGTCGGGCTCGCGCCGAGCCGGAGGTTCGATGCCGTTGGGGATGGCATGCACCTCCCGACCGAACTTCTCCCGGTAGTACTGCTTCAGCACCTGGCTCACCACGATGGTCGCGTTCGGAAAGCGCACGCTGAAGCCCTCGCAGGCCTGCAGATAGCGACGGGCGAAGCGGCCCCACTTGGCTCGCTGCCAGTCCAGGCCATGCACCGTGACCACGGTCCGGTGACCGAAGAGCCGCGGCAGCCAGGCGAAGATGCTGGGCCCCAGAGCGTGGAAGTGCACGATGCCGCGGGGACGGAAGAGCACATCGAAGCTGGCCAGGAACGCATAGAGGATCGTGTCCAGGTGCTTGGTCTGGAAAGTGGGCAGCCGGCGGATCGCCACACCCTTGTACTCGTCGATCTTGCCCACATAGTAGCTTCTCGAGTAGACCGTGATCTCCGCCCGGTCGGCCAGGCGTGGCGCG
>JAAELW010000187.1 GCA_024226235.1 bacterium
CCGCGCAGGTGCAGCTGGTTCGGCGCATCGTATCTCCTCCGATTTCCTCACAATACTCGTCGTGTGTCGAGCGTGGGAGAGTATAGGCCTTCCTTGCCCGCGTACGGAGCGTCTTCGCGACGAGAACTCAAGCAGGATGTGCCGAGTGTCCTGATCACCTGCACTGATCTGCGGTAGAGCCGGCGCTGGCGGTTCGCGTACAGCTTGGCACGCACTGCGTCGCGCTGACCATGAGCATAGCCGTGCCAAGCGATGCGGCGCCTGCGCGCAGGACGAGCTCGGGAGTAGGCGTGCCGCGGCAATCACGGCCGGGGATCGGCCTGCCACGCATACTCGGGAGCACGGGAGCGCTTGCACGACGGGCAACACGCCAACCTCGGAGACGCACACCGTCGGGCTTCCGCGGCGTGGGTCGCTGCGCGCCCCGTGTGTCGGATACCCGAACAAGATCGCCGGCCCCGGTCATTCAGGAGCGGTCCGCGAGGGCATTCGTGAATGACCCGGGCTGGAATGTCGCGGTGTTCAGCAGGGGTCACCACCAGAGCTGGCGGCCGCCCTGGAGGGTGAAGACGCGCTCGAGCTTGCGGAAGCCCTTCTCGCTCAGCCAGTAGAGACCGTCGTTCGAGAGCCCCTCGAACGCGTGGGGCACCTTGGTGGCGACGAAGGTGTCGATCAGCTTCCAGCCGTCGTCCCAGCGGAAGAACTCGTAGGTCTTGCCTTCCTTCAGGTGGGAGATCGGCGTCTCGACGTTCGTGTCCACGTTCTTGTGCTTGCCCGAGCTGGCGGTCAGCAGCCCGCTCACCCCCTCGGCCTTCCCGCGCAGACGTTCGCGCGATCCGTCCTTGTGGATGATGATCGGGTCGGCCGCGGGGATCAGCTTCTTGCCGTCGTGGATCGCCGGCAGATGGCAGATGTTCCCGCCCATGCGGTCGAAGGTCGCCTTGCCCCCTTCGATCCGCCCCCAGTGGATCGCCGTCCAACGACCGCTGTTGAAGACGCAGAGGTAGCCGAACTTCTCGTCGCCCACGATCGTGGGGTCCAGCTCGACGGTCACGTCGTAGCAGTCGCCGTATTGGTCGGTGACGTCGATGTAGGACGTGCTCTTCAGGAAGCGGTTCGGCGCCTCGCGGCCCTTTGGAAGCAGAAACGCGAGGTTGCCGCGCTGGATCGCGTAGGTCTTGCGGTAGATCTTCGCGGCGTGGCCGAAGCGGGGCTGGGCACCCAGGCCGTCCTTGTCGAGCAGCACGTTCCAGGCGTGGTTGTTGTTCCCGCGTGCCCACGCCGGCGTGTAGTCGGCGGCCGAGGCGATCGCGAGACTGCGGGCGCCGTAGGTCTGCATGTTGGTGATGTCCTCGCAGCGGCCCATGCCGGAGCGGCCCATCTCCGTGAAGCTCTGGTCCGTGGGGTGGAGGTAGTAGCGGGAGTTGAACTTCACGCGCTTGCCGATGTCCTTGAGGACCCACTTGTAGAGCTCGTCGAGGTCGATCTTGCCGTCGGCGAGCGCACGCGCACGCGGCGCGTAGCGCCGACGCAGCACCGGCAGCCAGTCGTCCACGGGCTCCTGGCTCCCGCGATAGGGAAGCACGTAGTGGAGGAAGGCCTCGAGGCCGACGCGCTTGTCCTCGGGCACGCCACGCCAGGCGAGGAACGCCTCGTCGATGTGCCGGATCAGGAAGGCGGCGGTGACGGTCTTGAGGTCCCTCACAAGCCGATCTCGGGCAAACTCGGCTGCGCCGTGCTCCTTCTCGATCCTCTCGAGCTCGACCTGCGCCTCCTCGAGGTTCGTGAACCCGATCGGGTCGTAGGGAATCGTCTTCCCCTCCTTGGTCCGCAACTCCGTGACGACGTAGCCCTTGCCGGACATGTTCGAGATCAGGAACTCGGCGGCCTGGACCTTCTGGACGTCGCCGGACGCGCGGACGTGGGCGAGCACCCTCTCCAGCTCCGCGCGGTTCGCGCTGGCTTCGGCCAGGGCCGTGGCGAGGTGGCCCTGTTCCTTCGTTTCAACATCCTCGGCCCGGGACGGGACGACCGTGCAAAAGAGAACGGCGAGGGCGCGAGCGGGGGCGAACCGCACGGGAATCCTCCGGGCGGCCCAGCCTACCTTCCTGGGGCCTCTCGCTACAGGCGGCGAGTAGGGCGGGGACTTCTCGGCTGTGCGAGGCGGGATCGCTGGACCGCCGCACGATGCGCGACGAACGAGGGGGGCAGCCCAGGCTCTCGACGCCCGGCAGCCGGCTCGAGCGCGTGCAGGGGCGTCCCCGGTGCGGCGGCTCAGGAGAGGGCGTTGGCGGTGACCAGGATCACGCTGACGAGCATGAAGATGTTGATGCGAAGGAACAGCTTGCGGTCCATCGGTTCACGGGTCGTCAGGGAGCCGATGGCCGCGGCCCCCAGGGCGAGCGCGTTGACCAGCGCCAGGAGCTTCCACACGAGGCCGAACTCAAGCGATACCGCCAGCACGAGGCCGGCCAGGACGACGACGAGGATCCAAGCCACCGTGACGCGCTGGAACTGGGCCGGGGCGAGGTCGGCCGTCGGGGAGCGCAGCCCGGCCTGCTCGTATTCCTTCCCGTAGCGCTGCAGGAGCAGCCAGAAGTGAGGGATCTGCCAGAGGAAGAAGAGCCCGGCCAGTTCGAGGATGCGGGGGTCGGACCAGACGCCGCCCGCGGCGATCCAGCCCATCACGGGAGGGATCGCGCCGAGCAGCCCCCCCGGCACCACCGCGAAGGCGGTCACGCGCTTCAGGATCACGTACACGGCGTTGTACCAGAACACCGAGAAGGCCCCGAGGCCGACGAGCAGCAGGGTGTGGTGGGGCACCTGGGCCAGGACGTTGAGGCCTGCGGCGATCAGGAGCACCGCGACGAGCGCCGCGCTCGAAGGCCGGATCCGATGGGAGGGAATCGGCCGGCGACGGGTGCGCTCCATGCGCGTGTCCGTGCGCCACTCCTGGACCTGGTTCAACGTGGCCGAGCCGCAGGCCAGGAGGAACACGCCGAGGGCCGGTACGAGCAGCTCGAGGCTCAGGCGCTCGCGGAAGAAGATGTGTCCCGTGGCCACGGAGAACGCGACGGCGACCGTGATGCGTGCCTTGCTCAGCTCGAGGAACATCGCCACACCGCGCTGCAAGCGGCCGGGCTGGCGTTCTGCGTGCTCTTCCAATGGCGTCCCGAGGGCGGCGGAGGTGGCGCTCACCTGTTCGCGGCTTCGGCCGCCATCTCTTCCATGGCCGCGTCGATCGGGAACACGCGCTCCACGACGGGGGGTTTGTCGAGCTTGTACTCGGCAATCAGCTGGGCGCAATCCTCGAGCGTACTGTCGGTACGGCCCTTCTGGGCGAACGAGGCCACGTAGTGGGCCACCGCGAACCGGTCCCAGGGGGAGAGGTTCGGGAAGGCCCGCATCTGCGTTCCATCCACGCCCTTGGTCAAGGTCTTGAAGATGTCGAGGATGCTCGTGCCCTGCTTCCACTTCTCGAGCTTGCGGAAGTCCCGCGCCCCCTCGACCATCCCGCCTTGCCCGTCCGCGCCGTGGCAGGACGCGCAGTACGTCTTGTAGAGCCTCGGCGCATCACAGGCGTTGATCTCGTCGGAGTCGGGGTTCATCGCACCGGCGGCCTCGACGGGCTTGAAGCGGTCCGCGATCTTCTTGTCGAGCCACTCGTTGTAGTCGTCCTGCGACAGGACGTGCAGGAGCGAGAGCATCTTGGCGTGGTCCTGGCCGCAGAACTCGGCGCAGAAGATGTTGTGCGTCCCCACCTTGTCACCCTCGAACCACATGTAGGTCCACATGCCGGGCACGCAGTCCTCCTTGACGCGGAACGCGGGGATGTAGAGGCTGTGCAGCACATCGTCGATGGGCGTGGTCAGGTTCAGCTTGATCGGCCGGTTTACCGGGACATAGAGCTCCGAGCTCGTGACGCCCCCCTCCGGATAGCGGAAGGTCCACGCCCACTGGCGCGCTTCCACGTCGATCTCGTAGGCGTTCTCCGGTGGATTGCGCATCAGCAGGAAGCCCTCGTACCCCTTGTAGAAGAGGAACACGGAGATGATCGTGGGCAGGATGATCCAGGTGACCTCGAGCTTCAGATTCCCGTGGATGTCGGCGGCCTGGGGGTGGCGCTTGCGGCTGTACTTGAAGACGAAGTAGACGAGCGTTGCCATGATGCCGACGAAGAGCACGCCGCTGATGCCGGCCAGCCAGTACCAGGCCTCGTCGGTCTTCTGAACGATGTCTCTCGATGCGAGCAGCATGGTGCGTCCTTAGCGGTAGAAGTAGTCGGCAAAGGTCAGCAGGAGGAAGATCCCGAAGCTCCCGAACCCCGTTACCAGGATCCACGTGAACACGGGCCGCTCGTACCGGATGTGCATGAAGTAGAGGATCACCAGGACGCACTTGACCGTGGCGATCACGACGGCCACGAGGATCGCCGCGTGCTTCAGGTCCAGGTACGACACGCCGACGGTGACACCAGTGAGCGAGACGAGAGCCAGCCATACCGCCACATAGGCCCGATAGGGAATCAGGTGGTGGCTGTCGGCGCTGTGCGTGCTGTCCATCGATGCACCTCAGCCAATCAGGTAGAAGAGCGGGAAGAGGAAGATCCAGACGAGGTCGACGAGGTGCCAGTAGAGCCCCACGTTCTCCATCATCACGAGTCGATCCGTCGTGACGAGGCCCTTGGTGACGCGCCGCTTCACCCACAGGATCAGCACCCCGCCGATGATCACGTGGAGCGCGTGGAAGCCGGTCATGACGAAGTAGAGTGAGTAGAAGATCTGCTCCCCCTGTGAGAGCTCGGCCATGTGGTCGGACGTGGGATAGAGGCCGTGGGCGAACTTGCCGCCCCACTCGAAGGCCTTGACCACGAGGAAGCCCACCGCGCAGACAATCGTCGCGTTCATGAGCTGCTGTGAGAGCCTCGTGTTCCGGCGCTGCATCGCCGCGATCGCCAGCGCCATGGTCAGCGAGCTCGTCAGCAGCACCAGGGTGTTGGCCCCACCCATCGCGGTGCTCAGCTCCTGAGAACCCAGCGAGAATCGCCAGCCGTGCTGGATGTAGTACATGCAGAAGGCGATGAACATCGCCCCGAACAGCAGCAGCTCGGTGAGCAGGAACAGCCACATGCCCATCCGCGCCCCTACGGGGTCGTAGGGCATGATGTCGTGGTGCCCGGGGTGCGCGTCCGGCACCGGGTGTCCGGCGTCGTCGGGGATCGCGGCCGACCCGCTCATGCCGTCACCTCTTCCGTGGTGTGGTGGTGGTAGTCGTACGGCCCGTGCGTCATCTCCGGCACATGCTCGAACTGGTGCGTGGGCGGAGGCGAGGGGACGTCACAGTCGAGCGTCGAGCCGCCCCACGGGTTCGGGCCGGCCGGTTTGCCCTTGCGGACCCCCTGCAGCAGGTTGACGCACATCGTCAGGATGCCGGCCGCCAGGATCCACGACCCGACCGTGGACCACGCGTGATAGGACGCGTACTCGGGCAGGTAGTCGGCGTAGCGACGCGGCATGCCGTTCAGGCCCGCCAGGAAGAGCGGGATGTAGAGGCAGTTGAAGCCGATGAAGAAGAGCGTGATGCCGACGAAGGCGGTCGAGCGCTTGTACATGCGGCCGAACATCTTCGGAAACCAGAAGTACATGGCGCCGAAGAACATCGTCCCCACACCGCCGAACATCGTGTAGTGGAAGTGCGCCACGACGTAGGAGGTGTCGTGGATGTGGATGTCCGTGGACAGCGAGGCGTGTGTGAGCCCGGTGAAGCCGCCGATCGAGAACAGGAAGAGGAACGCGAAGGCGAACAACAGGGGCGGATCGACCTTGATCGAGCCCTTGTAGAGCGTGGCCAGCCAGTTGAAGACCTTCACCGCACTTGGTACCGACACCAGGAAGGTCAGGAACGAGAAGAGGACGCGCCCCCAGTTCGCCATGCCGGACGTGTTCATGTGGTGGGCCCACACGAGCGATCCGATGCCCGCGATCAAGAGCGACGAGATGGCGATGAACTTGTAGCCGAAAATGCGTTTGCGGCTGAAGACGGGGATGATCTCCGAGACCACGCCCATGGCCGGCAACACCATCACGTAGACGGCTGGGTGCGAGTAGATCCAGAACAGGTGCTGGAAGAGAATCGGATCGCCGCCCTTGGCCGCGTCGAAGATGCCGATGCCCATGAAGCGCTCGATCAGCACCAGGACAAGCGTGATGCCCACGACCGGCGTTGCGATGATGGCGATCCAGGCAGTCGCGTAGAGCCCCCACACGAACAGCGGCATGTCGAACCAGCCCATGCTCGGCGTGCGTAGGCGGTGGACCGTGGCAACGAAGTTGATCCCCGTGAGGATCGACGACCAGCCGAGTAGGAACGCGGCCAGGAGCGGGATCAGGAGGTTCGCGTCCGTTGCGCCGCTGTAGGGGACGTAGAAGGTCCAGCCCGTGTCCACCCCGCCGAGGGCGACCGAGATGAGCGCCAGCACGGCGCCGGCCATGTAGAAGTACCAGGAGGCGAGGTTCAGCCGCGGGAACAGGACATCATTGGCACCGATCATGATCGGCAGGAAGAAGTTGCCGAAGACCGCCGGGATGCCCGGGATGATGAAGAGGAAGATCATGATCACGCCGTGCAGCGTCATCACGGTGTTGTAGGTCGTCCCCTCCATGAACTGCTTGCCCGAGTGCAGCAGCTCGAGCCGCATGGCGAGACCGAGTAGCATGGCCACGACGAAGAAGATCAGGATCATGACGAGGTACATGATTCCGATCCGCTTGTGATCGACGGTCGTGAGCCACGACTTCAAGCCCTTCTGCTCATTGAGGTAGCTGAGCTTGGGCAGCGCGGGCGCGGTATCTGCGCTCGACATCAAACGGGCCTTTCTTCCGGTAGGTCGGAACCGGCGGGGGCCGGAGCGAGCGTCCGATCACCGGGCTTCCTCGGGCGGCGGCGGATGATCAGGAACACGACCACAAACACGCCGACGCCGAAGAGGGTCACGTAGAGGACGATCTGGTTCACCTTGATGACGTAGTTGCGGCCTTCTGGGTCGTAGGCGTAGCAGATCTTCTGAACTCGTTGAATCAGTGTGCGCGGCGCGCCCTTCGTGGCATCGAGGATCGCCATGCTCATGTCGAACGGCAGCA
>JAAELW010000188.1 GCA_024226235.1 bacterium
CACTTGTTGAAAGGGGGCTCTGCCCCCTTTCAACAAGTGAATTCTTAACTCCGGCCCCGCTTCTTAATTAGTCCGCGATCCAGCTCGCTGGGACGCAGGCATTTTCGGTGGCCCATCCCACCAGGCGCTGTGCGACCGTCGGCTCGGCCAGTGCTCGTTGGATCACGTAGGCATGGACCGCTTCGGCATCGGAGGCGCTGAGCGCGTCGGCGAAGCTCGCCATGCCCTTGGCTTGACGGATTCCGCCCAGCACGATCTCCGCCCACTGATCGTGAACCTCCGGCGTCGAGAAGCGAAGATCTGGATGGAGCCCACTGGACTTCGCTCCCAGACCGTGGCAGCTGGTGCAGTACTGGTGGTAGACCGCTCGCCCGTGAACGACCTGGTCTGGGGACAGCTCGACACGAGGGGCTCCGACCGAACGAAGCGGACGCGGACGCGCTGCGGGACGCTCTGCTATGCCATCGAGCTTCCACGCCAGGATCCGGCCCGCGTTCGTATCGTCGATCTTGATGAAGTGACCGCCCGCGCTCCCTCCGGCCCCCGCCACCACCGCAATGTACTGCTGGCCCCCTACCGAGTAGCTGATCGGCGGCGCCATGATCCGTACTCCCGGATCCGATGCCCAGAGTCGCACGCCAGTCCGTGCGTCGTAGGCTGCCAGGCGACCCTGCTCCGCGCCCTGGAAGACCAGATCACCGGCGGTCGAGAGCACGCCCGCGGGCAACGCCGTGTCTCGACGCACCTCCCAGATCTTCTTGGCTGCCACCGGGTCCCAGGCCAGCAGTCGAGTGGGTGAACAGAATGCGAGCGCAATCTCCTCATAGCCCTCCAGCGAGGCTGCCAACCGCTCCATGTCCTCACCGGTGTTGTACTTCACGGCCTCGAACTTGAAATCGGCATCGTAGAGGTACCGATAGCCATACTCGATGGCGGGCACATAGACCCACCCCGTACGCGGGCTGAACGACATCGGATGCCAGTTATGGCCACCCGCGATCGACGGCACCACCGCAACGTCGCTGTCCTTCCAGCTGGCCTCCGGGCGTTCGACGGGTCGACCGGTCCGAAGATCGACGTGGGTGGCCCAGCTCACGGATACATACTTCTCGGCAGAGAGAAGTTCGCCGGTGGCTCGGTCGAGCACGTAGAAGAAGCCGTTCTTCGGGGCCTGCATCAACACCTTGCGCGAGCGACCCGCGATTTCCAGTTCCGCGAGGATCAGGTGCTGGGTGGCCGTGTAGTCCCACTGTTCACCGGGCGTCGTCTGGTAGTGCCAGACGAGGCGACCCGTATCCGGATTCAAGGCCAGGATGGATGCGAGGAAGAGATTGTCTCCGCCGCCAGGGCTGCGGGTCTCGCGGTGATAGATGGATGAATTCCCGACGCCGACATAGAGCAGGTCGAGCTCCGGATCCCAAGCCATCGAATCCCAGACCGTCCCTCCGAGCCCGGACTCCCAGGCGGAATCCTTCGACCAGGTCTGCGCCGCCTGCTCCAGCTCGGGGTGCTCGTGGGGGCCACTCTTACTGGCCGGCACCGTGTAGAACCGCCAGGCCAACTCCCCGGTCATGGCGTCGTAGGCCGACACATAGCCGCGCACCCCGAAATCGGCGCCCCCGTTGCCAATGACGACACGCCCCTTCACGATGCGCGGTGCGCCGGTGATCGTATAGGGTTGGTCCAGCGGCGCCGTGCGCACTTCCCAGATCGGCGTTCCGTTCTCAGCCGAGAGCGCAATGAGCCTTCCGTCGAGAGTGCCCAGATAGACTCGGCCTTTCGAGACGGCGACCCCCCGGTTCACCACATCACAGCAGGCATGCCGCGCCTTCCAGCCCGGCACCTTCGGGTCGTAGCGCCAGCGCTCAGCACCCGTCGCCGCATCGAGCGCGACAACCCGGCTCCAGGTCGTGGTGACGTACATGACCCCGTCCACCACGATAGGCGTGGCTTCCAGCCCGCGTGTCGTACCCGCGGGCACGGACCAGGCCAGCCCGAGCCGTGTCACGTTGTCGCGATGGATGGCTCCGATCGGGCTGAAACGCTGCTCGTCCTGCGTTCGGCCGTGGAGGGGCCAGTCGGTTTCCAGCGCCGGAGCGCCCGCCCCCTCACCTGCAGGCTTGGGCTCGGCCAATGCCGGCGAGGCCAGAAGGCAGAGGATCAGCGCTGCAGCCCGGCCCGGGAACTGGCCCGTTCGGACCGTCCTCATTCGATCGGTGCTGCCTCTTCGTCGGCCAGCACGATTGGACCGAACAATTCGGGATGGCGGCCGCGCTTGTCGGAGTAGAAGCTCCGCACGAGATCCATGTCCTGCTTCATGTCGCCCGTCACCTTGAAGCAGGGACCAAAGCCACCAATCTTGTCCGTGTAGTCGAGGAAGGAGAGGCTCACTGGCACGCCCGCAACCTGGGCCACGCGGTAGAAGCCGGATTTCCAATGGGGCCGCCAGGAACGCGTGCCCTCGGGCGGAACCACCAGGCCCATTCGATCGGAACGCGCCAGCTCTTCCGCCAGCTGCCCGACCAACCCACTCGGACTGGACCGGTCGACAGGTACGCCCCCAAAAGCGCGCATCACCGGACCCATCGGCCCAATGAAGATCGTGTGCTTTCCGATGAAGGAGAGCGAGACGCCGAACTTCCAAGCGAACAGGATCAGGTAGAAGAAATCCCAGTTCGAGGTATGGGGGGCTGCCACGATCACGGCCCGATCCGGGACGGAATCGCCTTCTACGGCCTTCCATCCAAGGATCCGCAGCAGTCCTGCGGCAAGCTGACGTCGCATCTGCCTCGTGCCTCCGTTTCGAGGGCAGAGACTACCCCATATGGACCGTCGAATCGTCCAATGCGATGCCAGCGGCCACAATTGCGGCAGGAGAGGTGCAGCGGCCCCTCGCGGACCAGCTCAGCCGGACCCATGGTACCGTTGCCTGGCTTCCGTGGAGCTGAATGCGTGTAACCGCTGGAGACCCCCGTGACCCGACTCGACCTACAGGCCCTCGAGGCGATCAAGCTGCTCAAGTACAAGTACATGCGCTACCTGGACCAGAAGCGCTGGGACGAACTCGAGCAGCTCCTGACCGAGGATGCACGCTGCTCTTACAGCGGCGGGAAGTACTCCTACGAAGGACGCAGAGCCATCGTGGAGTTCCTGTCCAGCTCGATGGACCGGGACAGTTTTATCTCCTGCCATCGCGTGACCCAACCCGAGATCGAGCTGACGAGTGAGACGACGGCGACCGGTATCTGGGCGCTCGAAGACACGGTGATCGACACCGAGAACGAGTTCACGCTTCACGGCGCTGCATTCTACGAAGACGAATACCTGCGCATCGACGGCGAGTGGAAGATCCGATCGACTGGCTACGAACGGACCTTCGAAGAAATCCAGACGCGCAAGGGCGTGGACGGACCCAAGCTCACACAGAATGCCTGGGCAAGCGAGTGACCTCGGATGAACTACTGCGAGCGGGTGCGCTCGCAGCAGGTTCGGGGTGTGGCTCGATCGCTCGCAACATCACACCGCAGCAGTGCGGGCACAGGCCATGACTCGGCCATCGGTCCGCCGTGCGTCTCTGGGTAACGGGGTCGATATCGCCCCCACACCAGGAGCAGAGGGTCTCCTGGGGTCGCCCGTCGCGTTCCTGACCTGTGGTCTCCACGTCGAATCCTCCCGTCACCACTCCCCGAAGTAGCAAGCCACGTGCCAGGGCTAACCCTCGTCTCGCACGTCGGGAGGCCAGAAACCGGACCCGGTGCGTACCCTTTGGTCCACATACGACGGATCGGAGACCCATTTGGTACGGGTCGGCCGTTTCTGGACCAGCGGTATGGGCCGGTCGACCCTGGGCCAGCCCGTCGGACTCTCAGCCGGCCTCGGCCTCCGAGCCGGGCAGCCGCGAGCGCATCAGGCCACGGTAGGCATCCTCGGCGGTGCGCCCTTCGTGGACCACACCGTAGACCTCGCGTGAAATCGGCAGCAACACGCCGTGCTTCTCTCCGAGCTCCATCACGACCTGGCTGGTCTTCACGCCTTCGGCCACCTGGTTCATCTCGGCAATGATCCCGTCGATCGTCTTGCCCTTGCCGAGCTCTTCCCCAACGAAGCGGTTGCGGCTCTGGCGGCTGGCGCAGGTCGCGATCAGGTCCCCCATTCCCGCCAGGCCGGCAAACGTCGCCGGCTCGCCGCCCATCGCGACACCCAGGCGGGTCAGCTCCGAGAGGCCGCGCGTGATGACGGCTGCACGCGTGTTGTCACCGACGCCCAGTCCATCGCCCATACCGGTCGCAATGGCGATGACGTTCTTCAGCGCGCCACCCAGCTCACAGCCCACCACGTCGTGGTTCGTATAGACGCGGAAGCCCCCGGAATGGAAGACGGGCTGAAGCTGGCGGCAGATTTCGACGTCTTCGAATGCAAGGACGGTGGCCGCCGCAAACCCCGCCATGATCTCCTTGGCGAGGTTGGGCCCTGTGAGGACTCCCGCCCGATGCTCCGGCAGGATCTCGCGAATCAACTCGGTCATGCGCAGATGGGTGTCCTGTTCGAGGCCCTTGGCCAGGCTCACCACCGGCACCCAGGGTCGGACGTGGTGGCTCACTTCCTTCAACACGTCACGGAAGCCGCGTGAAGGAACACCCATCACGACGACGTCCGCCTCGCGCACGGCCTCCTCGAGGGAATCCGTTGCGCGCAGCTCGGGGTTCAGATCGAAATCCGGGAGGTAGCGCGAATTGCGATGCTCCCGGTTCACCTCATCAGCAGTTTCGGACCGACGGCACCAGAGCATCGTGGGCGTGTTGCCAGCCGCCAGATGTCCGATCGTCGTCCCGAAGGAGCCCGCTCCGAGAAGCGCCACGCGAAGCTTCATCCAGTCCTCCTGTCAGCCTTCGAGAATTTCGAGATAGGCGCTGCGAACCGCCTCGATCTCGTCTTCCAGGTTCTCCCGGGTCCAATCGCTCGTATCGACCGGCGGCAAGACCACGGCCTCCACGACGGATGGACGCATCACGACACCATCTTTCGGCAATGCATCGAGCGCATTCCGGAACACGACGGGCACGATCGGTACGCCCGCCTGCATCGCCATATGGAAGGCGCCCTTCTTGAAGCGGCCCAGCCGCGGTGTCGGAGAGCGCGTCCCCTCGGGCGCAATCAACAGCGATTGACCGTGCTTCAGTGCTTCCACAGCCGGCTTCAGCGCCTCGATCGCCTTGGCCGAGTCCGCGCGGTCGATGAACACGGTACCCGCCAACCGGCCAATCGTACCCATCACCGGATCGCTCTTGAGCTCCTTCTTGCCGATCCCCGTCACGTCGCGGCGCACGAGCTTCACCATCAGCATTGCGTCGATGGCGCTTTGGTGGTTGAAGATGAAGACCGCGGGGCGATGGGACCAGAGATGTTCTTCGCCCTCGACTCGCAGGTCGACGCCAGAGAGCGACATCGCCAGGTCGCTCCATATCGAACCCGCCACATTCATGGCCTCGCGCCTCGAGCGATTCAGGATGCCGACCAGCGCTCCGATCGCCACCGAGGGCACCAGGCTGCCGTAGGCGAGGGCCGTGCGGACGATCTCCTCGCCATCGGGTGCACCACGGCTGCGGAAGCGCCGAACAGGCCAGCCGCGCTCCTTCGCAATCTGCGCCAGCCGGCGGTCGGGATTCAACGGGCAGGGTTTCCCGACAATCTCCATCAGCGGAAGGTCGTCGATGCTGTCCGTGTAGAAGAAGCTCTCCTCCAGATCGAGATCGTGCTTCGTCGCGAGGAGTTCCCCTGCCTCGCGTTTGCCTTCGCCGAAGCAGAGTGGCCGCATCACTTCACCGGTAAAGATCCCATCTTCCACTTCGAGGCGTGTACACATCACGTGTTCGACTTCGAGCTCTCGGGCGATTGGATCCACCTGGTAGGGAGTCGCCGAGGAAATGATCGCGATCGTATGGCCCTTCTCCCGATGCGCCCGGAGCAGCGCCCGGGACTCGGGGTAGATCGACGTCACCAGATGCTTCTCGAAAACCTCTTGACCGATCTCCTGCATCGACTTCTCGGACAGCCCCCGATAGGCCGCCGTCGCAGCGCCGACCAGGCCCGAGAAGCCGGTCCGCCCGAGCGCAAAGCCCGCCGTGCCACGGACCGTGTCGACCATCTCCTTCGGCGTCATGCGGCCGGAGAGCAGCCGCTCCCGGTAGAAGGCAGTGGCCGAGAATCCGGCCACGAGTGTCCGGTCCACGTCGAAGAAGGCCCCGATCTTGGGGCCTCCCGGCGCCTTGCGCACCTCTCTGAGCAGTCGGTCGTGGAGTGCCATGGGGCCTCCTTTGGATGGCATTGTCACACTGATTCGATGCGCGCGGAAGGGGCAGGAGCCAGGCCTCCAGGATCATTCGTGAGGGACAGGAGACAGGACTCCAGGATCGCTAGAATCCGCCCCCTATGCTGCGCAACCTGGGCCTCGTCCTGCTCTCGACCCTGGCCAGCCTCCTGATGGTCGAATTCGCCGCCAGGCTCGAGTTGATTCCGCTGCCCGACCACGTCTCGACCGATGCCTGGTGGGAGGAGCGTTGGCAGCGCAAGCGCAGGGGGATGAACCCGCGTGCGGTCATCGAACTCGATGCGGACCTGGGCTACATCCCGGCCAGGGAACTCGACGACTTCGAGTATCAGGACGTCCGGATCAGCACGAACTCCGCCCACATGCGAGGGCGTCGCGAATACCCGCTGCAACGCGGCGACGCAGCCCGGGTCGTAGCGGTCGGCGATTCCTTCACCTTCGGCCAGTGTGCAGGGGACGACGAGACCTTTCCCTTCGCGATGGAACAGACCCTGGTCGATACCGAAGTCTTGAACCTCGGCGTCATGGGCTACGGCCAGGGGCAGGCGCTGCTACGCCTGCGCCGCGACGGCTTTCCCTATCGACCCGACGCAGTGGTCTTCGGCTTCCACGGCACCGACATGAGGCGCAATCTGCTGAGCTTCCGAGGCTACGGAAAGCCCAGGCTCCGACTCGAGGATGGACGCCTCGAGGTCGAGAACGTCCCGGTGCCCTCGCCGGAAGCCTACGCCCGTTGGTGGCCGCCCCGCGCATGGAATTTCGTGCGCATCTTCCGAGCCTCCAGGGAAGACCGAGCCGTCGTGAGAGGTCGCATCAACGAAGTCAGTCTGGCAATCGTCCACCAGATGGCTGTCGAGAGTCGGGACCGGGGAGCCCTCTTTGCGGTGGTTCACCTGCCCCATCCGCGATCCCTTGGCGGCAAGGGCGAGCACGGCTGGCCCTTCATGGAGCAGGTGTGTGCCGAGGCCACGTCCGCCGGCGGGCTGTGCATAGAGCCCGTGCCGCGCTTCCGGGAAATCGCGAGCACACCCGACGAAGTCGACCACCACTTCGCCTGCCACTTCTCGCCGGAGCTCTACCAGGCATTGGGCGAGGTGATCGCAGAAGAGCTGGCGCGAGCGATGCCTGAGCGCTTCGCGTTGCGCAACTAGATCGAGCCCTTGATCGCGATCTTCATCGATGCGGATGCCTGTCCCGTCAAGGACGAGATCTACGTCGTCGCCACCCGCTACGACCTGCCGATTGCGGTGGTCGCGAACTCGCGAATGTTCGTCCCCGAGGATCTGGGTGCCCAGCTGATCGTCGTCGAAGAAGGCCCGGATGTCGCAGACGACTGGATCGTCGAGAACGTGAGAGCAGGTGATGTGGTGGTCACAGCCGATGTTCCCCTCGCGGCGCGTTGCCTCGAAAAGAGTGCCAAGGTCGTGGGCTCGAACGGGAGACCATTCACCGAGGATTCGATCGGAGGGGCGCTCGCCACGCGCGATCTGAAGGCCCAACTCCGCGAGGGGGGTGTGATGACCGGCGGCCCCCCTCCGCTCTCCGAACGGGACCGTTCGCGCTTCTCGTCGGCACTCGATGACCTCGTCCGGAGGTCGCTCCGGGAAGCGGAAGGCGCTTGAAACGAGCTACCGCAGCCGGCCTCCGGTCGGGACGCGACCAGCAGCCCCACGACTGGGGCACCTCGGGCCACGTAGCCGGCGCTGACGTGCGGTACACTCGCAAAGTCCGGTCCACTTGTTGCACCCTTGCAGCGACATGCCGGCTGCCACCGCGACTCGCGAAGTGCTCGTGCCGTTCCCCTGGTGGGCCGCGGCCTTCCTCGCTTGCGAGTTCAGCCTGCTCGCCTGGGCGCCCTACAACCGTGCCGACTGGCTGCTCGAAAACGCAATCTCGATCCCATTCGCCCTCTTCCTCGTATTGGGACGCCGGCACCACCGGCTCTCCTACGAATCCGTGCTGCTGCTTCTTCTCTTCCTCGCCCTTCACGAAGTCGGTAGCCACTACAACTACTCGAGGGTGCCCTATGCCACTTGGTGGAGCGCGCTGGCCAGCGATCGCAACCACTACGACAGACTGGTGCACCTCTCGTTTGGCCTGCTGATCGCCCCGGCCATATGGGAGATGCTCAGCCGCGTGCTCCGGCGTCGCGTCTGGTTGCGCGCTTGCCTGACGATCTCGATCGTCGTCTCCTGCTCCACTTTCTACGAGCTGATCGAGTGGGGTGCGGCCCGGACAGTGGACCCGGAACTGGGGATTGCCTTCGTCGGCGCCCAGGGTGATATCTGGGACGCGCAGAAGGATACGGCGCTGGCGCTCTTGGGCGCATGGGGCGCTGTCGGTGTTCTCTGGGGACGCCTGTACTGGCAAAAGCTCGACCCAAGCTAGGCAGAAGGACGAGGAGAGGACGTGGCGGAGAGCAAGGGACGCAGCAACGTGCAACGAGTGGGGCTCGTGGCCGGCCCGTGCCTGGCCCTGCTCGTGGCCATGCTCCTTCCGGCAGCAGACGGGTCGACCCTGCCCGTGCTCGCTCCGGCAACCGATGGATCGACGGAAAGCACCGCGGGGCTGCTGTCTGCGGGTGCCCGAGCCACCGCAGGGCTGGCCGTCTGGATGGCGATCTGGTGGATGACCGAGGCCATTCCGCTCTACGCGACCGCACTGCTGCCGTTGGCCGTCCTTCCATTCGCCGGGGCCAGGACGATCCGGGAAACCGCGGCGCCCTACGCACACGAGCTGATCTTCCTGTTCATGGGCGGCTTCGTCCTGGCCCTCGCCATGCAGCGCTGGAGGCTCGACAGGCGCATCGCCCTCTCCGTGCTGCAGCGAGTGGGCGCCCGGCCGAGCCGGGTGGTCGCAGGCTTCATGGGACTGACGGCATTGTTCAGCATGTGGGTTTCGAACACGGCAACCACCGTGATGATGCTCCCGATTGCGGTCAGCGTGATCGCATTGGTGGGGGAAACCTCATCAACCACACCTGGAGCATCCGAACTCGCCCCGGAGGCACCTGAAGGCAGGGCGTTCGCCTGCGCGCTGCTTCTGGGGATTGCCTACGCGGCCTCGATCGGTGGCGTGGGAACGTTGATCGGAACACCGCCCAACCTTTTCATGGCGTCCTTCGCCAGCCAGGAGCTTGGCATCGAAATCGGGTTCGCACGCTGGATGGGCATCGGGCTTCCGCTGGTGGCCGTCTTCCTGCCGATTACCTGGTGGCTTCTCACCCGAGTCACCTTTCCGATTCGCATTCGCCACATCCCCGGCGGCGAAGCTGTCTACCGCCGAGCAGCGCTCGCTCTAGGCCCGATGCGGCGCGCGGAGTGGATCACCCTTGGGATCTTCCTGCTCGCAGCGATGACGTGGATCACCCGCCCATGGCTCAGCGCGATCGAGATCGGCGGCGTCCATCCGCTCGCGGGACTGAGCGATCCAGGGATCGCCATCATTGCGGCCCTCGCACTCTTCGTTCTTCCGGCCGGACACGGCCAGGGAGCGGTGATGGACTGGGAGACCGCAGTCAAGCTTCCCTGGGGTCTGTTGCTGTTGTTCGGTGGCGGCCTGAGCCTGGCCGCAGCGCTTCAGGCGCATGGCATCGGCGCCTTCCTCGGCGAACAGGTCGGAGCCCTGGCCGACCTGCCACCTTTGCTGCTCGTGGGCGCTGTCGTATCGGGCATGATCTTCCTGACCGAGATCACCAGCAACACCGCTACTGCCGCAACCCTCGTGCCGATTCTCGCGGGTATTGCACCGGGTCTCGGAGTCGAGCCGCTGTTGCTGGTCGTGCCCGCGACGGTCGCCGCCAGTTGCGCCTTCATGTTGCCCGTAGCCACACCGCCGAACGCGGTCATCTTCGGGTCAGGGCGCATACAGATCGGCGACATGCTACGCGCTGGCCTGTGGCTCAATCTGGTCGGGATCGCACTCATCACCGGACTCATCTACACGCTGGTGCTGCACCTGGTGCTGGAGGGTTGAGATGAACGACACAACGCCCCTGTTGCGTGCCGATCGCGACCTCGCCTTCCTGGCGCGGGACGACATGCGCGCAGTCCGTCTGCTACTGGAGTACCTGAAGCCGGAGCTGACGCTTCGAGACCGCGGCCTGAATGCAACTCTCGTGGTGTTCGGAAGCACCCAGATCGCCGAACCAGCAGAGGCGCAGCGCGAGCTCGACATGGCTCGCGCCCGACTGGGAGATCGCGACGACTCGGCCAGCCGGCGAGAGATCCGCATTCTCGAGCGACGCCGGGCAAATGCCCGCTATTACGAAATGGCTCGCGCGTTCGGCGAACTCGCCGGGCGCCACGAAGAAATGGTGGTGATGACTGGCGGCGGGCCCGGGCTGATGGAGGCCGCGAACCGCGGCGCGGCGCAGGCCGGCGCCCCGACGATCGGACTCAACATCACGCTTCCGAGCGAGCAGGCGCCCAACTCCTATCTCACACCGGAGCTGAGCTTCGAGTTCCGCTACTTCGCGCTCCGCAAGCTCCACTTCATGCTCCGTGCCCGCGCGCTGGTGGCCTTCCCTGGCGGCTTCGGAACCCTTGACGAGCTCTTCGACGTGCTCACGCTGGTACAGACGGGCAGGAGCAAAGAGCTGCCCATCGTGTTGGTCGGTCGTTCATTCTGGGAGCGGCTCATCGACTTCGACTTCTTGGTCGACGAAGGGCTGATCCGAGCCGCCGATCGCCAGCTCCTCACATATGCGGAGACACCGGAAGAGATCTGGGAGGCGATCCAGGGATGGAGTTCCCGAGCGATCGGGGGCGGTGCGGAGAGATGACGGGGAGCCGAAGCAAACGGCATGCGGAGCCGGCCGACTTCAGTCGATCCCATTTCGACGAGGCGGCGACGGAGGCGCTCGGCCAGGAACTCGGGCGGTACGTCGCCGGCTCCCAGCCCGAACACGGCAACGGCGCCACGCCGATGGCTCTGGCCCACCGGGTTCGAGAGGCCGTCGCCGGGCTCGCCGGGGTAGCCTCCGAGGTTGGGCTCAGCCCGAAAGATCTCGAAGGAATCGAGCAGCGGCAGACCGAGCTGCTGCGCGGCTCGGTCGAAGCGCTGCTCGACCGGATCGAAGCGGGCCGGATCCGTCACCTTCCGGACGGCATCCGCTGGTCGCGAACACTCCAGGATTCCATGGGCAAGCTTCAGCTTCCAGCCGCACCGACAGCCCCACGCGACGTCGCCGAGGTCCTCGCAAGGCTTTGCGTCGATCTGACCGCCCGCCACGCCGGTCAACAAGCCGAGCTGCTGTTGGCAGCCTTCGCCCTCGCGGCAGACGACTACGGTCTGTTCCGCGTGATCGACTTCTACGAACGTCACCAGGCCTGCCGACTCGCACTCGAGACGACCCGCAAACCCCGAAACGAAGGACCGGATGCGCGAAGCTTCGGCCTGGCCGCAGTTGCCAGCGGAGCCCGGGCGCTACTCCCCCGGATCGTAATCGCCACCACTGGCCCCGTAGCCAGCGGGAAGAGCACGATCGCCCATGCCCTGGCCCTGCGCATCGGCGCGCCGCGGGTCGTCGCCGACACCGTGCGTGATGTACTCCTCGATATTCCATCGGACCCGCGCGGGCCGGAAAGAGAGCGAGAAATCCATGAAGCGCTCTGGCGGCGAGCCTTCGAACCGGATTTCGAGGATCGGGTCTACCGAGCGGTGTTGAATCGTGCCGATGACGTACTCAGCTCCGGGCGACCCGTAGTGCTCGACGCCTGCATGCCCACCTGCGCACGGCGCCGCGAAGTGGGCGAGCTTGCTGCGGCCCACCGCGCGCCCCTGTGGTTCGTCGAGTGCCAGCCCAGCCAGGCCGTGCTGCGCAACAGATTGACCGAGCGGAACATCCGAGACGGATGCAACAGCCCGGCCTGGGAGACCATTGCCGGCCACCTGACCGAACGTTGGGAGCCCTGGTCCAGCGCGGAGCCGGGCCATCACCTGCTGCTCGATACGGGTCAGCCCGTAGAGCAATGCCTCGAGGCCACCCGCACAGCCATTCCCGGCTGGCCAGACCGGTTCCCGGACTAGCATGGCGATAGATCGACCCGACACGGTGCGTCCCCTGGCAGTCACCTTCGACTGCTGGAATACGCTGCTATGCGAAGAAGACTGGGGGCTTGCCCACCAGCGCCGCATCGAAGCCCTGGCAGAAGCGGCCCATCGAGCGGGTACATCCCCGGAAGAGCACGAGATCGAGGAAGCCTTCCGCGGGGCCTGGGGTCGACACATGGAACTATGGGCCGAGGGCGTGGCGACCGGCGCCAGCCATGTCGCCGGCTGGGCGCTGGAGAGCCTGGGCGTGACGATGGATGGAAGACCGATGCGGGCCCTATGCCAGCACTTCGAAGAGGCATCCCACTCGGGACGGGTAGTCGCACTGGACGGCGCGCAAGGCACCCTCCATGCCCTGGGCCAACAGGGCATCCGGATGGCACTGATCTGCGACACCGGACTTACGCCGGGACGTGTCGTGCGCAAGCACCTGGGACGTCTGGGCCTGCTCTCCTCGCTCTCCGCCCAGCTCTTCTCGGACGAGGTTGGAGTGACCAAGCCCGACCCCCAGATCTTCACCGCTGCTCTCGACGCACTGGGCGTTGCGGCCGGCGACACATGGCATGTGGGCGACCTGCGACGCACGGATGTGGCCGGCGCCCGGGCGTTGGGCATGCGCAGCGTCCGGATCCGCGCCAACCATGACGACGAATCGGGTCTGCCCGAAGCCGATCACGTGGTCGATTCGCACGCTGAACTGACTGCCCTTCTGAGTGCGGAATGACCCACGAGCACTGAGGCGTGACGTCCCGAACCGGGCCAATTGTCCCATCAATTCACTCGCCGAGGCCCTCCCCGTCCCCTTTGATGGCCCCGGCCTTGCAAAGCCTACACGTGTCGCCCGCTCTAGAGCGACCCTATTTGGAGGAGCCGCCATGTCCGTCGGAAGCCACTGCCGAAGGAGCTTCTCGCGAGCTCAAGCGAGTGAGACGATCCGCGATGCAGCCAAACGCATGAAGTGCGAGGACGCAGGCTGCCTTGTCGTCGTGGACGAAAAGGATCGACCGATCGGGACGCTGACGGATCGGGACGTCGCGATGCAAGTGCTTCGCCGCAACCGGGATCCGGATCAGACTGCGATCAGCGAGGTGATGCACGAGGAGATCACCTGTCTCTGGGAATCGACGCCGCTCCTGACCGCGTTCCGACGCATGCGCGCTGACGGCCTGCGGCGGATTCCTGTGGTCGATGACGGGGGAAAAGCCATCGGAGTCATGGAATGGGACGACGCACTCCAGATCATCGCCACCGAACTCGACCAGGTGGCTCGCGTCGCCAAATCGCAGTGGACACAGGCACAGGACTGAGGAGAAGACCATGCGTTCAGTAGAAGAATATGAGTCGAGTGCCATCACGGTGGGACCGAGCGCGAAGGTCAGAGAGATCGCCGACGAGATGGACGCCCACGGAGTGGGCTCTGTGGTCATCATCGACTCGATCGGTGCGCCGATCGGAATCGTCACCGATCGGGACCTGGTCCTCCGGGTGGTGGCTGCCGGGCGTGACCCGGACAAGACCGAAGCCTCCGATGTGATGTCGACCGATCTACTCACTGCCGACCGGGTCACTTCCACGCTCGAACTGCTCGGAATGCTCGAAGAGCGCGGCGTGCGACGCGTTCCGCTCCTCGAGGCTGGCAAGGTGGTAGGGCTCGTCTCACTCGACGATCTGGTGATGGAGCTCGGGGTCCAGCTTTGGAACATCTCGGAGGCCGTCGGATCCGAGATTCGCGAGGCCGCCCGTTCGGCCCGCGGTCGCAGGCGACGAGAAGCCCACCGCGACGCGTTCGATGACGTGCGCCACAGCCTGAGCGACGCGGGAGGAAAACTGCGCAAACGGGTGGTCGGAGAGCTTCGGGACCTGCTCGACAAGATCGATGACTAGCGGCTCGAGATCGAACATTGGCTAGCATCGCTGAATGACAGAAACCGTGGTCCTGGTGGGAACCGATTTCTCTGCTGATGCAGAAAGGGCCGTCAGCCACGCATTCGAGGTCGCCGCGGCACTGGGAGGACGGGTCGAACTCGTACACGTGACCCCCAGGCTCGAGCCGCTGTTCGGTGGCTCCAAGCGCAGCCGAGCGGCCGTGGAGCAGTTGCAAGACGAAGAGGTCGAGGAGTCGCGTCGCGCCCTCGATGTCTTTCTGGCGGATGCCGAGGTGCCCGCGCGCGCCCACGTCCAAATCTGCATGGGCGACCCCTGCCAGGCACTGCTCGATCACGCCGATACGGTCGATGCCGCGATGATCGTGGTAGGCCGCCAAGGCCATGGCGCCGCTGGCCGTTTCCTGATGGGGTCTTTGACGGACAAGCTCGTACGCAGGTCGGATCGACCGGTACTGGTCGTGCCGCCTGGGCAGGGTCCCTAGAAACCAGCCGCTGCTTCATCGATCCGTCGGGGTTGACCCGATCCGGTCAACTGGCGCAGAGTCCCGGTGATGCATGACGAGCCCGGCGACGGCGTCGCCTCGAAAGTCGGCCCGGAGCGGCCGGCGCCGGAATTCAGCCCGGGAGTCACCCGCTACGCGCTGGGCCTTCTGGTGGTGGTCTACGTCTTCAACTTCGTCGACCGTTCGATCCTCTCGATCCTCCAGGACTCGATCAAGGCCGAATTCGGACTGACAGACGGCCAGCTGGGCTGGCTCCAGGGAATCGCGTTCGCCTTCCTCTATTCGACCCTGGGCCTGCCAATCGCCCGCTATGCAGACCGCGGCGTGCGGCGTTCGATCATCGCGATGGCCGTCTTCGCTTGGAGCGGCATGACCGTGCTCACCGGCTTCGCCCGGGGCTTTGTCGAGCTGTTCCTGGCACGGGTAGGAGTGGGGATAGGCGAGGCTGGCTGTAGCCCACCAGCCCACTCGCTGATCTCGGATCTCTTCCAGCCGGAACGTCGCGCCACGGCTCTGGCGGTCTATTCACTCGGGATCCCGATCGGAAGCGCGATCGGCACCTTTGCCGGCGGTTGGATCGACCAGCTCTTCGACTGGAGAACGGCCTTCATCGTCGTGGGGCTTCCAGGCCTCCTGCTGGCTCTTCTCGTGCGCTTTACGCTTCGCGAGCCGACCCGCGGCTACTGGGACCCGCCCGCCGAGCCCCGGGAAGAGGCCGGGGATCGTGAGTCCGCACTCGACGTGATCCGGTTTCTGGCCGGGCTCCGGTCATTCCGTCATCTCGCCTTCGCCGGATCGCTGCATGCCTTCTACGGTTACGGTGCAGGTGCATTCATCCCGTCCTTCTTCCGTCGGCTTCACGACTTCGGAGAGCAGACTGGCGAGCTCGGCACCTGGTTGGCGGCGATCGGCATCACGACCGGCGCCCTGGGCACCTTCATGGGCGGATGGATGTCCGATCGCGCGGCCAGAAGGGACACGCGTTGGTACGCGTGGCTACCGGCCACCGCGACGGCAATCGGCGTGCCGTTCGCATTCCTCTTCTATCTCTGGCCCGACGGACGCGAGGCCCTGGCGATCTACGCGCTGCCTGCCGTACTCAGCGGGATGTACCTGGGCCCCACCTTCGCGATGACCCAGGCCCTCGTTCCACCGCAGATGCGCGCGGTCGCCTCAGCGGTCCTGCTCTTCATGCTGAACATGATCGGCCTGGGTCTCGGACCCTTGTGCGTCGGTACCGTGAGCGATCTACTGGAGCCCCGCTTCGGCATCGAGTCGATCCGCTGGGCACTGCTAGGCGTAGTCGTCACCTGTGCAAGCTGGTCCGTTCTGCACTACATGCTGGCCGCTCGCACGCTGCGATCCGATCTCCTCTTGAAGAACTCGGAATCGAGATCGGATCCTGGATCGGACTAGGAACGGGCCTTCATCTGCTCGAGCATCCGCCCCATCTGGGCGTGAACGGTCTGGATCGCCTGGAGCGGGCGAATCATCACCCTGAACTCGACGATCCGCCCCTCGTCGTTGCAGGTGATGATATCGACGCCATTGACGTACTTGCCTTCCATCTCGGTCTCGAACTCGAGCATGGCGTGGTTTCCGGAGAGGATCTCCTTCGTGTACCGGAACTTGCCTTTGCTGTTGTCCGAACTGGCCGACCCTCCATCACCCAGCGTGTTTCCCGCAGCGCCGAGATAGAGCTTCGTCACGTCCTTGCCCCTCTGGGGCGTGAACACCACCGGCGAGTAGAAGACCACGTCGTCGTCCAACAGGTCGTCGAGGAGCTCCCCGCCGCCTGCAATGACTTTGTGCCAGCGCTCGATGGTCTGCTCGATCAAATCCGTCCTCCTCGGGATCTCTTGCCCGGCGGTCACTATGCCACCCTCCCGGTCTGCCGTCGAATGAACGCGAGGCCTGCTCGCTGTGCTCCTTGGAGATCCTGTCCAGGGTTCTGGTTCCGGACTCCAATCAACCGTTCTGGTTCCGAACTCCGATCAACCGCTCTAGTTCCGAACTCCGATCAACCGCTCTAGTTCCGAACTCCGATCAACCGGGATAGAATCCCCATGTCCATGCCTGATGAGACCCGATCCACGACCCCTGCGACTGACCGAGCCCGGCGTCTCTGGCTTCGCTCCGTCTGCTTCGCCGCCCTGCTATGGCTGCCGCTGACCAGTGGTTGTCGCCCGTTACCCCTCGACTTCAGTCGTTTGTGGGCGCGTTTCGAGGTGACGCTGCCGCTGGCGGTCGAGGCCTCCAACCCGTTCGACCCCGATGAGGTGGAGGTCTGGGCCGAGTTCTGGTCACACGATGGCGCCGTGCTGAACGCACCGGGCTTCGTGTATCGCCCGTATCAGAGTGAGCTTCGGGACGGTGCCGAGCAGCTCACGCCAACCGGCGACCTCGAATGGCGGATCCGCTTCACCCCGAACCAGCGTGGTTTCTGGGCCTGGCGTTGGGTGCGCCGGACGTCGGAGGGAGACGAGACGGGGCCCTGGCGGTTCCTCGTCGTGGGCCGCGACCGCGAGAATCGACACGGGTTCGTGCGCCGTAGCCCAGACGATTCGCGCTATCTGCGTTTCGACGACGGAAGCCCGTTCTTCTCGGTGGGTGTGAACCTCGGATGGTACGGCAGTGGCGGCACCTTCGACTACGAGCGTTGGATGGACCGCTATGCGGCCGAGGGCGTCAACGTGATCCGGATCTGGATGCCACGCTGGGCGATGAGCCTCTTCAACGACCCCGCAGATCTGCGCAACTGGACCGAGCGCATGGACCGCGCGTGGCAGCTCGACCGGATCTTCGAGCTGGCCGAGCAGCGCGGAATGAAGGTGATGCTCGTACTCCTGAACCACGGAGCCTTCAGCGAGAGCTTCAACTCCGGCTGGCATCTGAACCCCTTCAATGCCGCCAATGGCGGTCCGCTTCAGGAGCCCTTGGATGTCTGGACCGATCCAGAGGGCCGCCGGATCCTGCAGAACCTGTTCCGCTACGTGGCCGCGCGTTGGGGTCACTCCACGGCCCTGCTCTGCTGGGAGCTCTGGAACGAGGCCAACCTCACTTCTCCGGCCGGTTCGACCGGGGCACCACTTCCGATGGAGATGGACGATGTGGTCGCGTGGCATCGCGAAATGGCACAGGCGCTGGCCGCAGCCGATCCGAACGACCACCTGGTCTCGACCAGCAGCTCCGACTGGCTGGAGGCACTCTTCACGACCCCGCTTGCCCCAGAGCTGCACGTCTTCCGCGAGGTCTGGGAGATGCCGGAGATCGACTTCGCGCAGCTCCACCTCTACCAGGCCTTGGCTGCCTACCCCCAGCCCTTCTTCTCAATGTTCCGCAACACCGTGCCGGTGCGCCGCCCGGTTGCGGGCGGACCCGTACTGGTGGCCGAGGCCGGCGTGGACTCAGCCGGTCCGGGCGAAACCCTGTTTCGCGATCCCGAGGGTGAGGGATTCCACGACCTGCTCTGGGCTGCGCCCTTCTCGGAGGCGTTTGGTACCGGAATGCCGTGGTGGTGGGACAACCTCACTGAACCCGAGGACCGCTATTTCCATTTCGGTCCGCTCGCCCGCCTGCTGCGAGACGTGGCATTCGATCGCGAGGGGTTCGCATCCGTGGACATTCCGGTGGAGGCGACGGGGCGTGACGTCATCGCGCACGTTCTGGCCGGCGACACCACATGGCTGGCCTGGCTGAAGAACCACGACCACGAGTACTTCCATCCAGACCGTACACCCGTGACGGACGCAACGCTGGCGATCTCCGACCTGCCCGCAGGCATCTGGCAGATGACCTGGATCGACACCTGGAGCAATGCCGACCTTGAACGAAGCGCGATCGTCTCCGACGGAACCGGCGCGGCGATCACACTCGACGTCCCCGAATTCGCGCGGGACGTGGCGCTGCGCCTGGATCGATTCGTGGAGCCTTGAGACCGGGCCGCAATCAGAACCGGACCCGCGGCTCCCGCAACACCACGGCGGCTGCATTGCGCCCGCAGGCCCCCATCACCCCTCCGCCCGGATGGGCCCCCGCGCCGCACAGCGTGAGACCGGCGATCGGCGTGGTGTAGCGTCCGGCGCCGGGCAACGGGCGCAAGAAGGCCAGGCGATCGAGGGTCATTGCACCGTGGAAGATATTGCCACCGGCCAGGCCGAAGATGCGCTCGAGGTCCGGCGGCGTGAGCACCTCGTAATGCAGCACGCTGCTGGAGAAGCCCGGAGCGACTTCGTCGACGAGCGAAAAGACACGCTCTGCGATGCGCTCGCGCAGGCCATCCCAATTTGCGGGCGAAAGCTCCGGTGGCACATGCTGCACGAAGAACGAGGCCAGGTGGCGGCCGGGCGGCGCCAATGAAGTGTCGACTGCGGACGGCAGTGTGAGTTCGACCATCGGCCGCTCCGCAAGCCCTCCCCGCACGGCCGCCTGGTAGGACGTCTCGAGCGCGTCGAGATCCAGCGCGCCAATGTGGATGGTGCCACGATGCTCCGGACCCGGCTCCGGACCCGGAGAGTGCCCGCGAAAGATCGGGAGGCGATCCAGGGCCGCGTTGATCTTCACGACCGGGCTGCGAAAGTCGATCGCCTGGATTCCCCGAACGAAGGATGCCGGCAAGGCGCTCGAATCCACCAGATCGAGGAAGGTGCGGCGCGGATCCGCACATGAGAGCACTTGCTCCGCCTCGAGAAGGCTTCCGTCCTCGAGTTCGACCCCGCACGCCCGCCCGGCCGAGATGTGGATGCGCGCGACCGGCGCCTCGACCCGGATCTCCGCGCCGGCCTCCCGAGCGGCTGCGGCCAGGGCCGCCGAAAAGCTACCCATGCCTCCCTTCACGTAGGCCCAGACACCACGGGCACCGCCGGTATCACCCATCACGTGGTGGAAGAGCACGTAGCCGGTGCCCGGCGTCGAGGGTGACGCCCAGGCGCCGATCAGCGCATCCGTGGCCAGGGTTGCGCGCAGGGGCTCGCTCTCGAACCGGGCTTCGAGGATCGGGCGCGCGGGGCCCAGCAACAGCGCGAGTGCTTCGGGGAGCTCCCGACGCAGGCCAAATGCAGTTCGAAGCGCGCGACCCACGGGCGGCAGATCGGCGAACCGGATCCTGGAGGGGTCCGGCGCCGGCGCGTCGAGCAGCGGTTCGATCACTCGAGCCGTTCGATCGAGGAACGCCTCGTAGAGGGGCAGAGCCTCCGCATCGCGTTGCGAGAAATGGGCCACGGAAGCTGCCGTCGCAGCGGCGTCTCGGCCCATCAGCAGGCCACCCCCGCCCGGCAGTGGTGTGAACGAGGAGGGATCCCGGGGCAGGAAGGCCAGGCCGTGGCGAGCCAGCTGAAGCTCGCGGACGACCGCGGGGCGCACGAGACCCGCGACATAGGCGGCTCGCGATACCCGGAAGCCCGGCCAGAGCTCCTCCGTGACGCAGGCGCCGCCAACCACGGGCCTGCGTTCGAGCACGAGGGTCCGACGACCGGCCCGCGCCAGATACGCCGCCGCCGTGAGCCCGTTGTGGCCCGCACCGACCACGATCGCATCGAAACGACCGCCCCCCATCTCCGCAGTGTAGACTTCCGAGTGATGGATGGGGACACGTTCGAATTCCTACAGGGCATTGGCGCGGTGGACGCGGCGGCGGCCGTGGTGCTGGTGGTCGCGGTGCTGCGCGGCGTGTGGAAGGGCATGGTCCGGATGGCGTTCTCACTGGCTGCGCTGGCCGCAGCCTGCATCGCGATCCGCTTCGGCACTCCGGCCCTGGCACTCTGGCTGGCAGATGCGACCGATTGGGCCCTTTCGCCACTGGCCGGGCAAATCGCCGCCGGGGCCCTTCTGGGTGTGGGAACGCTGGTCGGATTCCGCCTGGCGGGACGCGGCGTTCGCCGAGGCGTACACGCGGTGGGCCTGGGTTTCGTCGATCGTCTGGGAGGAGGTGCCTTCGGCGCCGCCGAAGGTGCATTGTTGATCACACTGGTGATGTTCGTGGCGAGCGCGACGATGGGTACGGACCATCCGGCGCTCCGCGACACCCGGACACTCGCCGTCCTCGAAACCGCCGCGGATACGCTCCGGCCCAGGGCTCCGGACGTCGCCGCCCCACCTCGCTCTGAAGACCGCTGAAGATGCACTAGCGCGGTGGCGGGTTGCCCGTTTCGGCCCGGACCGTTCTTCGCTCCGGCCCCGCTCCCACCCTACGAGCTGAGGCGGGCCATCAGCTCGATCACTCTCTCGGCACCGAAGATCAACGCAGCGAGCAGGGCCTTCGAGCGCGCGACCGCCCCACTCAAACTGCCGTCGTCCCTCTTGGAAGCGATCTGTAGATCGTGCAGCTCGCTCTGGGCCAGGTACTCGACGACCGGAATCCGCTCGAGACGTTTGTGGACTTTGCGCTCGGCCTTCGCTGCAGCTCGCAGCAGGGAGGGTGCAGCTGCAGTTCTCTGGGCGCCTTCGAAGCGTCCAAACTTCTCCAGCGCTCGGCCCGCCTCGGCCCGGAGTCCACGGGCTGCGCTGGCGAGAGCCACGGCATCCGCAGCCAGATCGACCGAAGCGGTCGAAGCATTTTCCGCCAGCGTCCCCGCAAGCCTTTCATCGGCGTGAAGCGTCGGGCCCGCGAGCTCTCGAACGAGCGGCCCGAAGGGTTCGTGCTCGAGACCCGGAATGCGAGCCCCACCTTCCGTGCAGTTGATGAGACGAATGCCCTCCCGCGCCAGAGTGTCTCCGACGAACCGGAATTCCTCTCTAAAACTCGCGTAGCTCTGGCTGGTCCATACCTCATCGCCGTACCAACCTTCCACCCGAAGGGCTCCCGGAGCGAGTTCCCTATCCGGGGTCGGGCGGTCGAACAGGTCGGCCTTGACCTTGAGGTTCGTAAAGTAGAGGCTCCCGTCCTCTGCTTGCTCGACCTCCAGATCCTCGTATACGGAGCCCTCCGCATAACGTCGATCATTCGTAAAGGCGAGATCCTGACCGATCAACATCACGACCTCGGCGCCGAGGAACTCAGCGAGGAATACGGCCGAGACCGCGACCGTTCCGCCGGAGCGAAGCCACTCCGTCTCGCCGAGGCTCTTCCCCAGCCAGGCGGAGAACGGATTCGAGGCTTCGAAACCGATGAAACGGCGGCCGACCGGGAGACCGAAGAGCTGCGCATGGGATTGGGGCACCAGAACTAGATTCTGATCGCCGAGGCTGGCGACGCGGTCGAACTGGTGCGTGACGTCCTGGGCCTCGGTCACGAGCACCAGATCAGGGCGGATGCCTGCATGCTCGAGCGCCGCCAGGCTCTGACCGATCGCAATCACGAGCAGTTGATCGCGATGCTCCGCAAGCGCCGGAAGCTGCTTCGTGAGCGAGGGGCCGGCCGCACATACGACCGCCGAGGCGCCGGCGAATGCTCCCTTCAACGGCCCGATACGTGCACATCCGGACAGACGCTGCACGTTGTCGACGGCGGTAAGCGCCCAAGGCTGCACCCAGGCCCTCAGAGTGGCGCTTTTCACGTCGATCGTCTCTTTGGCCCGCGCGATGCGTGAAACCGCGGAGCGCAGTGCGTCGGGTGAGAGGCGGCCGAAACCTGGATGCACGAGGACATGAAGCGACAGCCCGGCCGAATACCATTCCGACAGTTGCCCTATCATCGCATCCTCATCGATGGACAATCGCACGTCTTTGCAGTCGAGAAGGGGCAGCGGTCGAGCGGCGAGAGCACCGTGCAGGAGACCGAGGTAGGGCTCGAACACGAGCACCCGCCGTGCACCGCGCTTCCGTAACGCCTCGAGCTGGTGACCGGTACCGAAGCCAAGGGCCACCACGAGGTCCGAACCTTCGGGAATCTGGCTTGCGAGCCGTTCTCCATCCGCGCTGGGATCGTAGGCGGAGGCCATCAGGATCCCTCGGAAGGAAAGGGTCGATTCGCCGGTCGGACCCGTCACGGCTTCGACCTCCGACGCATCCGCGGACGCGATGGCCTGAGCGAGCCCACGAGCGGTCCTGCGAAACCGCGACAGGTTGCGTTCGAGATGGTCCTTCGACGGAGGATCGAGCTTGGGTATGGATGTCTGCACCATCGGCAACCAGTTTTGTGCAAGTGCAGTGCCAAGTGCAGTGCCACTCGATGTTTGCGGCATGTCTCTTGCAGCGCGCTTGTCTTGCGTGCTTGGCAGCCGTGTCGCGAGTTGGCCTCGACGACGCGTTTCAAATTGAAAGGTCCCCTGTTCATTTCGGCCGGGGGAAGCCCCGATTTCCGACCCCGAAGGATTGGCCACGATGCCTCCGAACAGACAACCGTCTCCGACCAGGCAGCCCTCTCCGAAGGCACAACCCTCTCCGAATACCCAACCCTGGTTCGTCGCCGAGGTCTCGAGCAATCACCAATCCGATCTCGACCGCTGCTTGCTCTTCGTCGACCGTGCGGCAGAGATCGGTTGCCAGGCCGTCAAATTCCAGCTGTTCCGGGTGGACGAGCTCTTCGCACCGGAAATCCTCGCAGCGAGCCCGCTGCATCGCGCGCGCGAGCAGTGGGAGCTACCGACAGCGTTCCTGCCTGCCATCGCCGACCGTTGCCACGAGCGCGATATCTGGTTCGGCTGCACTCCGTTCTCGCTTCGGGCGGTCGACGAGCTCGCACCCTTCGTCGATTTCCTGAAAATCGCCTCGTACGAGCTGCTCTACGAACCCCTTCTTCATCACGCTGCAAAACAGGACAAGCCACTGGTTCTGTCGACCGGAATGGCTCGTGCGGATGAAGTCGCTCATGCCGTGAAACTGGTCGACTCGGCAGGTTGTCGGGATCTGACCTTGTTGCATTGCGTCTCCGGCTATCCGGCTCCTGCCAACGAAGCGAATCTGGCCGCAATCGAAACGCTGAGACGGCTCGGCGAGACGATCCTCGGGCGTTCGTGCCCGGTCGGTTGGTCCGACCACAGCGTCCAGCCGGGCGTCATCCACCGGGCGGTGCACCGTTTCAATGCCTGCATGATCGAGTTCCACCTGGATCTCGATGGCCAGGGCGAGGAGTTCGAAGCCGGCCACTGCTGGCTCCCCGACGCAATCGCCGAGGTGATCCACGAGGTGCGCGTCGGCCAGGGAGCCGAGGGAGACGGGCACAAGGGGCCGGCGCCTTGCGAGCTTCCCGACCTGGGATGGCGCGCTGATCCTGCAGATGGCTGGCGACCCCTACGTGGCACCCGACAGGAGCTCCGGCGGTGAGGCCGCTCGCGATTGCTGCAGCGGGCGGTGCAGAACATGGCCTGGGCCACGTGCTACGCGCTGCCAGCCTGGCCCGGGAAGCCGTCGCTCGAGGTGTTGCGGTTTCGTTCCACGTCGCGGGGGACGAACGAGTGCGCGAAACCGCCGCTTGCGAAGTGCCGGAAACGCCCATTCATCCCTGGGACGGTGTCTCCGATATCGCTTCCGGTGCGCGAGGCCTGGTGATCGATGCTCCCCACGCAATCGGAGAGTTGCTCGCCGCGGCACAGGATTCCGACATACCGGCGATGGTGCTCGATCGGACCGATCAGATCGATGCGGCGCGCTGGACGGTATTGCCCGTCCTGCACGCTGAGCCCCAGACCGATTCGCGAGTGAGACAGGGAGCGGACTGGTGCGTGATCGAGCCCTGGAACCTCGGCCTGCGCGCCCCGGCCTACCCCGGAACGCGCGACCTCTTGCTCGTGCTCTTCGGCGGCGCGGATACCGACGGCCACTCACTTCGGGTCGCGGAAGCTCTCACGGCCGGACCGGAAACGGGGCTGAAGCCCGTATTCGTGGTCGGTCCTGCAGCCCCGGCAGCACGAGCCCGTGAACTCGCGGGCTACGGCGAAGTGCTTCACGCGCCCAGTCGACACGAATTGTACGGTTGGATGGGCCGCGCTCGGCTCGGGATATGCGCATTCGGGGTCAGCCTCTACGAACTCGCTGCCCTCGGCACGCCTGCACTCTTCTTTACACGCAGCGAGGAGGATGTAGACGCGGCACTCCGCCTTGCGATGCACGGCATCGGCCGATTCCTTGGCAACGCAGCCGACTTCGATGCTGCCGCGGTCCTGGATGCTCTAGACGACGCATTGCGAGGGGAATGGCTGGCCTACACCCATGCACGTGGGCTTCGCGCATTGGGCGACGGCGGCGGCTCGAAGCGCATCCTCGAACTCGCGTTGACGGGCACCACCCAATGAAAGCCGGAGCGATCATTCAGGCGCGAATGACCAGCCGTCGGCTGCCGGGCAAGGTGCTGAAGAACCTTGCGGGCGAGCCGATGCTCGCGCGTGTCGTCGAGCGAGTACGTCAGGCACGAAGCCTCGGTTTCGTGGGTGTCGCGACTTCGAATCAATCCGATGACGATCCGATCGCCACGTTCTGCCGGGAGCATGGCATCCCGGTGTACCGCGGGCCCCTCGACGACGTGCTGACCCGGACCGCCGGGGCAGCCGCAGAATGGGGCCTCGACCCCGTCGTGCGGATCACCGCAGATTGCCCGTTCGTATGCCCCGAGTTGATCGACCGGCTCGTCGCCCGACTCGGGCTGGAAGACGCAGACGCCGTGCGGCTGGCGGGCCCGAGCCTGCACGAGGGCATCGACCCGTTCTCGCGCCGCGCTCTCGAGCATTGGCAGGGCATGTCGCTCCCGAGCGAAGAGCGCGAGCATCTGGCCCTGCTGCCCGATCGCCGAGGAGCCGACCTCCGAATCGTCCAGCTCGAGCCCTCCCCCGATGATCCGCCGCCCGGTCCGGTGCGGCTCTCGGTCGACGAGCCCAGCCAGATGGCCTTTGCTCGCGCCACCTACGCGGCCCTGGGCGGACATGCCCGGTTCACGACGAAGGAACTGCTCCAACAACTCGCGGCCAGCACTTCGCCAACCGGGGCAGATGCCGTTGCAGAGGGGCTCCTCGAGGCCGGTGTCCCCCGACTGCACCTGTATCCCGGTGGGACGATCATGCCGATGCTCAATGCGTGGATCGCCCGGGGCGGGGAGTTCGTGGTCGCTCGTCACGAGCAGGGCGCCGGCTATGCCGCCCTCGCCGAAGCACGGCTCACGGGAGAACCGAGGGTCGTCATGGTCACGAGCGGCCCAGGCGTAACGAACCTGATCACGGTGCTCGCCGATGCCTGGTATGACAGCACACCGCTCATCGCGCTGACCGGCCAGGTGGGGACAGGCGATCTGCAATCGCGTCCTGGCGTGCGCCAACGGGGCTTCCAGGAGGTTCCGACGTCTGCCCTCTGCGCCCCGATCAGCAAAGCCTGCCTGCGGCCAATGGAGGCATCCGAGGTTCCGAGCGCGATCGCCGAGGCCCTCGCTACAGCGCGAGCGGGGCGCCCCGGGCCCGTCGTCGTCGAGCTTCCGATGGATGTGCAGCGTGCACCTCTGGGCAAGAGCGTGCGAACACCCGACGCCCCGGCCCGCCGACCTGCCCTGCTGGAGCCGGAGGCCGATGCAATGGGCCTGCTCGCCGAATGGCTAAGCGAGGCGGAGCGCCCGCTCGTACTCGCAGGTCAGGGCGTACTGCAGGCCGGAGCGACATCCGCATTGCTTCGAATCGCCGAGCGCGCGCAGATCCCGGTCGCCACGAGCCTTCTGGGAGTCGGTGCCATTCCTGGCGACCATCCACTGGCCCTCGGCATGACAGGCCACACCGGAACGGGCTGGGCGAATCGCGCGATGGCCGAATGCGACCTGCTGCTCGTTCTGGGCGCACGCCTCGACGTGCGACAGACGGGCACCCGAACCGAGGATTTCGCCCACAGGGCTCGGATCGTCCGCATCGACACCGACGAATCCGAGCTGGCAGAGCCCCGAGTGCATTGCGCTCTTCCGATCCACGCGGACGTCGGCGCGGCCCTCGCCGCACTCGAAGCTTGCTGGAATCCCGAATCCCAGCCGACGGCCCAGCGGGAGCCATGGCTCCACCAGCTGAAGGAGTGGCGGGCGACGCTTCCGCTCGACGGCGCGAGCGCCCTGAGCGGCTGCCATCCTGCGGAGGTCCTCCGGGCCCTCGACCACGCAACGGCCGGCGAGGCGCTCGTCGCGATCACCGGCGTAGGCCACCACCAACAGTGGGCCGCTCGCCACCTGACTTTCGATGCGCCCCGGCGAACGCTGCTCACCTCCGGTGGACACGGCGCGATGGGCTTCGACCTGCCATCTGCGATCGGTGCCTGCCTGGCCCGACCGGAAGCACGCGTGTTGGTCGTGGTAGGAGATGGGTCGTTCCAGATCAACGGGCAGGAACTCGGCACCCTCGCGGAGTACCAACTGCCCGCAAAGATCGTCGTCCTCGACAATCGCCGCCTGGCGATGGTCTCCCAGTTCCAGAAGATCACCTGGGGCCACGACCCGAGCACCGGCGACTGCGCCGCTGTGGATTTCGCGGGGCTCGCCCAAAGCTACGGCTTGGCGGCATTTCGACTCGAAGAGTGGAATCCGGCCGGACGCGAAACCCTCGAGGCGTTTCTCGCCGGACCGGGCCCGGCCCTGCTCTGGGTGTCGATCGACCCGCGCTGCGATGTATCGCCCATGCTGCTGGCGGACAGGACGACGGATGACCTCTGGTACGGAGACGAGGAGTGAGCACCTGCACGGCGAAGCGGCATGTGCTGGTCACCGGTGGGAGCCGAGGCATCGGTCGCGCCACCGCACTCGCACTCGCCCGCGCGGGGTACCCGATCACGATCACCTGGTGCAGCCGCGAAGAGGCGGCGAACGACGTGGTCGCAGCGCTCGGCAAGCTCGGCGTGGCTGCGGGCGCCATCCGGCTGGATACGGGTTGCTCGGATCAGATTCCCGGAACCTTCCTGCAGGCAAACGAAGAACGGGGGCCGATCCAGGTGCTCGTCAACAATGCCGCGATCGTCCAGGAGAAACCCTTCGACGATCTGGACCTGGAAGACTGGGACCGCATGCAGGCGGTGAATCTGCGCGGCCCGTTCCTATGTGCGCGAGAAGTCGTTCCAGGCATGCGTGAACGGGGTTGGGGGCGCATCATCAACGTCAGTTCAATCGGCGGCCAATGGGGCGGCATCCGCCAGGTGCACTACGCGGCCGCCAAGGCGGGCCTGATCAGCTTGACCCGATCCCTGGCACGCATCGGGGCGGCGGACGGCATCACGGTCAATGCGGTCGCGCCGGGCTTGATCGAGACCGAGATGATCGCCGACGAGTTGGCCAGCTCAGACGGCCGAGCCAAGGCCGCGGGCATTCCGGTGGGTCGGATCGGCACACCGGAAGAGGTCGCAGACTCGATCGCGTTCCTGGCCTCGGACGCTGCCGCCTACGTGACGGGCCAGACCCTGAACGTGAACGGCGGGATGTACTTCGGATGAGTCTGCTCTGGGTGTTGAGCGCCGGCCCCGAGGCATGTCCGATCATCCGTCGCGCCCGTGAGCTCGGCATTCGCGTCGTGACCAGCGATCGGCGTCCGGATGCGCCGGGAATGAAGCTCGCGAACCATGCCGTGGTCGCAAGCGTCTACGATTCCGAGGAAACCCTCGCAGCGGCTCTCTCCTTTGCAGCGCAAAATGGCGCGCCCGACGGCGTGTTATGCGCCGCAGCCGATGCCCCGCTCACCGCGGCCCGACTCTGCGAGGCCTTCGATCTGCCCGGTGTCTCGCTGGAGACGGGCCGTCTGACTTCGGACAAGTTGGCGATGAAGGAACGCCTCGCGGCAGACGGAATACCCGTCCCCTGGTTCCGACCCGTCTCGGATGCTTCCGAGCTGTCCACCTGGCTGGAGAAGGAGGGCCCGACCCTGGTGATCAAGCCCGTCGATAGCCGAGGCGCGCGCGGCGTCGTACGGCTCACCGGAGAGCTGGATCCGGGCTGGGCCTTCGAAACCGCGCGGGCCCACTCCCCCACCGGGCGTGTGATGGTCGAACGCTTCCTGGTCGGTCCCCAGGTGAGTACCGAATCTCTCGTGCTGGACTGCGAGGTGGCCACACCGGGCTTCGCTGACCGCAACTACGAGCACCTCCAACGTTTCGCTCCCTTCGTCGTGGAGAATGGTGGCGAGCTTCCCTCCTGCCTGGCGCCGGATGTGCAGGCGCGTACACGGCAGGTCGTCGCCGATGCCGCTCGCAGTCTCGGCCTGACGGTGGGCGTGGCAAAGGGCGACATCGTCGTGCACGATGGCCAGCCCGTCGTGATCGAGCTCGCGGCCCGACTGAGCGGCGGCTACCTCTGCTCTCATCACATACCCCTTTCCACCGGAGTCGATTTCGTCGGAGCCGCGATCCGCCAGGCGATCGGCGAAAGCGTCGAGCCCGCCGAGCTGGTTCCTCGACAGGCCATGGGAGTGGCCCAGCGCTTCGTGTTTCCGGAGCCGGGGCGGGTCACCGCGGTGCACGGTGAAGCCGAGGTCGCCGCACGGCCCGACATCGCACTGGTCGAGGTCCGCGTCGGAAAGGGCGGTATCGTCGGGCCGGTCGAGCACCACCCCAGCCGCGCGGGAATGGTCATCGCCCGGGCCGAGGACCGCGAGGCCGCCATTCGTGCAGCAGACGCGGCGGCCGCCAACCTGGTGATCGAAACCGAGCCGGCTCCGTGATCGGAGCGCCCCGAGACCCGGCCGAAGCCGCGAGCACCGCACTCGACGTCTACGCGATCTTCCACCTGAACCTGATGTTCTCTTCAGTGGAGGAGCATCAACGACCTCAGGTGATCGAGCGTTGCTACTGGCCCCTGCTCTCCCTCGCGACGGATCTCGGCATTCCGCTCGGCATCGAAGCCTCGGGCGTCACGTTGGAGGCGATCCGCCGGATCGATCCGCGATGGCTCGAGCGTCTTCGCAAGCTCACCCAGGCGGGAAGCTGCGAGTTCATCGGGAGTGGCTACGCCCAGCTGATCGGACCCCTCGTTCCGGAGAGCGTGAACCGCTGGAACCTTCGGCTCGGTCGTGAGCGATACGAAGCGCTGCTGGGCACCGCGCCGAAGCTCGCATTCGTGAACGAGCAGGCCTGGTCCGCAGGGCTCGTTCCGATCTATCGAGAGGCGGGTTTCGAAGGCCTCGTCATGGAGTGGAACAACGCAGCTCGCGCGCACCCGCAATGGCCGGATGACTGGCGCTACCACCCACAGCTTGCGCTTGGTCCACGGGGCGAGACGGTTCCCATCCTGTGGAATGACTCGATCGCTTTCCAACGTCTTCAGCGGATGGCTCACGGCGAACTCGACCCGGACGAGCTCATCGACTGGCTTGCCTCGCACGGCGGCCAGCGGCGCAGCGTCCCGCTCTACGGCAACGATGTCGAAATCTTCGGCTTCCGCCCCAAACGTTTTGCCGTGGAGCCGACACTCGAAAACGGCGAATGGCAACGACTGCGCGAGCTGTTCGAGTGCATACAGAGCGACGACCGCTTCCGCTGGGTAACACCAGGTGAGGCACTTTCGTTCGCCGCCACTGAGCACGTCGACCAGAGCCTTCGACTCGAAACACCCGAGCAACCCTGCCCGGTCAAGAAGCAGCCCAAATACAACCTCTCGCGGTGGGCAGTCACAGGGCGCGACGATCTCGAGATCAACTCCTCCTGTTTCCGAATCGCGCAAGCGCTCGAGCGCAGCCCCAATGCAGCCGAGACCGATTGGCAGGAGCTATGCGAGCTCTGGGGCAGCGACTATCGAACCCACATCACCGAGCAACGCTGGCAAGGCTATCTCGATCGACTCGGGCGTTTCCGGAAACGCATCTGCGAACCAGCAAACCCGTCATCCATGACCCAGGCGCCCAGACCCTCGAACCAGCCGGATTCCCGCTGGGATCGAAAGGGTGCCCTGCTGCGCTTCGAGAGTGATCGCCTGCGCGTGCATTTCAACATTCGCCGGGGGCTGGCGATCGATGCGATCTGGTGGAAGGACGTTTCGTCGCAACCCCTGGTCGGAACGCTTCGGCACGGCTTCTTCGAGGACATCTCCTGGGCCAGCGATTTCTATTCTGGACACGCCGTCTACCAATCGCCCGGCGCCCATCAGATCACTGACCTATCCCCGATCGAGCCCTTCCTTGAAAAGGACGAGAGGGGCCGCGCGGGACTCACGGGCACACTGCCCACCGCATTGGGTCCGATCGAAAAGCATTGGCTGATCGATCTGGAGAAGGCGAGCATCCGCCTCTCTCATCGGTTCTTCTGGCCACGGCCGTGCATGGGGTCGCTCCGACTCGGCCACGTGACGCTGCTTCCCGGGGCATTCGACCGCTCCGAGCTGTTCTATTCCACTTGCCTCGGTGGCGGACCGGAGCGCTTCGAACTCGGCAAAGCGGGCTTCGACCATGGACGTGCCGTGTCGAGCCTCGTCTCATCCGGGGGGGTACTCGGAATGACCGAGGGCTGGATGGAGCTCGGCGACCGGGAGAAAAGCGTGAGGATCGAGAGGGATCCTGCGATGTCCGCCTGCGCGGGCCTGATCTGCTTCGAGCCGATCGGCGAGAGCTTCTTCCTGCGCGCCTCACTCTCGGCGCGGGAGTTCGACGATACCGCCCACCCGGCCTCGAACGACGGTCTGATATGTCAGCTCACGCTGAGTGCGCAGCGACGTTGCTGAACGCAACCGTTGCTTCGTAGAAGGTCAGGGTCGGCACCTGACCGAGACCCAGCCGGCGCAGGTTCGCGAGCATCTCGTCCTGGAAGTCGTAGCTCGAAATCACGATCACATCCGGGCGAAGCGCAGCCAGCCCTTCGGGCGCGACCACCGGCAGACCCAGTACGCGGCTCCCCTGCTTTGCTGGGTTGCCGTCGACCAGCGCAACCAACTCTGCCTTGCGCAGATCGGTGGCATCCAGCAGACACTCGGTATGGTAGCCCGCACCGTAGATCGCAATGCGCAGCTCCTCGCTGCGCCAGCCCGGAAGCTCTGCGTCGACCCTTGCACGAAGTCGCGTCAGAAAGGCGCACCGCTTCTGGAAGTAGCCCTGGAGCACACCGCGAACGCGGTCGACGAGCTGAGGGTCGCCTGCGACGGCTCTACCTTCCTGCCCGCCCTTCCGAGCGACCATCCGGAAGGCGGGAAACGGAAAGTCATCCGCAACGGCCATCGGCTGCAAGCCGAACGACTGGAGCAGCGATGCGAGAGTGCCCGGGCAGAAATTGAACAGGTGATCGAAGGTGAAGAAGTCCACCGCACTATCGAAACGTGGGCGCAGTACGTTGGGAACCTCGATGAAGAGCGCCCCTCCCGGTGCCAACAGCTCGTAGCATCGGGCAATGCCAGCTCGCGGATCACTCAGGTGTTCGAGCACGTGGGAGAGGACGATCAGATCGAATCCCTCGTCTTCGAGTTCGGCATCCTCGAATCGTCCCGCCCAGGCGGGTACCGCCCAGCGCTCCCGGGCAAGTGCTGCCGCACTCGCCTGCGGCTCAATGCCATGAACCACGGCGCCGCGATCCCGAAGCAGCTTCAGCAGGAAGCCCTCGTAGCAGCCGACCTCGAGGACCCGCAGGCCCGACAGGCTTCCAAGAGTCGCCTCGATCCAGGCCGCCTGATCGCGGCGACTCCCTTCACCCGGAATCCGGTCGTCGCCGTCCTCTGCGACGAAAGCGTCGCGCTCTTGAGCCGAGTAGAAGGAAGCCAACAATGCGGGGTCGGGTTGGGGATCGGTGAACACCAGACCGCATTGCCGACACAGGACGCTGCGGATATCGAACGGAACCTCGCGTTCCGCTGTGAGAATCCGGAAGCCTCTCTGGACCTGGAGCTCCTCGCCGTCCTGGGCGCCACAATTGCAGCAGGCGTACATGGTTCCCCCCTCCGTTCTCATCGGACAATTCAAGGATTTCTGGAATCCGTTCGATGACACCTCAGGGGGGACGCCCACGTGCCCAACATGTGGTGGGTTCTGCAGAAGCTGTAGGGTCCCCGGAATGCGTACGCTGATCGTCCTGGCCAGCCTGGTGGCGCTCGGAGCCCTGATCTTCTCCACCACCCCGGGGCAGCGCCTGGCCGAGCGCATCGGCATTCCGCCGCTTCGCGGCCGAGCTCCGAAGGACGACCGCGCCTTCCTGTTGAAGGCGTGCGACGGTGACCGACTTCGGGTGCGAGAACGCTTGGCCGCAGAGCGTGGTCGAGCACCTGAGGCCACGGACGCCGAGCTTCATCGCAAGGCGATTCGTCGGTGGTTCCAGGAGCGAGAAGAATCGGGCTGACCCGTGACTGGAGGCGCGATACCCTCGGCGGCCCCGCGCTCACAGACACAAAGGACCTCCGATGACCTCCCCCTGGCTCGCAGACGACCCCTCGCGTATCGACCTCGACCAGTCGATCCGGACCCTATCCTTCGAAAACCCCAGCGGCAGTCCGGGTGCCGCAGGGTCGACGCATGGCGGCCGCAAGGGCGCACCTAACAAAATCCTGACTGCTGGCGAGCGGGTCATCCTGGGTGATGTCGAGGGCCCGGGTACGATCCGCCATGTCTGGATGACCTTCCCGCCAATGCCGCCCCAGGACATGCGCGCCCTGTGGATGGAGATTACCTGGGACGATGCCGACGGGCCGAGTCTCTCGGTTCCCTGCCTGGATTTCTTCGGCCTGCCCCACGGCCGGCCGGCGCCCCTTTCTTCGGCCATGGTGGCTGCGCAGGAGGGGCGCGGCTTCAACGCCTGGTTCCCGATGCCGTTCCGCCGGAACGCACGCATCGAGCTGATCAACGGCTCGAAGCGGAGCTTCCCCTTCTACTACCAGATCGCCTACACCGTGGGCCCGATCGCAGACGACTCCGGGCTCCTTCACGTGAGCTTTCGCCGCGAAAACCCGACCGAGCTGACCCGGGATTTCGTGATCGCCGACGACCTCATAGGCCCCGGCCGTTTCCTGGGCTGCAACGTGGGGGTGCGCTGCCTCCACGAGGAGGGCTTCAGCTGGTACGGAGAGGGCGAGGTGAAGATGTACATCGACGGGGACGACGCGCTACCCACCTGGTGCGGAACCGGCCTGGAAGACTACGTGGGAACCGCATGGGGAATGGGCGAGCACCAGGTTCCGCTCCAGGGCGTGCCCCTCAGTCTGACGGACCCGGATTCCGGCCGGCCCATGCCCGATTTCGTGAGCTTCTACCGCTGGCACCTCCCCGACCCGATCGTCTTCCGGCAAAACATGCGAGTCACGCTCCAGCAGATCGGCGCGGTTCCCGTCGCCAGGGGCCAGACAGAAATCCGGGAGCAGATCGATCGGCAGGGACGGATCGCGGGCAGCGGGTGGTACGACCTTGGCCAGGACGGCCCTCTCGAAGCCTTCGGCATCTGCGAGCGCAGTGACGACGTCTGCGCCACGGCCTACTTCTATGCCCGCGAAGCCCAACCCGTCCCGAAGCTCGACCTGGCAGCTGCCCTCGCGCAGATCGAGCGCCGCCCCTACGAGCAGCCCACGGATTTCGAGCGAGCCCTCTCCCCGATGATCCGCTGATCGGCGGCAGGGAAGGCAGTCCCTTGGCCCGCGGGCGCCGCTTGGGCCAAGGGAGTTCGGCGTGGTAGGATGGGCGCCCACTGAAACACCTTCAGGTTTCCGGGTCTTCCCGGGCGAGTGGCAGCTTCGGCCTCCCGAACGGCCCCGCTCGAGGTGCCGACCCCTTGTCCCTTCCCGCAATTCCCATCCCAAGGAGGATGCAATGATTCGCCTCTCGATCTCGATACTCGCGCTCCTGGCCATGGCTGCTCCAGCCGTCGCCCAGGACGACGCCGGAGGCGCGCCCTCTTTTGCGGAAGGCGACATCATCACGATGGACCAGATCGACAAGCTGAAGGGTTTCCTTCCGGAGGAGTTCTGGACGAATCGTGACTTCTTCTTCTACGAGGGAATGCAGCTCGAGATCGGCCCGGCCAACTTCGACTACAGCCCGCCGCAGGTCTACAAGGACGCCACGAAGAAGTTCTCGGACCAGGTGCGGCTCGGCCCGGAAAGCAGCATGGAGAATTATCGGGCCGGCCAGCCATTCCCGATGGATGCCATCGACTGCAAGGGCGATCCGGGAGCCGGCGCGAAGATCGCCTGGAATTTCATGCGGCGTTGGGGAGGCGCGGGCGGCCAGGCTCGCTTCTACTACAGCTACTGGGATCGCGGTGAGGAGCTGCCTCTCTACTACGAGGGGAACAGCACTGGCGTGAGCCTGGCCTATAGGCCGGAGCCCCAATACGCGGATAACGATGGAGACATCTTCCGCGGCGAGAAGCGCTACACGGCTGGCGGCCCGAACGTCGAGGCCCCTTTCGATGCTCGCGGCATCATGTTGCTCACCTACCGCTACAAGGATTCGTACAATCCCAAGGCGCAGGGAAAGAACGATGACACCTGGGTCTACGTCCCGACACTTCGCAGAGTGCGCCGCATCTCGACGGCCCAGCGAACGGACGCGGTCTCCGGCACGGACTTCACCTTCGACGACCTGTTCAGCTTCAACGGGGTCATTCCCCAGTACGAGTGGGAATGCCTCGGCACGCAGGACGTCGTCGCGCCGGTCAACACCAAGCAATTGGCTTTCCCGTACAACAGGGACCACAACTTCGGCCCCTACGGCCTTTCGTTCGCAGACGATCGATGGGAGCTGCGCAAGGCGATCAAGATCCGTTTCGTCCCGAACGCTGCGGATCATCCCTACAAGTACAAGGACATCTACATCGACATCAACTCGATGGAACCCCTGTACTCGTTCGCCTACGACCGCAAGGGTGAGCTGTGGAAGATCCTCTGGCACAACCATCGCTGGAGCGACAACGAGGACTACGAGGAATACGTAGGCTGGGAAGGTGTCGGAGAAGAGCCTCGCGATCTCGGCGTGGTATCTGACATCATCGTGAACGTCCAAACCGGCACGGGCAACCGCATCGAGTTCTGGAACGTTTCCGGATCGCCCATGAAGAGCAAGGGCAAGATCCGCCGCTACATCGACGTAGGCCGCCTGACCAAGGGCCGCTAGCCCCGACGAACCGGAGGGGACGCTCCGGGGCGCAACATGAACGCAACGGGCTGTTGCATTCGTGATGCGCCCCGGGGTGTCCCCTCTGTTGCGTTGGGGGGACGGTTGCGCGGAGAATGTCTATCCTCGAAGGCTCCATGGATGTCTTCGAACTTCTTGGACGCCTTCCCGTCTCCTTCCTGGGTCGGTGTGCAATACCGGGGGAACTCGAAGGTGTGACCTCGCGAGGCGAGGAGGTCAGCGCCTGGGACACGGGTGCCGACCCGAAGGGCATCGATACGATCTGGGAAGCTGCCGAAGCCCTCTATCGAACCGGCATCAACCCAGCGATCCAGCTCTGCATCCGCCACCGCGGCGAGATCGTGCTCGACCGCACTCTTGGACATCGGTCCGGCAATGCTCCGAATGACGGTCCTCGCACGCCCAAGGTCCTGGCCACACCGGACACGCCGTTCTGCTTGTTCTCCTCGTCGAAGCTCGTCACGGCGATGTTGATCCACAAGCTCGACGAAAACGGCCTCATCCACCTCGAGGACCATGTCGCAGAATACGTGCCGGGCTTCGAGCGCCACGGCAAGCGGTGGATCACGCTGCGGCACCTGCTGGCGCATACGGCCGGCATCCCGAATCTCGCACCGGATGCGATGGACCTGGACCTGTTGAGCCATCCGGACACGATCACCGAACTCGTATGTGACATGCGCCCATCCACCCGCGCGGGTCGCCTCGTGGCCTATCATGCGATCAGCGGTGGCTTCGTACTCGGCGAGGTCGTACGACAGGTGACGGGAAAGACGATCCGCGAGTTCATGGCAGCCGAGGTCTGCGAGCCGCTCGGCTTGCGTTGGATGAACTACGGCGTGGCCGAAGGCGATCTGGGCAAGGTGGCGGTGAATGCACGCACTGGCCCTCCGGCCCCACCGCCAGTCGCGGGGCTCCTGCGCCGGGCCCTGGGCAAGGATCTCGACGAGGTCGTCGAGCTCTCGAACGACCCGCGTTTCCTGCGCGGGATCATCCCCGCCGGCAATGTGGTTTCGAGCGCTCGCGAGCTGACGGCCTTCCTGCAATGCCTGCTCGACGAAGGCAGGGTTGGCGACTCTCGCGTTTTCGAACCGCGCACCGTGCGCCACGCCTTGGCGGAGCAGAGCTACCGCGAGATCGACCTCACACTCTTCATGCCGCTTCGCTACGGCCTCGGCCCGATGCTCGGCGACGATCCGGTCGGCCTGTTCGGCCCGAGCACCGGCCGCGCGTTCGGACACCTGGGATTCTCGAACATCATCCCCTGGGCCGATCCAGCTCGGGAGATCTCCGTAGCGCTCCTGACCAGTGGCAAGCCAATCCTCAGCACCCACATCGTACGGCTCTTCCAGCTATTGATCGCGATCAACAGCGCATTCCCACGCCAGGACCGCCCGCTGGATTGATGGGCTCTAGCGGAATGTCCGCTCGAACAGCCCATCGATGGCCCGGCGGCCATTCTCCTCGAGCAGGCGGGTGCCCGTACCTGCGAAGGTCGGGTGGGTCACGACCGGCTCGCCGCCCGACTCCCAGCCCTCGCCAGTCCAGTGGTGCCAGGTGTCGGTGGGTTGATCGAAGACGTAGAGAAGCTTGTTGCAGAGCTTCGCGAACTCGGCGCCCCAGCCCGTGCCACCCTTGACCGTCCCGTCGTCCTTGATCTGGCCGACCACGTAGATTTCCTGGCCGCTGTTCACCTGGTGCCAGATGCTCTGGAGCACTCTGCGGAAGAGCGGCGTATCCCGATACTCCCGGTGCATCAGCTTGGCGACATAGGCCAGGCTGACGTCACCCTGCTGCAGCTCAGCCGGAGTCAGGACCCGGATACCTCGGGTCCGCGCATCGTTGTGGCCTTCGAAGGTATAGTTCACCTCGGCGATGCCGTGGCGCTCGGCGGCCGCACCAAAGGCGGCCTCGGCGCCACCAGCCGCTCCGCTGTACAGCACGCATTCCTCGGCCTTCATGGTTCCCTCCCTCACGAGCGGAAAGATCATGACACCCAAGACCCCTTGCGCCAGCCCCAGCCGATCGCACCGCCGACGCGCGGAAGCGGCTGGAATCCCGAAAGGCCCCGCGGGGCGCAAGACAATGAAACGACGGACCCGCGGCTCGTGTCATAGTGGGTAGATGAGACGCGTTTCTGGGGGAGCGCTCTGTTGGATGGCATCACGACGAAGATGATCGGACGAGCCGCCGCGACGAGCCCTGCCGATTCCGAGCTGGACCAGCGCTGGCTGGCTGGCGAGGAAGGCGCGATGGCGGAGGTACACGGGCGCTACCGCCGGCGCCTGGAAGGGGTCGCGTTCCGAATCGTCGGCAATCGGGCCGACGCAGAGGACGTGGTGCAGCGGGTCTTCGTTGCGCTGCCACGGGCAGCTTACGACGGTACGGCGAGCCTCTGGTCGTACCTCTACCGAGCCGCAGTCAATGGCTCGGTCAATCTGCTCCGCTCCCGGAAACGGCGTGTCGGACTCGAACGCGAGGTGCTCTCGCAGGCACGCATGCGGGGCGATGCCAGCCAGGGGCCCGAGGCCCAGGTACTCGAGGGAGAGATCCTGGCAGCCGTCGCAAAGGCGCTCCTGGAAGTGAAGCCGCAGCACCGCGTGGCGCTGGTCCTGCACATCCATCACGGCCTCACGAACGTGGAAATCGCGGAGCGCGAGCAGGTGCCGCCGGCCACAGTCGGCACCTGGCTTCGAAGGGGAAGGGAGGAGCTCCGCGAGGCCCTAGGGCCGCTGCTGCGCGACGTCGGGAGGAACAGGCCTTGATTCATTGGAAGGCCCGCCGTCTGCTTCCCCAGGTATTGGATGGAACCCTGACCGCACATCTCGAGGCCCTGGTCCGGGAGCACGCCGACGACTGCGAGGCATGCCGACAAGCGCTTGCCGAGTTCGACGCCTGCGAAAACCTGCTGGCGCAGCTGCCGCTCTCCCTCGTCCCCCTCGACGTGCCGGAAGGCCGAACCGATCGGTTGCGGGCGCTCTCGCGGTGGATCGTCGATCCGGAGCCGAGCCTCGGAGAGCGGGTCGGTATGTCCGCACTCGGCGCCTTCGCAGCGGCCGCGATGCTGGCGGTCGTGCTGAGCGGGGCGACGTGGGACCCGGCACCCAAGGACTCGCAGACGCAGGTCGCGCTGGCCGGCGTCGTCCCCATCCCGGAAACCGAGCTGATGCCCATGGGGCGCTGGCGCTAGGAACGGAAGCTCGGAAATCGCTTCGCCGGGGGTGATTTCACCCGCAAAATCTGAAGCCCGAATTTCCCCCAACTACCTGTTTCTACTTCGGATTTCTTGTCTCCACCCAGTCTGTGGGGTTCTCCCGACTTCGCTCCATCGTTGGATGGTCGCTAACCTCGATCGCTCCCGTCCCGAGCATCTACATCGAGGCCCCCCTGGATGAACCGTATTCGCGCAGCGCGACAAGCACTCGGCTGGACACAGGCCGAGCTGGCCCTGCGCGCGCGCGTATCTCCCAGGACCGTTCACGCGATCGAGAAGGGCCAGGCATGCCGACAGGCGACCAAGCGGAAGATCCTCACCGCACTCGGTGTGCCGTGGGAGCTTCGCGAAGACTACTTCCTCCGGCCCGTGCGGGTTCCGGCGCGAGCCGCAACCATCGCCGCGGTAAACGAGAGAGCGTAGAATTGCGGCCCGCTCGTCGGACGAGCGGCCTGTGAAAATTGCCCAATTTGGCCACTGGTTGTAGCTTGGCGCCGCGGTCTGACCCCGCGTCGTGCGGTCACTTGGATTTGGATCCGGTTTGATCCGGTATGGCCCTTGCAGTTGGAAACCCCGGCAGGGTCGAGCCGGACGTCATCATTATTGGGGGGAAGCGAATATGTTGAGGCGAGATACCAAGGGATGGATCCAAGGACTTTGCGCGGCGCTGCTCGGCGTCGCTTTCGTACTGAGTGCGAGCCCCGGTTCCGCTGAAACCCTGCAGCAGGTGATGAAGCGGCGTGGGCTCACCCAGGAGAACCTGCTCGCAGCGGCCAAGACCTACACGCCGACCGGCGAGCGCGACGAATTCATCGCGTTCGCCTCCGGCGGCCAGAGCGGCCACGTGATCGCCTATGGGATCCCGTCGATGCGGATCCTCAAGTACATCGGAGTATTCACCCCGGAACCGTGGCAGGGCTACGGCTTCGAGGAAGAATCCAAGGTGATCCTGAACCAGGGCCGCATCAACGGGCGGGACATCACCTGGGGCGATACCCATCATCCCGCCCTCTCTGAGACCAACGGTGACTACGATGGTGAGTTCCTGTTCATCAACGACAAGGCCAACCCGCGCCTCGCAGTGATCGACCTGAAGGACTTCGAGACGAAGCAGATCATCGTGAACCCGGTCTTCCAGAGCGAGCATGGCGGGGCCTTCGTCAGCGGGAACACCGAGTGGTTGATGGAACCAGCCCAGTACGCAGCGCCCCTCGGCGGTGAGTACGCGCCCCTCGAGCTCTTCAATGAGAAGTACCGGGGCGGGCTCACGTATTGGAAGTTCAACCGCGAGAAGGGCAAGCTCGAGCCCGAGAACTCTTTCGCCATCGAGCTTCCGCCCTACAGCCAGGATCTCTCGGACTTCGGCAAGGGCCCGAGTGAGGGCTTCGCGTTCGTGAACTCGTTCTGCAGCGAGCGCTACGTCGGGGGCATCATGCGCGATCGCCCGCCCTTCGAAGCGGGCTGCTCGGCCAAGGACACGGATTATCTCCACGTCGTCGATTGGAAGAAGGCGGCCCAGGTTGCGGCAGCCGGCAAAGTCAAGATGATCAACGGGTTCCCCGTGATCATGCTCGAGACCACGGTCAAGGAGGGTCTGGTCCATCTGATCCCGGAGCCCAAGAGCCCGCACGGCATCGATGTGAGCCCGGACGGTGAGTACATGGTGGTTTCGGGAAAGCTCGACACCCATACGACCGTCTTCAAGTGGTCGAAGATCAAGGCCCTGATCGACGCCAAGGAATACGCGAGCACGGATCCCTACGGCCTGCCGATCCTCGACATGAAGAAGGCCATGCATACCCAGGTGCAGTTGGGCCTTGGGCCCCTGCATACCCAGTACGACTCGGTGAAGGGCGTCGCCTATACATCGCTGTACGTGGATTCGATGGTCGCGCGTTGGAACTACGTCGAAGGCAAGCTGCTCAGCAAGATCCCGATCCACTACAACATCGGCCACGTGATGACGATGCACGGCGACACGGTCAAGCCGCGCGGCAAATACCTCGTCTCGCTCAACAAGCTCGCGATCGACCGCTTCAACCCGGTCGGCCCGCTGCACCCCCAGAACCATCAGCTGATCGACATCTCTGAGGACAAGATGCAGCTGTTGATGGACATGCCTCTCCCGCTCGGCGAACCGCATTACGTGGTCGCCATCGAGGCTGGGCTGATCAAGCCGAAGATCCGCTACAAGAGCGGCACCAACACCCGGACGGATGAGATCTCCGAGCACAAGACCCGGGCCGGTGAAGAGCGCATCGTCAAGGATGGGAACAAGGTCGAGGTCTGGGGGACGTTGATCCGCTCCCACATCACTCCTGAGATCATCGAAGTCGATGAGGGCAACGAGGTGGTCGTCCACCTGACGAACCTGGAGCGGGCGCAGGACCAGACCCACGGCTTCACGATCGGCAAGTACAACGTCCACGGTTCCTTCGAACCCGGTGAGACGGCGACCGTGAAGATGGTGGCCGATACGCCCGGCGTATTCCCCTACTACTGCACCGAGTTCTGCTCGGCCCTCCACCTGGAGATGCAGGGGTATCTGCTGGTCAAGCCGAAGGGCTACCAGGCCAAGGTCGGCGAGCTGATGGCGAAGGACGAGTACGTCAAGGCCGATTACGACAAGCAGGTAGCCACGAACGTGGAAACCCAAGCCGTGATCGACGAAGTGGTGGGCTTCATCACGACCCACAACTACAAGGACTTCCCGGAGGTGGTGGCCCTCGTCGAGGACGCGACCGACCAGCTCAACCGGGCCGGTGAGGCCAAGAAGCGGGCCGAGGAAGAAGCCGCAAAGGAAACCTGGAACAGCGCCACACTCTGGGCGGGTCAGTGGTGGCAATACCAGGTGAAGGCGGCGGACATCGGACTTCGCGCCAAGACCTATCTGGAACAACACGGCGCGAAGAAGTTGGAGTAGCGCCACGGCGCTTCGACCCGGCCCAACCGGACGAGGGGGATGCACCTCCCCCTCGTCCCCGTCCATCCCTGAAACAGAACAGGGAAGGAAAGAGGAACAGGAAATGAACATTCACAAAGCGGCCATTCCGGTGATGCTGGCGTCGCTGCTGGCGTTCGCAGCTCCGGCGATTGGCGAGGATCTGGACGGAGCCTCGCTCTACGCCCAACGAACGTGCATTGCGTGCCATGGCCCGGACGCGAAGACCCCGATCCTTCCGGAATACCCGAAGCTCGCAGGACAGAACCCGGCCTACATGCTCCAACAGATGCTGGACATCAAGAGCGGGGCCCGGTCGAACGGAAACACCCCGGCCATGCGGGGCGTGATGCATCTCGTCACCGAAGACGAGATGAAAGTGCTGGCCGATTGGATTTCAAGCCTCGATTAAAAGGAAGACCACCATGAGAATTTCCATCCTGATCCTGCTGGCCTCGATCTGGATCGTCCCGTCGATCGGATTCGCCCAGCCCCAGCCCAAAGAAGAAGGCATCGAGTCCAAGGGCTACGTCTGGAACGAGGCCAAGGGCGAGAAGATCGAGGCCCTCGATCTCGTCGGCGACACCGAGAACGGCGAAGAGATTTTCGAGATCTGCTCTGCCTGCCATCTCCCGAACGGCGCCGGTCGTTCCGACGGCACCTTCCCGCAGCTCGCGGGCCAGCACAGTACGGTGTTGATCAAGCAGATCGCGGACATCCGGGGGGGCCTTCGCGACAACCCGATCATGTACCCCTTTGCAAAGACCATGACCGACGCGCAGGAGCTGGCGGATGTCTGTGCCTTCATCCAGACGCTTCCGATCCCGGGCGACAACGGCCGGGGCTCAGGCGAACATCTCGACGAGGGCAAGGCGCTCTACGAAGCCAACTGCGTCGAGTGCCACGGCAAGTTCGGTGAGGGCTCGAAAGACAAATACTATCCGGTCCTGGCCGGCCAGCATTACAAGTACATGCTGCGCCAGGTCACGGATATCCGTGACGGGCGGCGGCGCAACGCCAACCCGGACATGGTCAAGATCGTGAAGAAGTACACGGATGCCGAGCTCGACGCGGTCGTGGACTACATGTCGCGGCTCGAATGGCCCGAACGCCAGGCGGGCAATTAGGGAAATAGACGGTGGCATCCCGCGGGCTCACCATCGCAGGCCTCCTGCTGATGGCGCTTTCGTTCGCCTCGCCACTCTGGTGGGTATCGCTGAAGGCACCGAACTACCCAGAGCACACCTTCCCGGGCGGGGTGCGCATCAATCTGCATTGGTACGGCGTCGAGAACGGCTGCGTGCTCGTCGAGCGCGAGGAGATCGAGGAGGAAGAAGCCCTCGACTGCGTGCTCGAGATGAACACGATCAACCACTACATCGGGATGCATCCGATCGAGGAGGGCGCGAGGCTGGAGTTCGCTGTCGCGCCCTATCTCTTCGCGCTCTTCGGTCTGGCGTTGATCGCGTTGCTCTTCTACCGGGGCCCGCTCTGGTGGGTGCTGGCCCTGCCGGCAATTCTCGCTCCTATTGCCTTCCTCGCGGATTTCACCGGTTGGCTCTGGTGGTTCGGGCACAATCTGAACGAATGGGCGGCATTCACCGTGAAGCCCTTCATGCCCACCGTGATGGGCGAAGGCAAGGTGGCCCAGTTCAGCACCTACGCCTATCCGCACTATGGGTTCGCTCTGTCGATTGCGTCGTCCCTCTGTGTCCTCGTGGCGACCCTCTTGCGGCGAAAAGAGCTTCGGACCGGATCATGAACAGCGGGAGAGCGGCGGCCCTGTTGCTGCTCGTGGCCTTGGCAGCCGACGCGGAGGAGCGCCGGCCCCTGCAGGAGCTGATCGACGCCACACCAGCCGGAGGCGAGCTGCAGCTCGAAGCCGGGATCTATGCTGGACCCGTCGTGGTCCGCAAGCCCATCTCGATCGACGGTGGCGGGATGGCCACGGTCGATGCCGGCGGGCAGGGCTCGGTGTTCGTGCTCGAAACGAACGGAGCCCGGCTTCGCGGGCTCACTCTTCGCGGCTCTGGCGAGAACCACGACACCCTCGATGCCGGTGTCCAGATCCGCGGCGACCACAACATCGTCGAGGACAACCAGATCGAAGATTGCCTCTTCGGCGTGGACCTGGCGCAATCCGATGAAAACACCATCCGCAACAATCGGATCCGATCCAAGGATCTCGATCTTGGCATTCGCGGAGATGGCATCCGGCTCTGGTACAGCCAGCGCAACCAGATCCTGGACAATCGAATCGAGGATGTGCGGGACATAGTGGTCTGGTATTCGGGTGAGAACAGGATCATCGGGAATCGGGTGCGAGGCAGCCGCTACGCACTCCATTTCATGTATGCAAAGCGCAACGAGGTAGAGGACAACGACTACCGCGACAACATGGTCGGGATCTTCCTGATGTACAGCGACGACGTCCGGATCCGGCGGAATCGGATCGTAGGCGCGCAGGGTGCGACCGGAATGGGTGTCGGGTTCAAGGAGAGCAGCGGCGTCGTACTCGAAGAGAACGAGATCGTGTACTGCGCGAAGGGCATCTACCTCGACATCTCACCCTATGAGACCGATCGAAAGAACCGCTTCGAACGCAACCAGCTGGCGTACAACGGCGTCGGAGTCATGTTCCACAGCCAATGGAGAGGGAACCTCTTCATCGACAACGATTTCGTCGACAACTTCACCCAGGTCGCCGTGCGTGGGGGCGGACATGCGATGGCCCACACGTGGAGAGGCAACTACTGGGACGACTACCAGGGTTTCGACCAGGACCATGACGGCTTGGGTGATCGGCCCCATCGTGCATTCGCCTACTCCGATCGCATGTGGATGCAACTTCCGGCGGCTGCATTCTTCCGGGCGTCACCTGTATTCGAAGCCCTCGACTTTCTAGACCGCCTGGCCCCGTTTGCTGATCCCCTGCAGATCCTGGAGGATCCGAGTCCGCGCTACGAACCCCGGAATCTCTGACGATGACGGACCCGAGGAGCCCCCAGGAGAAGAGCCCGAAACGCAGACCGCGCCGCCGGTTGAGCCGCCAGCAGGAGAACCGCCGGCGTATTCTCCGGGCCGGCATCGTGACGGGAGCGATCGTTGTGCTGCAGCCGGTGTTCTCCTGGGTGAGCCGGAGGTTTGGTCGACTCCGCCTGCGCCCCCCTGGCGCCCTCGAGGAGGAAGTCTCGTTCCTTGGGGCCTGCATCAAATGTGGCCAATGCGTCCAGGTGTGTCCGGTCGAAGCCATCCTGCTCGCCGATCTGAGCGACGGGCTCGGGCACGGCGCGCCGTACATCGAGCCACGGGACCAGGCCTGTGACTTCTCCTGTGATGCGCTTTCCTGCATTCTCGCCTGCCCGACCGGCGCTCTCAGTCACGATCTGGGTGCCAAGGAAGAAGTGGACATCGGCATCGCGGAACTCGTTCGACCCGATGCCTGCCTCGCCCGACGCGGAAAGGGCTTTCAGGGTCTGGCGCGCGGAGAGCAGTATCGCGGACTGCTGCGCTACGAAGAAATCGATCGCTGGGTGCCGCAGCCCGTCCGGGACTACGAGTACGACGTGGAGCTCTGCGACCTCTGCGTGCGGGAGTGCCCGATCGGAACGGCCGCCCTCTGGCTGGAGCCACTCCCGGACGGAAGCGGCTCGACACCGGTGGTGGGTGACGCTTGTGTCGGATGCGGCGTTTGCGAAATGATCTGTCCCGAAGAGCCGACCTGCATCGAAATCATTCCGTCAGCAGCAGGCTCCCGCGCATGAGCCTGCTGCAGGACATCGGCACGATGCTCGGCCGCGCACCCGAGAAGCCCAGGCAACGGACCGAAGCGGCGATGATCCTGCATGCCCGCAAGCGTGGACCGGGCCGGCTCGAGAACGCTCAGAATGCCCCGACCGAGGCCACGCATGTCTGGCGGAACCGCCGATGGGCGGTGCTGATCGGAACGAACCTGCTCTTCACGCTCTCGTTCTTCCTCGATATCCAGATCCTGGAAGGATCGCTGACCGCCTCCCGATTCCTGGGCTTTCACATGGCGGACATCTACTCGAGCCTGCTCGTGATGCTCGCCGAGAAACATATCGCCATAAACCTGGTGATCGGGGCCGTGACGGTCTTCCTGCTCTGGGGGCTGATCGGAGGTCGCGCCTTCTGCTCATGGATCTGCCCCTACCACCTGGTGGCCGAACTCGCAGAGGCCCTGCACGTGCGACTGGCCGGGAAAGGGCTCGTGCAAGATCACGTGATTCACCGGAGCGTGCGGGTCGTCTTCTGGGTGCTGTTCGCAGTCCTCGCCTTCGTGACCGGACACGCCCTCTTCCTCACCGTGAATCCGATCGGCGTGCTGAGCCGCGCCATCGTCTACGGCCCGAGCCTGGCACTGATCTGGGTGCTTTCGCTTCTCGTCTTCGAAGTGCTCTACTCGCGCCGGGCGTGGTGCCGCTATGTCTGCCCGATCGGTTTGACCTACGGTGTGCTGGGAGCCGTGACCCCCGTATGCATCCAGTACGATCTGGAGGCCTGCACCCATGAGGGTGACTGCCGCAAGGTCTGTGAGGTTCCGCACGTCCTCGATCTCACCATCAAGAACCGCGCCACGGCGCCGCAACTCGACATCGGCCCGGATTGCACCCGCTGCGGCCTGTGCGTCGACATCTGTCCCACCAGCTCACTCCGCTTCAACGTGAAGGGAATGGACAGGATCCTATGACGACAGTCCGCGTCCGCAATCTGACCAAGTGCTTCGGCGACACCGCGGTGCTGGATGCCCTCAGCATCGACATCCCTGCCGGTGATCGGATTGCATTGGTCGGGGCCAACGGTGCGGGCAAGACGACACTCGTCCGTTGTCTGCTTGGCGAATACATCCATGAAGGAGAGATATCGATCGACGGCTTCGAACCGCGGGCGGATCGAAGCGAAGTGCTCAGCAGGGTTGGCTTCGTCCCCCAGCTCCCCCCGCCGCTGCGCATGAGTGCGCGTCACCTGGTCGAATTCACCGCACGCATCGCAGGCTGCGACCCCGCCCGGATCGATGCGACCGCCCTGCGTCTGGGCCTCGACGTCCGGGGCCTGGCGGGGCGTCCTTTCGTGAAGCTCTCTGGCGGACAGAAGCAGAAGCTGTTGATCGCCTGCGCGCTCGGCCGCCCGTGTGACCTGCTGTTTCTCGATGAACCTGCCGCGAACCTCGACCCGGATGCACGGAGTGCGTTCTTTGAGTTGCTCAGTGAGAGGATCGGCCAGGCCACGATGCTGATCTCGAGCCACCGCCTCGATGAGGTCGCTCCGCTTGTCGGACGTGTCGTCGAACTCGACTTCGGAAAGATCGTGCTCGACGATCGGGTCACGGACGCGGGCACCCTGACGAGCCGCCTACGCTGCGTCGTCGAGCTGACGCGCCCGGACGAAGCCTGCCGGAATGCGCTCGTGGAGTGGAAGCTCAGCGGGGACGAGGCGGGCCTGCTCTTCGCGGGGGAGATCGCCGGCCCTGACCGGCTGCGTTTCCTCGGCACCGCCTCCCGCTATTCTGGCGTGATTCGGCGCCTGGAAATCGAAACCAAGGAGCCCCGATGATCCGCCCTGCCCTCTTCGCGATCCTCGTTCTGCTTGCCGGCTGCGAGGCACGACCAACGACCGGGCCCATAGAGCCCGCCTGGGATCGAGACGCCTGCAACCATTGCCGAATGACCCTCAGCGATCGCCGTTTCGCCACACAGATCCGCAGCGCCAGCGACGGAAAGGTGCGGCATTTCGACGATCCGGGTTGTGCAGCACTCTGGTCTGGCAAGAACGGCTCTCCAGACGACGAGATCTGGGTGCGGGATGCGGACGGCGACGGCTGG
>JAAELW010000189.1 GCA_024226235.1 bacterium
ACCCGAGTTCTGGGGCCCGCCTTCGCGGCACCCCTGCTCGCGAGCGGGCGCTTCGAAGTCGCGTTCGGTGTATTCACCGTGGCGGCCCTGATCGCTGCCCTGCTGACCGCCCGCATGCGTCCGCGTCCGATCGAGCCCGAAGCCGAGGAGGGTGGAATCTTCGCACGGCTGAAGAGCGGGCTCGATCACGCACGCGAGCGCCACCCGGCCCTGCCCGCGCTGATCACGGTCGCGTGGGTATCGCTATTCGGTGTCTCCCACGTCGCATTGACGCCGATCTACGCGGCCGAGGTGCTGGGCGATCCCGACTGGTTTGCGTGGATCGTGGTCTGCACTGGAATCGGGGCAATGGCTGGCGCGCTGACCAGTGGCTACAAGAAGGATCTTCCGACGCTCCGCGGCTCTGCCCTGCGCGCTCTGGCCTTTGGCCTGATGCTGATCGGGTTCGCGCTCTCGCGCACGCCGACCACCGCTCTGCTGATGCAGGTGTTGGTCGGCTACTTCTATTTCGCCACCATGACCGATCTCCAGCGCCTGATCCAGGAGATCGTGGACGAGGCGCGACGCGGCCGGGTGATGAGCCTCTTCCAGGTGGCCTGGGGCGGCATCGTACCCTTCGGCGGCCTCGGCATGGGCCTGCTCGCGGCCCAGATTGGAACACCCGCCACCATCGGGATCGGCGGGGCGCTCTGCGGATTGTACGGCAGCGTGCTGATCGTCCTGGCGCCGCGTCTGGGCAACAAGCGAGCTCCGGAGGCCGGTCGCCGGCCTCATCGAACGAGTTGCTGACATCGCGGGCCGTGTAGACTTGCCACTCCACCAGTCCGCGGTACTTCCCAGGCCGCCGGCCCTTCTCGAAGCAGGTATCCGTGCCTTATCGCGGTCTGATCCTCTTGTCTGCCCTCACGCTGGCGTCCGCCATGGCCAACGCACGGGAGAATCCCCTGGCAGACTTCCCGGGTATGCAGCTTCACGCGCGCCTGGAAGCCTACATGGAGAGCAGGAAGGAGCCGCTGGCCGAAGCGCCGACGCACTACGGCTTGCTATTCGAGATCGAGCAGCCGGATCTCGAAGCGTTCATGAAGCAGATCCATTCACACCAGGACGGGGATGGAATCGTGCTCGGCGTCGTGCACGGCGCCGAGATGCACGGGGGCGGGCTACTCGCTTTCCTGCTCGACTACTGGAAACCGTCCTCTCGCGCGGCGCGTCTCGAGGACCGATTCTGGTTCGAAGCAAGTCGACGCCGTGTCCGACTGAGGGCGATCTACCAGGGTTACAAGCGCCAGATCTTTCTTCCCGTGCCGGAAGTGAAGGCCGCTGAGATCGACGGTCGGATCCCGACCTCCGCGCAGCTCCCGAGGATGCGCTTCCGATACTGGACCTCGAAGCAGTTCGTGGAGACGGACGCCTACAAGTTCCTCCAGCTGCTGATCGCCCACGAGCGAGATCCGGACTCGACCTGGCTCAACCACTCGAGCCAGAAACTCAGCATGGACCGACTGCTGCGGAATGCACGGGTCTACTACCTGGAAAACCGGAATACGGATGCGGAGCTCTCGGACCACTCTCATCTCCACCTCGTAGAACTGCTCCTGGCTTTCGACCGGCGTGCGGGGCCAGAACAGGACCCGAATGAGATCAAGCAGCGGTTTCTCGAAGTCGAACTCGCCCGGCGGCGGTTCGAGGGCGATGATGGAAGCGAGGCCCTCGGCCACTACGCCGAATCCCTCGGCCTACTGCTCGATGATGCCCATGTCACATGGCAACCCGAAGAGAAGAAGCAAGTGAAGGACTGGCTGAGGAAACTCGAACGGGATCACTTCCACGACCTCGATGCCGTCCCACTCCAACACCTCTCACACCTGTTGAAGGGTCTGCGAGGGATCAGAGAGAACCGGACCCGTCTCGATGACCACGCTGGTCAGCCCGATGAGAGACCAGCCGCTGGACGTCGCTGATTCGGGCGTTCCTGAGCCACGATCCTCCGGGTGGAGGTCCCAGAAGCGCATTCTCCCGACGGGTGGAACCGAAATCGTCGACATCGCTCAAGGCGTACAGGGGCCAGACTTCTCCAATCGGAAGCGATCGTAGGCATCGCCGCCCTCGTCGATTGCGCGAAGATCGAAACTGCATGCATCGGCATCGACCAGTAGCGAACCCAACTGGGCTCCCCGAGAGACTTTCATTCGCGGATGGTCGAGCGGTCCACCACCGGGGATGCTGGCATTGCCCGCCACCACGAAGACCGGCGTCTCGTCTTCGGAACTGCGTTCGTAGCTGTGGCTATGCCCCGCAAACACGACCGCGACGTCGTGGCGTTCGAGGATCGGAAGAATGCGTTCGCGCACGAGATTGGTGGCGACTTCCTTTGCGGAATCGTGGCTGCCGCGGCTGTAGGGAGGATGATGGAGGACGGCGATGACCCACGGCGCGCGCGCCCGTCTGAGGTCGGCCTCCAGCCAGCGAAGCATCGGCCCATTGGGCGTGCGATGGCCGCTCACACTATCCAGTGACACGACGTGCACAGGGCCCCAATCGAATGCGTACCAGCGTTCCCGATTCGAGGGGACCCCGCCCGCCTCTCCTCTGACGGGCAGCGAGAACACGTCGAAGTAGGGGCCTTCGTCCAGATCGAGCGTCGCCCCGATCAGGTCGTGGTTACCCGGCGACGGCCAGAGGGTCGTGCTGCGGAGCAATCCGGCGAACGTATCGAAGACTGCCGCCTGGAATTCCGCTTCGGTACCGGACGGATAGGCGTTGTCGCCGAGTGTGAGCCATGCACTGGGCGGCCGCGGACCGGCGGCGATGAGCATCCCGTCGCGAACCTGACGCGTCCCTTCATCGGCCCCGCCCTGATCGCCGGTGATCCAGAATCGAACGGCGGCGCCTGGGCGCGCGATCTGGTGAGCCGCGTCCCCTCCCGCGAGAAGCACGTCTTCCACGCCCGCAGTGCCCTCCGCGCCCACGCTCTCCACACCCACGGAGTAGTAGGCCGGCCCCTCCGGCAACCCAACCACCTCGACCTCGTGGTCGCGCCGGACCGCCTTCTCCGGAATGCGTCGAATCACTTCGCCGGGCGACCCACCGACCTCGACCCACCCGCGGGCAGGGGCAGCCGTCTGCCATCGGACGATGCTGCGCGTGGAACTCGTTTGTTGAAGGTAGGGGCCTCGGGTGAGTACCGGATCATCCGAGCGCCGGAAGCCACGCAGCTCCAGGTCGAAGATCAAATCTCCGCCCGAGACACTCACCTGGTGGACTGCGGCTGCGATCTGATTGGAACCCGGACGTAGGGCACCCGCCGGAAGTGCGAGCCGTTCCCAGGTGGCTTCCTCCGAACCGTGAACGGCCCGCGCCGCCATGCTCGTCCGGTTGATATCTCCCGCTCTGAGATCGTGGCGCAGCATCTCGACTCCGTTGAGCCAGAGCCGCAGCCCGTCGTCCCGCAGGTAGTGGACTGTCAGGCCTTCGATTCCATGCGCCTCCGGCAGCTCGAATGAAGTACGGAAGAGGACCGCCATCGAAGGGGGCTCGAGCACCGTCGGATCGGCTGTCTGGGTGCGCAGACCCGCTGTGCTTCTGCCCAGGGGTCCGGACCCTTCGGCCCAGCCTCGATCATCGAAGTCGGGAGCCACCCAGTCGACTCCTGATGGCAAGTCGACCGCGTGTCGCCAGGACGATCCGGCCGGGATCAACACCTCTCCGGGACCACTCTCCGGGGGCTGAATGGGCGGGTTGCATGCCACCAGAACGACGACGAGCACGGCCGAAGCGAGAACCTTCACGCCATCGGGCCATCACACGGTGCTGGACGGAGGTTCGACTCGGCCATCGACCCAACGGTACCAACTTGACGAGTCGCGTCGCATCGGCCGAGCGAAACGGAAGCGCTAGACTCGGCTCTCCCGGTCCCTGTTGGAGATTCGATGAGCGAGAACGACGCCGACCTGCAATCCGAGATCGAACGGCTGCGTGCCGAGAACGAAGCACTGAAGGCAAACGAAAAGAAGGCCTTGCGGCTTCAGGTGAGCCAGAAGGGCGCGGTTTCCCTCTACGGGATTCGCCGCTTCCCGATCACGTTCTACGCCGACGAATGGGATACGGTGCTCAGCATGAGCGACGATATCCGCGCCTTCATCGCCGAACATGAATCCGAGCTCAAGCGGAAGTAGCCGTGGCCCTGCCACCCCAGCTCGCCGGCCCAGCGCGGCCGTAGTACCTTGCGCCGGCTGCGCTCACTGAGCCTCGCGCGGCGGGAGGTCGCGCTGTGAAGGAGTACGAGTCCTACGACGGTCTCGGATTGGCGGAGCTGGTTCGAAAAGGAGAGACGCAGCCGAAGGAGCTGCTCGACGCGGCCCTCGAGCGGATGGAGCGCCACGAGCCGACCTTGAACGCAGTGCCGATCCCGATGATCCTGGAAGCGCGGGCGGCCCTGGACGCGGGCCTGCCCGAGGGCCCCTTCACCGGCGTACCCTTCCTGCTGAAGGATCTGCATCTCAACTGGGCAGGCGTGCGAACAACCAACGGCAGCCAGCTCTTCACCGACCACGTGCCCGATCACGACAGCGAACTGACCGAGCGCTATCGCGCGGCCGGACTGGTGACGTTCGGCAAGAGCCTCTCGCCCGAGTTCGGCATCACTCCGACGAGCGAGTCGATCCAATTTGGCGATACCCGCAACCCGTGGAACACGGAGCACAGCGCGGGAGGTTCGTCAGGGGGAAGCGCCGCAGCTACCGCTGCGGGCTACCTGCCGCTCGCAAATGCCAGCGACGGCGGCGGTTCGATCCGGATTCCGGCGGCGGCCTGTGGCTTGTTCGGCATGAAGCCCACGCGGGGCAGGATGCCGATGGGACCGGACGTCGGCGAGGGCTGGGCCGGAATGAGTATCGTCCACGCGGTGAGCCGCAGTGTCCGCGACAGCGCCGCTCTTCTCGATGCCACCGCAGGTCCGGATCTCGGCGCTCCGTACGTAGCCCCGCCGCCGGTTCGCTCCTACCTGGAAGAAGTCACCCGACCGCCGAGCCGCCTGCGAATTGCACTCCAGCGCAGCACCTGGAACGGCACGTCGACTCATGCAGATTGCGTCGCCGCGGTGGAGGACGCGGCTCGACTCTGCGAGGAGTTGGGCCACGACGTGGTCGAAGCTGCCCTCGAGATCGACGCGGACGCGATGCGACGCGCATCCATGACCATTCTGCCTGCCAACCTGCTCGTCGCCCTCGAGGATCGCGCAGAAGCCCTCGGTCGCGAACTGGTCGAATCTGACGTTGAGGCTGGCACCTGGGGCATGGCGACAGCAGGCCGTGCCCGATCTGCTGTCGACTACGTTCGCGCCGTAAAGGGCATCCACCATATCGGCCGCCAGGTGGCGCGTTTCCAGACCGACTACGACGTCATCCTCACACCGACGATGGCCCTCCCGCCGACGCCGCTCGGCACCCTCAGCCTGTCCAACCCGAACCCGGGCGCCAACCTCGAGGCCCTGCTCCAGACCATCGGCTACTGCCAGATCTTCAACGCCTCGGGAAGCCCGGCCATGTCGGTCCCGCTCGCCTGGAACGATGCCGGCCTCCCGATCGGCATCCAGTTCGCCGGCCGCTTTGGCGACGAAGGCACCCTCTTCCGCCTCGCCGGCCAACTCGAACAAGCCCGCCCCTGGTTCAACCGCCGCCCCCCCCTCGCCCGCTGAACTCAACAGAGGGGACGCTTCTTCACCACAGCAGAGCGAGGAGCAATGCGTTCGCGAGCTTCATGAAGGTGAGATGCCATGAACGGAGAGCGGTCACGTCTCATCTTCTTCTTCCGCCTGCTCGGCCTCGGCCGAGAGCTCCCGCGCAAGAATCTCGGGCGGCAACGTCTCCTGCCACTGTTTGCGCTCGGCCGGGAGATCGTTCAAGCGGTCGATCAGCTGGCGTAGACGTCCGACGCGGCGACGGCTGATGCGGATCGCGAGCCGGGGCAGGCCCGGTGCATCATCCTTCTCTTCCGGAAGCGGCCCGCAGACTTCGGGCTCGGCTTCGAGAAGATCGTCGAATTGGTCGGCCAGGGCTTCGCATTGAGCTTGGCTCGGCGCCTCTGCGAGCCGGATCAGTAGTCGATCGCCCAGCCATCGACTCGAGTGATAGTTCCGATAGAACTGGAGGATCTCCTCGACCGCTTCGTCGAGATCGTCGGTTACGGAGTAGAGAGAGAGATCTTCCTCGCCGATCAGCCCGCGCGAATAAAGATGGGTCTTCACGTACTCGTGCCAGTCGCGCCAATAGCTCCCGCCGGGCTCGTCGACGTACACCACAGGCACCACGCTGCTCTTTCCGGTCTGGATCAGGGTCAGCGCTTCGAAGCCTTCGTCGTGGGTACCGAAGCCGCCCGGGAAGAGCGCCAACGCATGGCTCTCCTTCACGAAAGTGACCTTGCGCGTAAAGAAGTACCGGAAGTTGACGAGCTTGCGGTCCCCGTCGATGACCGCGTTCGCGGACTGCTCGAAGGGCAGACGGATGTTCACACCGAAGCTCGCGGCTCTTCCGGCTCCACCTTGCGCGGCGCCCATGATCCCGTCACCAGCACCGGTGATGACCATCCAACCAGCGTCGACCATGCGCTCTGCGAAAGCGTGGGCTTGCTGCCAATCCGGGTGACCCGGTTGGGTTCGGGCGCTGCCGAAGACCGCGACCTTGGGTACCGCGTTGTAGGGCGCGAACACGCGGAATGCGTGTCGCAGCTCCTTGAGTGCGTTGCTCACGAGCTTGAGATTCCCGCTCGATGCTTCCTTTGCGAGGCGCAGCGCGGTAACCAGCACCTGGCGGAGCTGGTCCGCATCCGGACGCTCTCCGTAGCGTTCTAGCGTGGAGGCCACGAGAGCCTCGAGCTGCTCGTTCAGCGCCCGATCGCGAAGCTCGTAGCGGCGTCTCCTCCGGGTCATCCGGAAGCGCTCAGCTGGCACCGTGCCCGCTCAAGACGGCGGGAAGCGTTCGGACCAGAATGCGGAAATCGCTGACGAGGGACCACGTATCGATGTACTCCAGATCGAGTCGTACCCAGTCCTCGAACCCGATCTCGTTGCGCCCGTTCACCTGCCAGAGGCAGGTGAGACCGGGTCTCATGGAGAGGCGCCGCCGCTCAAAGGTCTTGTAGGACGCGACCTCGCCCGGCACCGGAGGGCGAGGGCCGACCAAGCTCATGTCGCCCTTCAGGACGCTCCAGAGCTGGGGCAACTCGTCGAGACTGTAGCGGCGCAGGAGTCGTCCGACCGGGGTCACGCGCGGATCGTTCCGGATCTTGAAGACCGGCCCATCCATCTCGTTCAACTCGCCCAGATCATCCTTGCGGAGATCGGATCCGACGCCCATCGTGCGCAGCTTCGGCATCACGAACCGGCGACCATTCAACGAGCAGCGGATCTGACGAAACAGGATCGGCCCGGGCGAGGACAGCTTGATGCCGAGCGCGGCCACGATGAGGATCGGCGCCACAAGCACCAGGCCCACCGCAGCCCCTGCCACATCGAGCGCTCGTTTCAACGCGAGTGCGGCGACGTTGTGATGCACCGGAGCAAATGAAAGTGCAGGCAACGCCCCGAAACGCTTGACGCGAGGCACGGGCAACAGATCACCAAAGATGTCCGAAAGCAATGTGATCGGAACGCCTGCAGCGGTGGCCCGATCCACGACAGGCAGGAACAGATCGAGCTTCGACCGCGGACACGCGACCACCACCTCGTCGATCACGTTGTCCCGCAGCAAATCGGTCATTTGCGCGAGTGCGAAGATGCGCTCGGCAGGCACCGCGGCCACGTGGTCCGACTCCCGCTCGTCGATGAAGCCGATCACCTCGAGGCCCCAGGCCGGGTTGCGTCCGATCACCTCTTCGACATAGGCGGCCCGCGGCCCGCTGCCCGCGATCAGGAGTTTGCGCGAATTGCGACCGGCGCGGCGGAGAGAACGCACGGTGGCATGAGCACCGACTCGCACGCACGTGATGCCCACGAGTTGGAACGATGCGCAGACCAGCGGAAACCAGCGCGGAACCGGAGCGCGGGTGAGAAAAGCGGCCGCGCTCTCGACCAGTACCGCGATCAGGCCTGCCAGGGCCAGGCCCCGCAACACAGCGACCAGGGTCTCGCGTCGCTGGGAGGAGTAGAGCGCGAGGGCCCGCAGCGTGACGGGCCAGACCAGGGAAGCGACCAGACCGAACGGCAGCAGGGTTCGAAGGCCTGCGTCTGCTCCGGGGCCGGAAGGCGAGACGAGCACGACGAATACGACGGCGGCGATCAGGAGATCCATCCCCTGCAGCAGCAGATCCAGCTCGCGGGAGTGCTCCCTCAACATCTGGATACGTGTCGGTCAGTTCGGGCGATTCACTGAGCCCCCTGACCCGATCGCTACCCGAACGAAGGCTTTTCACCCCAATGAACAACACCAATCATTGCGGGTCTCAGTGGATCTCGAGGGAGTCGGCCACCTGCCTGAACTCGGGCAGGTAGTCGTCGAATCGACTGCGGGCGACCATGGCATGGATCATGTAGTAGGTATCGCCATCGACTGCGATCAGTTGATAGAGCGTGACCTCTTCACCAGACCTCTGGTCCTTGGCCTGTGCGATGACCTCATAGGCCGTGCGCGCTCCGATCTGCCGGGGTTCACCTCGAATCCCATCGACACCGGAAACCTGTGCGGTCTGGGTAATCCGTTGCTTCGCGAAGGCCTCCAGATCTTCGATTCGGGCCGGGCTGTCGGAGGATCCGACAACGACGAACGGTACCGCCACGGGGGAATCGGCGATCTGCCCGGAGTCGGAGAGGAGGAGCATGTTCTGTACGCGGTTCTGAATCTTGAGACGCTCGGATTCCCGAATGCGGAAGGTCAGGCCTCCGAAGAGATCTGGCTTTGCATCCGGCTTCCAGGTCACCGAAAGCACGGATGAGCGCATCGGCGCTCGCAGCTCCGGCGCATGCCTCTGCGGGAAGTTCGCGACCACGAGCACCGTCATCGATGTACTGCCGAACGCCGCCATCCACTTTTCGTAGGTGGTACCGTTGGCGACCTGTGTCGCCGAGATCAGGTGACCCGCTCGTCCGCCAATGTCGGTTTCTTCGGAGCTGCGAAACACCATGCCGCTGGCGAGCAACCCTTCCTCGGTGAACCCTGCGGTAACTCCCGAGATGGGTACGGGCAACTCGCTGATCATGATCGAAGATGCCCGGTCCAGATCCTGCACACCGGGAAATTTCGTCGCAAGGCTGAATCCAGGCGGCGGCTCGATGCTGACCCGGGTTCCGGGAATCGTGACGGCCTCCGCAGTCGCCGCAGCGACCGGGCCAACGAGCAAGGATATGACGAGAAGTACGGCCTGGATGACGGTCGGCAGGAGTTTCCCTCCCGGAGAGGATGCGTTCATTGACTGGATCTCGACGACCAGGGGATACCCGGAAGGTGCACGGGGGCCCTCTGACAAATTGATTTCGGGCCCGAGCCCGCTCCTACGGTAGCGCCGGCCCCCCACAGGTGGCGAATTGCGCCGCGTAGAGGCCCGCGCGGGCTTCGACCTTGCGGGCGACGCCCTGCAGCCATTCCTTCTCTGCGTAGCTACCGCGAGCGAATCCGGACGGCCCCTCGTGGTAGGCCAGATAGAAATGATAGGCGTCGTCCAATGCGACGCCGGTGACCCTGTGGATCACTTGACCATACCAACCGATGAAATCGGTGACATCCGCAAAGGAGGAGCGCTTCCCATCCGTGTTGCCGGTCTTCTTCTGATAGTCCTGCCAGGTTCCGTCCTTCACCTGGCCATAGCCGTAGGCAGAAGAGAGCCGGCCCACGGGGATGATCCAGAACACGGTTCGCCAGCCTGGGCGAACCGTTGGCCGGAAGCGCGATTCCTGATGCAGAATGGCCAACTGGATCGGCTCGGGAACCCCCCACCGCTCCTGGCTGCTCGCAGTGGCCTCACGCCAGCTCTTGCGTTGCTCGAACATCGCGCAGAGATCATCGATATTGCGCGGCGGAACCGCGCGGCACACCTTCACCAGGACGAGCAGGGACAGCACGCCCAGGACGGCGACGCCCAGCGTAGTTCGCCAGCTCGAAGAGGTCGTTGCGCTATGGGCGATGGGGCACCTCTTGGTCCCGCTAGAGTACACCCAGGCGATGAGGTCGGCGAGCCATAGCGACGCGTTGTTCGTGGGGTTCCGTGTCTGCACGCGGTTCATGGTCCATGCGCCGTGGCTCTTCTACTTGTCCACCTCGGTACGAGGCCTGCGAGCGACTGAGTTCGGCTGGATCATCGCGATCTTCTACCTCGCGGTGGTCTTGTTCGAGGTTCCATCCGGCATCCTCGCCGATCGCTTCGGACGCCGCCGGCTGCTCGTGATCGGGGCGCTCGCGAACGTGCTGGCCTGCGGAATGCTGGCCGTGGCTTTTGACTTCCTCTCATTTGCGGCGGTGCAGGTTCTCTTTGCGATCGGCACCGCAGCCATCAGCGGCGCGGATTCCGCGCTGCTCTTCGACCGATTGGCTGCCGAGGGACGCGAGGAGGACTACACGCGCATCGAAGGAACCTCGCAGGCGGCCTGGTTGATCGTTACGGCCGTCGCGATGGCGCTAGCGGATCGCTTCCTGATCGAGGGCGGGGATCCGACACCCACCGTCGTCGTCACTGGCCTGTTCCAGCTCATCGGCGTTGCGTTCGCGCTCGGGCTGAAAGAGAGCCGGCGGCCCGAGGAGAAACCAGCGCGGGCGATCGTAGCGGCGGCTCTCGAAAACGTGGTGCGGGTTCCCGGGGCGGCCCGCTGGATCGCGATCAGCGTGGGCGTCTTCGTGCTGATCCGTTCCGCGATCGTGCTCCTCTACAACCCGATCCTCGACGCCGTGGAGATCCCGGTGGATCGCTGGGGCAGCCTGCTCGCACTGATCAACGTGGCGGGCGGGCTCGCGGCATGGCAGACCCACCGCTGGACCGGTGGGCGGGGTGCCGAGCGGATGGTGCTCCTACTCCCCATCGCGCTCATCGCAATGTACGCAGGGCTCGCAACCCTGCGCAGCGGCTCCGCCGCGATGCTCTTCTGCATCCAGGGCATCGCCTTCGGCGTCTACCCGGTGGCGATGAGGACCGTACTCAACCGTCGCATCCGAGATCCCCACCACCGGGCGACCGTACTCTCGATCGAATCCCTGGCCTGTCGCCTGGCATTCTCGGGCGTGGCAGTTGCTGTCGGCACCCTGCTCGAACGCGCCGAACTCCGCTGGGCGATTGGCGCGGCCGTCGCGTTGGGCCTCGCACCGCTCCTGGGAAGCGCACTCCTTCCCGCAACCGGCAGCACAACCGACAGATCGCCGGATCAGCGCGAAGACGGAACGTAGACCTTTGCCCTGACGATCTTCACGCGTTGGCCAGGCCGAAGCCGCACGCTTTCGGACAGGCCGTTGGCCACCGCCGTCTCTGCCACACTCCAGCTGTTTCCGGTGCGCTGCTCGAGTGCTGCCAGGCTCTCGCCTGCCCGGGCTTCTACGATCCGCAGGCGCTGCTCCATGATGCTCCCGCGCTGACGGCGGGAAAGGGGACGGAAGCTCGCAGCCGCACTCCCGAGCTCACGAAGCTCCGCGGCCGACGCGCGTGCACCGGAGATCCCCGTGATGAGAAAGGTCGCCTTGCGGTGGGCGATCCAGGTCAAGTGGAGGAGATTCGTTCCGTTCCGGCCCTGCGCACGAGCCACGGCGCGATAAGCCGGGAGCCCCCCGATCTTCGTGCGCTTCCCATCTTCCAGAACCACACCGGCCTGCCTGGCGAACGCCCGTGCCGCATCGCCCGGATCCGACACGACCGGCCCTCCCTCCAACGTGATGGCGCGGTCCTGCTTCGCAGAGATGCCGACGACGGCGCTATGACCGTTCTGGGTGCGCCAGCCGGCGGGGAAGCGAAGCGAGAAGCCGAAAGTGGGATGCAGGAAGAGTTCGCCCTGGAACACGCCCTGGCTCGGATCTGCACCGACGAGCAAACCGTCCAGCCGCGAATAGAAACTGTTTCGATCCCGAGCGATCGGAGAGAGGTTCGCCGGAGTGAGACGCTGCGCACGCGCGGTCGTGTCGCGAACCCGCTCGTCGGTCACTGGATGGGAGTCGAAGAAGCTCCCCGACCGGCGCTTCCCACCGGCGCGCAGCACTGAATCGCGATCCAGCGTCGCGAGGAAGTCGGCGATGCCTGCGGGATCGTAGCCGGCACGAGCCGCGATCTCCTGACCCACCTGATCGGCCTGGCGCTCCTGATCCCGCCCGTAGGTGGCGATCAACCCTGCGCCGGCCACCTGGCCCAGCTGGGCGACGCTCTCCGCTGCGCTTGCACCACCGGCGGCTCCCGCTGCCGCCACTCCGAGCAGCGTCAACAGGCCCACGCCGATCTGGCGGGTCTCGCGGGTCGCGGAATGCCGAGCCGCCACATGTCCGATTTCATGGCCGACGACACCGGCGAGTTCATCCTCACTCCCGGTGATCGCCAGGAGCCCCCGCGACACATAGATCCAGCCGCCCGGCAGCGCAAAGGCGTTGGGTTCCGCCATGTCGGCGACCGCGAATCGATACTCGACATCCCTGCGCGGCGAATGGTTCGCCAACCGAGCGCCGAGGACCGAGACGTAATCGGTGAGCCGTGGCATCTCCACCAGGCCGATCTGCGAGGCGACCTTCGCAGACTCCTGTCGACCCAGCGCTACCTCGCGCTCGGTCGACATGAAGGTCACCTGGCGCTCGCCCGTCACGGGGTTGGTCGCGCAGGCACAGTACAGAGTCGCCACGAGAAGCAACGCGACTTTCCGGAGCCTTGTGACTTGCCGGAGCCTTTGCACCTGCGAACTCAGACGGTGGCGCTGGGCGCGGGCCGATCATGCACGAGGATGCTCCGGCGTTCGTCGAACAGCACGCGGATCTTCTGCTGCCCAGCCGCACCCTGCACGACACCGAGGCCCAGAGTCGGATGCTCGATCCGATCACCCGGATCGAAGTGCTCGGTCAGGCTGTAGGAACGGATCGGCCGACTCATGTCGGCCTCGATGATCTCGTTCTCCGGCTGGGAGGAGGCCCGCTTCGAACGGGGCTTCGGCTTGGGCTTCACCCGACCGGCACTGGCCTCCCAGGCATCCACCATGCGAGGCTCGCAAGTCAGCACGGGCGAACCATCCTCGTATGCCCAGGGCGGCGTCTCCTTCATCTTGAACGAGACGTACTCGACGCGCAGGCCAAGCTCACTGAGTTCCTTGGCCAGGCGCTCCATCTCGCGAATCCACGCGGCACCACGTTGGGCCGCTCGCTTGCGGCACAGCTCCCAGTAGCGGGGGCTACCCGCCACCAGGACGATCGGATGTCCCTCGGCAAACGGACCCTCGGTGTGGGCCCCGAGCTCTTCGGTGAGTGCCGCCGCATTCGCCTCGGCAGCGGCCGCATGGGCGAGGGCAAGCAGCAACGCGCGAAGCGGTGTGTCGCCTGTGCCGACTCTTCCCGCCGTCGGCGCCAACCAACGCGTAGCGAGTGCCACCAGACTGTCGTCGGGGCCACGGCCGACCAGATCGATCTTGTCCAGACCGAAATTCGGATCGTCTGCGCCCTGGCTCTTGTCCGCCGGTGCGCTGCGCAGCGGAACCAGTGGGTGGAGGGCCTCGAAATGCCCCTCCTCATCGGCCATCAGCAGCGGCGGCCCGCCCTCCTTGTGGCGCCTGGCCAGCGCGATGCAGAGGTGTTCACCCTCGCGACCCGGCTTCGGTTCGGCAGCCAGGCGGCTGTTGTACGCAACCAGGTATTTCTTGCCGGCCTCGGCGCGGCTGGGAGCGGCGGCCATCTCGCGCTCGTACTCCGCCAGCAGGATGTCGCCCGTCAGTTGGGCGGCAGCCTCCTGGAAGCCCTTGGCCTGGCGCACCAGCTTGTCGTTGGCGCGCTCGATGAGCGGATGTTGACCCACGATTCCCCCTCGAGTGGAACGGCGGACAGATCATAACGGCATCGCGCGCGGAGGGCTCCCGGATGCGACCCGAGACCCTCAGGTACTCGCTTTCGCGGGTGTTTTTCCGCGTCGGGGTAGACGGCGCAGCCCCAGCAGCAGCCCCAGAACGGCGGCATGGGCCAGAGGAGCCACCAGCTCCGCCTTCGCCAACCACAGGAAATGCAGTACCGCCAGCACGCCCGCCAGGTGGGCCAACCGGTGGAGACGGATCCAGTTCTGTCCGAGCTGGCGTTGCCAGCGGCCGGTGGAGGTGATCGCCAACGGCACCAGGCCTAGACACAACGGAGCCGATAGATCCGTCTCGGCGGGCGGTTCCGGTGGGCACCCGACTCAGGGTAGACTCGGGCCGCTCCGGGCCGCATCTGCCGAGAAACCGCCCCGGGCAACCCCTAGGAACTGCAATGAAGTGGCCTGCACTTGCTCTTCTGATTGCGCTGCTGGCCGGCTGCGACAACGCCACTCCGACGACACCTGGAGGGACGGCACCTGACGGGGCGGCGCCTGGCAAGGCGAGCCAGCGGGAGCAGGTGCTGGGCGAGTTCCTCGAAACCCACTGGAAGCGGCCGGTCCGCGCCCAGGGTCCATCACCCGAGGGTTGGAGCCCGCTCGAGGCTTCATTGGATCCGAAGGATTGTGGAGCCTGTCATCCCCAGCAACTGGCCGACTGGGAGACCTCGCTGCACGCGGATGCGTTCTCACCGGGCTTTGCGGGCCAGCTGATCGAAGGCAACCTCGCCAAGCCCGATGCGTTGCGCGGCTGCCAGCGCTGCCACACGCCCCTGGAGGAGCAGCAACCCGTAGGCCCGGGCCCCGAGCACACGCTGGAACCTCCGGAGTACGACGAGAAGCTCCGCCAGGCGGGCCTGGTCTGCGCTGGCTGTCACGTCCGCGCACACCGGCACTTCGGTCCGCCGCGACGCGCGGATCTCCCACCGCCGCCCGAGGCCGTGCCTCACGCTGGCTTCGAGGTGCGGCCCGAGTTCCAGCAGTCGCGCTTCTGTGCTCCCTGCCACCAGTTCTTCGACCGCTCGGGCATCAATGTCCAGAACACCTATTTCGAGTGGAAGGAGAGCCCCCACGCCGCTCGAGGCGAGACGTGCCAGAGCTGCCATATGCCCGATCGGCGGCACCTGTGGCGAGGCATCCACGACCGAGAGATGGTTGCCGAAGCCGTCGACGTGGCCTGGGCCGACGGCGAGCCGCTGGCTCTCGTCCTGACGGCACGCGCTGTCGGCCACGCCTTTCCGAGCTACGTGACTCCACGGGTCGTGATGTCGATCTGGCAGCAAGACGCGACCGGAAAGCCGATCGAGGGAACCCGCATCGAGCATACGATCGGCCGCAAGGTGGACTTCCGAAAGGGTGAGGACATCTTCGACACCCGGGTACCACCCGGGGGCACAGCGCGCCTCTCGGTCACGCAACCACCCGAACCAGAGGCGGTCGCGTGGGTCGGGCAGGTCACGGTGGACCCGGACTTCCACTACAGGGGCGTATTCGAGCGCTACCTGCCGACACTCGAAGACGCGAAGGCGCGTGCGCTGATCGCTCGGGCTCTCGAGCGCTCGCAGCGCTCATCCTACGTCCTCGCAGAGCTGCGCCGTCCGCGATAGCGGGGAGAATGCGGGGTGGGGACCGGCAGCAGGAGGGGTCGCTACCGATCCCCGGATTCGCCTGGATGGGGCGAAGTAGGTTCGCTCTCGTGTGAGTACGAATTAGTCACCGCAGGGATTGCAAGGGTTCCCTGTTGAACACGGCCTCGCCCCGCAGGTCGGTCGGGCTGCGGACCGGATCTTCCGGCCTCGGGCGCAACGCGAAACAAGCTGGCATCGGGGTGAAAGGCCGCCCAGGCGAACCAGAACCCCTCGACGACCTCGACCCGCTCCGATGCAACGACATCGAAGACCTGGGCGACATCGTCGTAGCGAATGCGGACCTTCTCCCCGGCTAGCTCTTCCTCGACGTAGCCACCGGCGCGGACCAGCTCGGCAGCGGGATACCCGCGAGCCGTCGTGTCCGGGATGCGCAGACCCAGTGTGGGCATCTTCGGGTGGTAGCGGTCGTCGGACGGCACCGGGAACATCAAACGCGAAGACGTCGAATAGCCCCGATAGGGCGAGCGTCCGTAGTCTCGCCGATGACCGGTGCGCCTGGACAAGACCGTCGTGCCCGGGTGCCGTTGCCGCCATGCACCCCAGCTCTCCATCCGCGAGCGCAGCAACGTGAGTTCATTCCCGCGGCTCATTCCGGTAATCGCCCGGGAAGAAATCTGGGACCACAGGCTTTCCGTCTCCCGATCGTACATCAGTACGTCGGACTGATAGAGCAGACCCGATACTCCAAAGTGTCGTTCGACACCGGCCACGCGGCGATCGAAGACCATTCCGGTTCCGCAAAGCGGACACCAGCTGATCAGAACAGGGCGTCCACCCAGCGTGTCGTTGACCAGCTCGTGGTGGTCGAGGATCGGCAGCGGATAGGCGCGCGCCTCACCGCCCCATTCGAAGCCCAGCACCACCACGTCGTCGGCCCAGGCTGCCTCGCCCGAGCTGTCCGCGGGTCCGGTCTCCGGCTGATCGAGGGCCGGGATTCCATCGCGCGGCGGGCCACCCGCGTGAATCTCGGAGGCAGGAACATCTGCCTCCGCAAGGTCGAAGCCATTTCGGATGGGCTCTGCGGCCACCCCGGAAGCCGTCCCTAGAAGCGCCTGGATCAATGCGACCGAGGCACCCATCCCGCGCGCACACCTGCCCACGCTCCTTCCGGCCACGGCTGCCTACCTCCAGACACACCTACGGGCCGGAGGACTGCACGGTTACGAGACCACACCCCTGGTGCGAACCGGCCCCCCCACGGGGCATGGGGATCTGACACCTCAGATGGGCCCATGGACACTTATGATTACTGGAAGAGAAACATGAGATCCACGCTCCACCTGCCGCTTCGAAGCCTGCTCGCCAACTTGCTGGTCACAGGGTTTCTGCTGGGAGGAGCCGCCGCGGAGGACGTGGGACCGATCACGGCCACGCTTCCCAGTAACCCGGCCGCCCTGCCTGCGGTCGCCGCGATCGCACCCTCGTTGCACTCCCCGGACATGCGAGGCGACCCGGGGCTCAGCCGCCTGTGGGCAGAGAGCGTCGAAGCCGAACGGGTGCGGGATGTCGCGCGCGCCGCCGAGCTGAAGCGACGAGTCCTCGAGCAATTGGATGGGGATGTCCACACCCGATGGCGCCTGGCGCGAGACCTGATTCTGATCGGAGAAGCGATTCCGATGGCCCAGGAGCAGCGCCGGCGGGAGCTCTTCACGGAGGCCCGGACGCTGGCGTCGAGCGCGGCTCGCGACGATCCGGACTGCGTCGAGTGCTGCTTCTACCACTTTGCCGCCATCTCTCGCATCGCGACGGTCAACGGAGTGTTCCGCTCACTCGGGCTGGTCAAGGAGTCAGGCGAAGAACTCGAGCGCTGCCTCGCAATGGAACCCTCGGCCTGGAGCGACACGGATTGGAACCAAGAGCGCGGCAACCTCTACTACGGCGCGGCGATCTACTATCGCATGGTGCCCGATACCTGGTGGATTGAGGGGCTGCTGGGCTTCCGCGGCGACAAGGTGGCCGCGGCTCGCTTTGCCCGGCAGGCCTTCGAACTGACTCCCAACCGTGTCGACTACCGGGTCGAGCTCGGCATCTCGCTGGTCTGCCTGGGAAATGCGCAGGACGAAGAACAGACCCGAACCGAAGGGCTCGCTCTGCTCGAAGGCCTCGACGATCTACCCACGCGGGTGGCCACCGACCCGCTGGACCGCGCCCGTGCAGCCGAGATTCACGCGGACCCGACCAAGGCGTGTGGAAATGCCCGCTCCGTGGAACTCGAATAGCCCCCGCCCAACGCGGTATTCTCTCGGCGTGGTGCGTCGACTCGGCTCGGTCGTTTTCTGGGCCTTTCTCACGATTTCCTCGATCCTGTTGTTCCCGGTGGCTGTGCTGCTGTGGGCGTCCACCGTCTTGGTCGACAAGCGGCTCTTCCTGCTCCACAAGCTCACCTGCTTCTGGGCCTCGCTCTACACATGGGTGAACCCGGTCTGGCAGGTCTCGATCGAGGGCCGCGAGAAGATCCGCCGAGACGAGACCTATGTGATGGTCTCGAACCATCTCTCGACGATCGACATCTTCGTCGTGTTCCGCCTATTCACCCATTTCAAATGGATCTCGAAGATCGAGAACTTCCGGCTGCCCTTCATCGGCTGGAACATGCGCCTCAACCGCTACATCGAGCTGCGCCGGGGCGAACGAGCCAGTGTGATGCAGATGTTCCGCGCCTGTGAGCAGACCCTGGCGGACGGCAACTCGATCATGATGTTCCCGGAAGGAACGCGCTCGGTGGACGGGAAGCTCCGACCGTTCAAGCCCGGCGCATTCGAGCTGGCGATCCGCTGCCAGAAACCGCTACTGGTGATGACCATCGATGGCAGTGGCGATGCGCTGCCAAAGCGCGGCTTCGTGCTGCGGGGCAGGCATCGGATCCGCATGAGCGTGCTCGGCGAAATCCCGGTGGAAGAGCTCGGGGACGATGAAGAGGCCCTCTCCGATCGGGTACGCGCCCAGATGGCGGAGCATTTGGGGCAGTTCATCCGCGCATGAACCGAGAAAGCTCCTGGCGTGTCGGGAAACGGGCCAGGCACTGTCCTACGCTCGCGTCCACCCTCGACTACCTCGACCGGTCACGGAGCCCGTGCCTTACAGAATGACGATGCGTTCCGGACTCCGTTGGCTGGCTCTCGGCTGGCTTCTTGCGACCTCTGCCGCGCTTGCGGAGACTCCTTCCGCGGAGCTTTCTGCGCTGCCCGAAGAGGTTCCGCCGCCGACCATCGACGGCGTGCTCGAAGACGAGGCCTGGGACCACGCCGTGCTGCTCAGCCCTCTGGTCCAGGTCGTCCCGGTCGAGGGCGGCCCACCCAGCGAGCGCACCGAGGTGCGGATCACCTACGACCGAAACGCCCTCTACATCGCAGTTCAGGCGTTCGATCGCGCCCCCGACCAGATCATCGCATCGGGCATGCGACGGGACACCAGCCTGCGCCCGGACGACCGCATCAGCGTGATGATCGACACCTTCCACGATCACCGCAACGCCTTCCTCTTCTCGACCAACCCGAATGGCTCGCGCTACGACGGGATCGTCGAAGACAACTATTCCTTCAAGGCCGAATGGGACGGCATCTGGTACACGAAATCCCGGATCCACGAAGACGGCTGGAGCAGCGAGTTCGCAATTCCGTTCAAGAGCCTGAGCTTCGACCCGGCCGGCACGACCTGGGGATTCAATCTGCTGCGTACCGTGCGCCGGCATAACGAAGAGAACCGCTGGGCGTCGGCCAAACAGAACAAATCCATGGTCGATGTCTCCGAGGCTGGCGACCTGACGGGCTTGCGAGGACTCGAACAGGGACTCGGGCTCGACATCAAGCCTGCGGGTTCGATCGGCTGGACCCACGACCGCACCTCCGACCGCAGCTTCTCGAACCTCGATCCGAGTCTGGACGTCTTCTACCGGGTGACACCGTCGATCACAGCCGCCCTGACGACCAACACCGATTTCTCAGATGCAGCCGTCGATTCGCGGCAGGTGAATCTCTCCCGCTTCGCACTGTTCTTCCCGGAGACGCGGGACTTCTTCCTGCAGGACGCCGGGATCTTCGACTTCCCGGTGGGCGGTACCGGAGCCACCAACGGCATCCCGTTCTTCTCGCGCCGCATCGGCCTCTCGGGGGGTGGCGATGTGATTCCGATCCGGATCGGCACCAAGATCACCGGACGCACCGGTCCCCTGAACTTCGGCGCGTTGAACGTACAGATGGCCGGCCACGGCGATGTAGACGCGAAGAACCTGTCGGTCGGGCGCGCGAAGCTGAACATCGGCGAGGAATCCTTCGTCGGACTCATCGCCACCCACGGCGACCCGCTCACCAACGGATCGAACAGCCTGATCTCGGGTGACCTGAACCTGCGCACCAGCAAGATTTTCGGCAACCAGATCCTGGAGTTCCGCAGTTGGCTCCAGCATTCGACCACATCGGGCCCGGTCGGAGACGACACCGCCTGGAGTGCACGGCTCGCCTACCCGAACGATCTCTGGAACTGGGCACTCGACATCAAGCAGGTCGGCGAGGATTTCAATCCGGCGCTCGGCTTCGTCAACCGGCCCGAGACCCGGCAGAGCATCGCTTCGCTTCGCCGCCGTTGGCGACCGGCGGGGAGCGCGGTTCGCATCTACGAGGCTTCGGCATTCGGGATCGTCACGACGGACCTCGGCAACGACCTGGAATCACTCTACGTCAGCTCCAACGGGCGAATCGAAAACCATGCCGGGGATTTCATCAAGCTCGAAGGCAACATCCAGACCGAGGTGCTGGAGACTGCATTCGAGATCCTGCCCGGCATCGTGGTCCCCAAGGATCGCTACGACTTCAGCCGCGTCACGCTCTCGGGGGGTACCGCAACTTCCCGCCCGCTGGCCGCAGAGCTCTCGTTCGGAGCAGGCACCTTCTACTCGGGCCACATCCGTGCGGGCCGTGCGCTGCTCGAGTGGCGCGCCTCGAAACACTTCTTCGCGTCGCTCGAATTCCTCCAGAACTCCGTGCGGCTCCACGAAGGGAACTTCACGACCCGGCTCGGACGGGTGAATATCAACGTGGTCTTCACGCCGGATCTCTCCTGGGAGACTTTCATGCAGTTCGACAACCTGAGCAACAGCTTGGGGTGGAACAGCCGACTGCGATGGATACTACGACCCGGAGAAGAAATCGTATTCGTCTGGAACCAGGCCTTCGATACGACGAACTACGACCTGCGCGGCGAGCGGACGAATCTGATCGGAAAGGTGTCCTGGACCTTCCGGTTCTGAACCAAGGAAATGTCCGTCGACGAACCTGCAGTGAGGAACCTCGGCCATGAATCGACTCCTACGCGGCCTCGGCATCGCCATCGCGCTGCTTCTCGTCGCTTCCCTTTTCTACTACAAAGAACTCGTCCAACTCTGGCGGGTCGCCCATCTCTCCGACGAGGGCAGCATCGTCCACAACTTCCAGCACATGGACGAACTCTTCTCGACGAGTTCGATCGCGGGGGGAGGCGAGGTCTTCGAGTTCGAGCGCGGCCGCTATGACCTTCCCACGAGCTTCAGATACCAGGACAAGACCTTCGACACCGAGAAGTTCCTCGCCGAGACGATGACCACCGGACTGCTAGTCCTCCACGACGACCGGATCCTGCTGGAGCGCTACGCCCATGGTCATTCCGCTGAAGGAACCCACATCGCGTGGTCGGTGAGCAAGTCCTTCCTCTCGGCGCTGTTCGGCATCGCAGTGGGCGAAGGAGACGTGCGCGACATCATGCAGCCGGTCACTGACTACGTCCCAGAACTCGCGGGTTCGGGCTACGACGGCGTCCCGATCAAGCATGTCTTGCAGATGTCCTCAGGTGTCGGCTTCAACGAGGACTACGGAGATCCGGACTCGGACATCAACCGCATGGGGCGCGCGCTGGCGATGGGAAACAGCCTGCTGGAGTTCGCCGCGACCCTCGAACGAGCGCGCGAGCCCGGCACCCTCCAGCACTACGTGAGTATCGATACCCAGGTGCTCGGCACGGTGCTGGTCCGTGCGACGGGGAAGAGCCTGGCCGCCTACACCTCGGAGAAGCTCTGGAAGCCCTTGGGAATGGAATCCCCGGCGTACTGGATGGTCGACGACACGGGCATGGGCATGGCCTTTGGTGGACTGAACGCAAGCCTTCGGGATTTCGCCCGCTTCGGCCGGCTCTACCTCGACCGCGGGAACTGGAACGGAAAGCAGATCGTTCCCACCGACTGGGTCACCGCGTCCACCACTCCGGACGCGCCACATCTGATGCCGGGAGCGAAGCCCGGAACCGACAACATGATGGGCTACGGCTACCAGTGGTGGCTCCCCGCAGATTGGAAGGGGGACTTCATGGCTCTCGGGGTCTACAACCAGATGATCTACATCGACCCGAACAGCAGGCTCGTGATCGCCAGGCATGCCGCGAACCGGGATTTCCAACGCAACGGCTTCGAGCCGACTCGCGAGGCCCTGGCTCTGTGGCGCAAGATTTCCGGTGAGCTCACTTCGTCGCCCCCCACGGTGACGACTCTACCGGACTGACAAACCAGTCTGTACCCGGGTCGTCTCGCGGGTCAGAAGCTCGCGAGCCGTGCCAGGAGCGGGGGGCCCAAGAGCAGCAGGCCGACGACCACCGCTCCGGCGGCAGCAATCAGAACCGCGGCTGCTGCCGTGTCCTTGCAGCGAGCCACCAGGGGGTGTGCATCCGGGGCGACCCGGTCTGCAAGCGCCTCGATGGCGGTGTTCACGGCCTCGAGCGCCAACACCAGACTGATTGCGAGCACCAGGGCCGCCCAGTCTCGCAGCGGAAGGCCGAGGAAGAGCCCCATCCCGACGACCAGCAGTGCGGCGAATGCCTGGATCCGGGCGTTGGCCTGGCTTCGGAAGAGGTGGGCGAACCCTTTGAACGCGAAGCCGAAGCTCTTCAGACGACGCCCCAGGACCGAACGATCGTTCATGCTTGCCTTTCGTCGGGCCGCGTCAAGGCTTCGCGCAGGGCTGTCAGCTCATCGGGTGTGTTGACGTTGGCGAGCGCTGTTCCGCGGGGATCCAGACGGGAGAGGTGCACGCCATCCAACCAATTCACCTTCAGCGAGTCGACGAACGAGCCCAGCGCAAGCGTGCCTGCTGCCAGTGCGGAGGCTGCGACGACTGTCGCCGGTTTTCGCCGGTAGAGCGCGCAGAGGGGATGCCGATTCCTTTCGGTTCGCGGCACGACCGCATCGGCCTCCGGAAATGCCAGTAGCCCCAGCAGCAGCTCGGGTGTGACGGCCAGGTAATCCGTGGCCAGTACCAGCACCTTCTCCGTGCGTGCCGCAGCGAGCGCGCCCGACAGCCCGCGCAGCGCGCACAGAGGGCCCGCAGGATCGGTGACGACGCGCCCGGGCGCGTCCGACGGCGGCGTCCCTCCGACCAGCAGGACCTCGGCGCAGAACCCCTCCAGGAGCCTGGCGATGCGGGTCGCAGCCGCGACACCCCCGACATCGAGGTGCGCCTTGTCCTGATTCATCCGAGAGGACTCGCCGCCCAACAATACGGCACCCGTCACATCAGCGAAGCGGTCGGGGCCGGGCTCGTTCACGCAAGAGGCTCGCGGGTCCAAAAGAATGCCTCGTCCAGCACCTGCACACGCACCACGTCTCCGGCTGCCAACTTGGTGGCCGCAGCGGGAAACACCAACAGCCCCTGGGCCAGGGACATCGAGCGAAGCACTCCGGAACCCTGGTCACCGGTGCTGGTCGCCAGGATCTGCTCTCCATCTCGTTTCAGGTGAACGCGCACAAAATGCTGCCGGCCGGCCTTCTTGATCAAGGGCTCGGCGAGCACTGCGCTGACGACGGGGCGAAAGCACGCCTCGTGCCCACCCATCCTCAGCAGCACGGGTCGGACGAACTGTTCGAAGGTCACCATCGCAGATACCGGATTGCCCGGGAGCCCGAAGACCCACGCGCCCCGCTCACCGATGCGCCCGAATGCCAGCGGGTAGCCAGGTTTCATCTGGACACCCCAGAAGCGCATCTGCCCGCCGAGTTCTTCGAGCACCGGGCGCACGTGGTCATGGTCACCTACCGACACTCCAGCCGAGCTGACAAGGAGATCTGCAGAGAGCCCCGCACGGAGTGTGCGCGCCAGATCTTCCCGCGTGTCGCGGGCGATCCCGAGGTTGGATGTGGTGGCGCCGGCCTCCTCGCATTGAGCTGCCAGGGAGTAGGAATTGCTGGAGACGATGCGCCCGCCCGACGGATCCCCATCGGGCTCGACCAGTTCGTCCCCCCCGGAAGCGATCGCGACTCGTGGGCGACGGTGTACGTGAACCAGTGTTCGCCCGAGCGATGCCAACATCCCGATCTCGGCGGGCCCGATGCGGGTGCCGGGTTGCAGCACGAGATCGCCGCGTCTGACGGCTTCGCCGGCAGCGCGCACGTGTTGCCCGCGCGGGGGGGCGATGCGGATCCCGACCCTCTCGCCCTCCGGGTCGGTATCCTCCTGACGCACGACAGTGTCGGCTCCGGATGGAACGGGTGCGCCGGTGAAGATGCGTGCGGCCTCGCCGGGTCGAAGCGCACGCTCACCGCACCCGCCAGCCGCGACTTCGAAGACCACGGGCAAGCCGCGTGGCGCATCCTCCGAGGCTCCGGCCAGATCCTCGGCCCGGACCGCATAGCCGTCCATGGCCGAACAATCGGCCGGCGGAAGCGTGCGACCTGAATGAACCGACTCGGCCAGGACTCTTCCCAGGGCTTTGGCGGCCGGCACGATCTCGGCCGGAAGGGGCGTGGCCGCCTCCAGCACGAATCGACGGGCTTCTTCGACCGAGATCCCAGTCTTCATCTCGCGACCTTACCTGAGCGGGCCGCAGGATGCGCGGGACCGGGGGCGAACATCCTTGATTCCACTTCGGTTTCCTGTGCCCACGCGGATGGCTCGACGGCTCGGACGGCCGTCGCTAGCGTGCCTACTTTCTAGGCAACGCCGAGGAACCCCCTTGCCCGAAGGCAGCTCCGATCTTCGATGGGCGAAGCCCCTCCGCATCGGTGGGCTGGAGCTGCCGAACCGGCTCGTGCTCGCACCGATGTCGAGCCTGTCCACGCTGCCCGCACGCCTGATCGCGCAGGCGGCCGGGGCGGGACTCGTCGTGACCGAGGCCCTCTCGGCCAACGCATTGCTCCGCGGTGCGGAGCGCCGGCACCTGAGACAGGGCATCTCTCACGGCGAGCATCGGCTGGCTGTCCAGCTCTTCGGCGCCGAGCCCGGTGTGCTGGCAGAAGCCTGCCGACTGCTCGCCGACCAGGGCACTCATTGGATCGACCTGAACCTCGGATGCCCGGTTCCGAAGTTCATCCGCAAGGGCGCCGGCTCGGCGCTGATGCAACATCCCGCGAGAGTCGGGAGCATCGTCGCGGCCATGCGGGAGAGCTTTCCCGGTGTGCTCTCCGTCAAGATGCGCAGCGGCTGGGACGCACACTCTCGCAATGCACCGGAAATCGCCCGGATCGCCGCCGAGACCGGTGCCGAGCTGATCACGATCCATGGTCGCACCCGGACCCAGCAGTACCGCGGCAGGGCCGACCGCGAGATGATCCGGCAGGTCGTCGAGGCAGTCCCCCAGCTGCCCGTGCTTGCGAACGGCGACGTGACCCAGCCCTGCGACGTGGTCGCTATGGCGAAGGAAACCGGCGCCGCCGGCGTGATGATCGGACGCGGCGCGATCGGCAACCCGTGGATCTTCGAGGGCGCGCTGTCGCTAGCCGCAGGCGAAGGGTTCTGCACGCCGACCGCGGCCATGCGCCTGGCCAGCCTCGAGCGGCATGCGGAGCTGATCGCCTCGGCCGCAAGGAACGACCGGGAACGCGTGCGCGAGCTTCGCCGATACGCCAGTGCGTACTCGAAGGGGCTGTCGGGCGGACGGCGTTTTCGTGTCCGCGCGATGAAGATCGAGGATGCAGACCGGTTGGTCGCCCTCACCCGCAGCTTCCTGGCCGAAACCGGCGCGGAAGCCGCATGACGGCCCGTGAGCTTGGCAGCGTCCTCGAAGCGATCGTTGCAGGTGTGATCGTGCTGGATCGCGAGGGGCGGGTGGAAGAGATCAACTCGGCCGCATCACGCCTCGTCGAACAGTCGCGAGAGCAAGCCCTGGGCCGACGGGTCGAGGACCTGGTCACACCGAGCCACGCGTTGGCCCGACTCGTGCGCAAGACCCTTGGCCAGGGCAGCGGCTTCACCGAGAGCCATCAGAAGGTCGAGAGACGCAACCTCGAGGATGCGATCGTCGATGTGGCTGCGACCCCGCTCTTCGCCGACGGCGAGCTCGATGGTGTGGTGCTGGTGTTGCGGGATCGCACCGCGCGCAACCGCCTCGACCAGCTCGAAGAGGAGCGAGAGCGCTTCGAGGCGTTCGGTCGGATCGCGGCGGGCCTGGCTCACGAAATCAAGAACCCACTGGGTGGGATCCGCGGAGCCGGCGAGATCCTGGGCCGGCGATCGAGCGACGCGAAGAACCGGGAGATCTCCGAACTGGTCGTGCGCGAGGCCACGCGCATCGCCAGCCTGGTCGATGACTTCATGGTCTTCGCCCGAGGCGATCGCCTGGACCTCGCCCCGTTGAACGTCCATCGGGTGCTCGACCACGTACTCGAGCTGGCCGGGATGGACCCCGCGTTCTCCGGCGCGCGAGTGGAGCGGAACTTCGACCCCTCGATCCCGGATCTACTCGCCGATGGCGACCGCCTGACCCAGGTGTTCCTGAACCTCGTCCGCAACGGCCTCCAGGCCCTCACCCCGGAAGGTGGAACGATTGCGATCACCACACGGGTGGCTTTGGAACGGCGTCTGGTCAGCGACGGCGGACGTTCGCGTCCGACCCTGGTCATCCGGATCGAAGACGACGGCGTCGGAATGGACGCAGAGGAGCTGCGCCAGGCGACCCTGCCGTTCTTCACGACGCGCACCGGCGGTACTGGCCTGGGACTGGCGGTGGCCGAATATTGGATCGCACAACACGAGGGCACGTTGGATCTCGAGAGTGAGAAGGGCGCCGGAACCCGCGTCCGGGTCGCACTGCCCCTCGTCACTGCACCCGCCGAAAGGAGCCCCGAGTGAATGATCACGCCCGCGTGCTGGTGGCAGACGACGAACCGTCGATCCGCTTCGTGCTGCGAGAGACCTTGGAGAGTGCGGGCCACGAAGTCGTGGACGTCGCAACGGGAGAAGCTGCGCTGGAAGCCCTGGCCAGCCAGTCATTCGATATCGCATTCTTCGATATCCGGATGCCGGGCCCCAGCGGCATCGAGCTGTTGCGCCACGTGAAGACCACGGGCAACGATGTCGCAGTCGTGATCATCACCGCCCAGAACACGCTCGAGAACGCGGTCGAAGCAATGAAGGAGGGCGCGCTCGACTACCTGGCCAAGCCGTTCAGCACCGAAGAGATCCTGCCGTTGGTCGACAAGACCCTGCGCACGCGTGCGTTGGAGAGCGAGGTCCGTTCGCTGCGCCGAGAGGTCTCGGGTCGAATCCCGCCGGACGAGCGGCTGGTCGGTCGGAGCTCCTCGCTGCTCGAGGTATTCAAGACCATCGGCCGGGTGGCCCGGGGAAACGTCTCGGTGCTGGTGACCGGCGAGAGCGGCACGGGCAAGGAACTCGTGGCGCGGGCAATCCATGGAGCGAGCCCACGGGCCGAGGGTCCCTTCATCACCGTGAACGCCGCCGCGATCCCACGCGACCTGCTCGAAAGCGAGCTCTTTGGCCACGAGCGCGGTGCGTTCACCGGCGCGGTAGAAGCACGGACCGGACGATTCCGCGAAGCCAGCGGAGGGACGATCTTCCTCGATGAAATCGGCGACATGCCGACGGATCTCCAGGCCAAGCTGCTGCGCGTGCTTCAGAGTGGTGAAGTCTCACCGGTAGGCGGTCGCCATGCCGAGACCACCGATGTGCGGGTGATTGCCGCGACCCATCGAGACATGGAAGCAGCCGTTGCCGACGGAAGCTTCCGCGAAGACCTGCTCTACCGCCTGCGGGTCGTGCCGATCCACATGCCGCCGCTGCGGGAACGTCCGGAGGACATCCCGCCCCTCGCCCAACACTTCCTGCAGCGTTACGACGCCGAGCTCACGGACCGGCCCCACGTGCTCGCGGAAGAGACCACTGTGCACCTGGCCCAATACGATTGGCCCGGAAACGTTCGCGAGCTGGAGAACGCGATCAAGCGGGCCTTGGTACTGGCCTCTGGCGACCTGCTCACGCCCGAGGATTTCGCGTTCCTCGAACGGCGCACCACACCCGCAGACACGGAAGAGCCGTTGCCCGAGAGTCTGGAGGAGCGGGCGATCGCGGTCACGCGCGCGGCCTTGGATAGCGGCGAGAGAGAAATCTACCGGGATGTGCTGCCGAGGGTCGAACGCGCCGTACTCGAAACCGTGCTGCAGGAAACCAGCGGGAACCAGATCAAGGCAGCCGCCCGGCTCGGCATCAACCGCAACACCCTGCGCAAGAAGATCGTCGATCTCGGTATCGACGTTCCCGGCCGAGCATGAACTTCCCGCTCGCAGGACTGTTCGTGCTGGCGGACGACGATCCGCGCTGGTCCCCGGACCCGGTCGCCCAGGCCCGGGCGGCCTGCGCCGGAGGCGCCGCGGTGGTGCAACTGCGCGCCAAACATGCGACCGATCGCGTCGTACTGACCTGGGCCCGGGAGATCCGCGATTTGACCCGGGAAGCAGGGGTTGGTTTCTTCGTGAACGACCGGTTCGATCTTGCACTTCTGGCAGAGGCCGACGGGGTCCATCTCGGCCAGGACGATCTCGCCCCGGATCGCCTTCCCGCGGAGGCCCGCTCGCGTCTGCTGGTGGGCCGCTCGACCCATGACGAGGCCGAACTCGCCCGGGCCGCTGCAGAGCCGGTCGACTACGTCGCGTTCGGTCCGGTCTTCGGGACCGCGTCGAAGGACAGCCCTTACACGCAGCGTGGGCTGGAAGCGCTGAGAAGTGCCGCGGCGCGGGTCGCACCGAAGCCGATGATCGCAATCGGCGGAGTCGGCGAGGCCGAAGCGGGAGCAGTCGCAGCCGCCGGCGCGGCGGGTTTCGCAGTCATCTCTGCCGTGGCCGGAGCCGCCGATCCGCAGGCGGCGACCCGTCGGTTGGTCGAAGCATTCGGGTGCGTTCACGCATCCGGCACGACCCCACTCGGAGGGTCACGATGAGCGATCCGGGCCTGCGCCTGACCAGCGCGTTCGGGTTGCTCGCGATGATCGCGGTGGCGTGGGCGTTCTCCGAGCATCGTCGCCGCCTTCCCTGGCGGGTGATCGGCTGGGGCCTGGGTCTGCAGCTGACCCTGGCCGTGTTGCTGCTGAAGACCGCACCGGGCCAGATCTTCTTCCGCGGCGTGAACGACGCGGTACTGGGCTTCTTGCAGTTCACCGAAGCGGGCACCACCTTCATGTTCGGGCCGATCAAGGCCTTGGGCTTTTCGTTCGTACTCGACGTGCTCCCGATCATCCTGTTCATGGGGAGCATCTTCTCCATCTTGTACCACTGGGGGATCGTCCAACGCGTGATCGATGGAATGGCGTTGGTGTTGCAGCACACGCTTCGAACGTCGGCCGCCGAGAGCCTGGCCGCGGCTGCCAACATCTTCGTAGGCATGACCGAAGCGCCACTGCTCGTCCGGCCCTACCTCGAACGGATGACCCGAAGCGAACTCTTCACGGTGATGGTCACCGGCATGGCCACGATCGCAGGCTCGGTGCTCGTCGCCTACGCGAAAATGCTCGGAGAGGGCGAATTCTCGGGCCATCTGGTCACGGCCAGCCTGCTCTCCGCACCCGCCGCGATCCTGATCGCGAAGGTCATGGTCCCGGAAACCGAAACCCCGCTGACGATCGAAGCCGGTCACGCGACAGTCGAACGGACTTCCGTCAACTGGATCGACGCGGCCAGCCAAGGCGCGCTGGCTGCGCTTCGATTGGCCGGCTACATCGGCGCGCTGCTGCTCTGCTTCGTCGCATTGATTGCACTCATCAACGCGTTCCTCGGAACGATCGGCGGCCTGGTCGGCATGCCGGATCTGACCTTGCAGCAAATCCTCGGCTTGCTGTTCTGGCCTCTCGCACTGCTACTGGGTGTCGACCCGGGCGAGAGCTTCCAGGTCGCCCAACTGTTGGGCGTGAAGACCGTGCTGAACGAATTCCTGGCCTTCGACCAGCTGAGCGGCCTGATGGCGGACGGAGCGATCTCCCACCGATCCGCGGTAATCACCAGCTACGCACTCTGCGGGTTCGCCAACTTCGGATCGCTGGCCATCCTGCTAGGTGGTATCGGTGGGATGGCACCCTCCCGACGCCCGGAGCTCGCGACTCTCGGCCTGCGCTCGATCCTGGCGGGCACCCTCGCGACCCTGATGACCGGCTGCGTGGTCGGCATCCTGCTCTGAAGGTGGGGGCCGGAACTCCCCGCCCCCATTCGCCCGGCTACGCCTCCAGAAACTCGCGAATCACAGCCATGCCGCGCTCCGGATCGTCCCGGAAGACCCCGTGGCCGCAGCCCTCGAAGCGTTCGTAGCGAACCCACTCTTCGGGCAACGCGGCGGCGATCTCGTCCTGATCCTCGATCGGACAGACCGGATCGCGGGTGCCACCCAGCACCAGCGTGGGGCAGCGCACCTGGTTCAGCCGGGCCAGGTAGTCGAACCTACTGCTCTCGTCGCGTGCAAAATGAAAGAGCACATCCAGGTTCATCCGCACCCGTGCGAATTCATCCGGAGAAGCCGGCTTGCTTCCGTATACGGGAACCGCGCGCCTCGTGTATTCGGGAAGGGTTTCGAGGCTGGGCTGCGTCCAGAAGCGCTCGGCGGCGTCCCGTACCTGCTCACCCCCGACCTCCATGAATCGATCCAGCATCCGGGGCAAGTTCATGCGCGCCGACGTACTCGAGAAGATCAGCTTCGACGGGTGTTCCGGGTGCCGTGCGGCATACGCGATCGCGACCATCCCGCCAAAGGATTGCCCCATCACGATCGGCCGTTCGATCCCCAATACGTCACAGAGCCCGCGCACATCGTCCGCCCACTGATCCAGGTTCCAATGCTCCGTCGGGCCGTGCTCGCTGCGTCCGTTCCCACGGTGGTCCAGGTACACGATCTGGACCCGGTCGCGAAGCTGGGCGAATCCGGGCTTCCACATCGAGTGGTCGAAACCCGGCCCGCCGTGAAGCAGGATCAGCGTCGGCTTCTCCCGCATCTCGGCTCCATCGGCGACGAGCTTCTCACCATCCACATCGAAGAAGAGCCGAACTCCGTTGACCCGTGCGTACATGGCGGAATGCTAGCGCGCCCTCCCCTCTCTCCAGGCATCGATCAGCTCCTCGTAGCGCACGGTTTCTCCGGGTGGCTTCTCGTTCGCAAGTACCGGCTTGGGCGCTCCGGGCTTCGCGAACCAGGTGGCAGGATCGACTTCCGGTCCGAGCTTCGGGCCGCATTCCCCCTGGACCTGCGCCCGTTCCAGGCGCTGGAGCACGCGATCCTGCTGGGCCGCCAGTGAATCGAGCGCTTGTTGGGGCGTGCGTTCGCCGGACACGGCTTCAGCAACGTTCTGCCACCAGAGCTGGGCGAGTTTCGGATAATCGGGCACGTTCGTGCCGGTCGGTGTCCACGCCAGGCGTGCCGGGCTGCGGTAGAACTCGACCAGCCCGCCGAGGCGCGGGGCGGCTTCGGTCATCGCCTGCGAAGCGAGATCGGATTCGCGGATCGGGGTCAACCCTTCGAGGGTCTTCTTCAGGGAGACCGTCTTGGACACGGTGAACTGGGCGTAGAGCCAGGCGGCCTTCCGGCGCTCGAGAGGTGTGCTCTTCAACAGCGTCCAGGCACCCGCGTCCTGGTAGCCGAGCTTCATGCCCTCCTCCCAGTACGGGCCTCGCGGCGAAGGCGCCATTCGCCAGCGCGGCGTTCCGTCCTCATTCACGACCGCGATCCCCGGTTGGGTCATGTCGGCCGTGAAGGTCGTGTACCAGAAGATCTGCTGGGCCACCTGGCCCTGGGCGGGGACGGGGCCGGCCTCGGAGAAGGTCATGCCCGCAGCTTCCGGCGGAGCAAAGCGCTTCAACCAATCGATGTAACGGGTCAGCGCGAAGACCGCAGCCGGCCCGTTCGTAGCGCCGCCTCGTGTGACGCTCGAGCCCACCGGCCGGCATCCCTCGACGCGGATTCCCCACTCGTCGACCGGCTTGCCGTTCGGAATCCCGGTGTCGCCCGCGCCGGCCATCGAGAGCCAGGCATCCGTGAAGCGCCAGCCCAGCGAGGGATCCTTCTTGCCGTAGTCCATGTGCCCATACACCCGGACGCCGTCGATCTCCTTCACGTGCACGCTGAAGAATTCGGCGATGTCCTGGTAGGCCGACCAGTTGACGGGGACGCCCAGCTCGTAGCCGTAGCGCTCGCGGAAGCGCTTGCGCAGATCCTCGCGCTGGAACCAGTCGTGGCGAAACCAATAGAGGTTGGCGAACTGCTGATCCGGAAGCTGGTAGAGCTGGCCGTCGGGCCCGGTACCGAAGCTCTTGCCTATGAAATCATCCACGTCGAGCCGGGGGTTCGTGACCGCCTTGCCTTCACCCGCCATGAAGGCGCTGAGCGATACCGCTCGGGCATAACGGAAGTGCGTGCCGATCAGGTCCGTATCGTTCACGTAGGCGTCATAGATATTTCGACCGGATTGCATCTGGGTCTGCAGCTTCTCGATCACGTCGCCTTCCTGGATCAGATCGTGGTTCACCCGGATGCCCGTGATCTCGGCGAAGGCCTTCGCCAGGACCTTGGCCTCGTACTCATGGGTGGTGATCGTTTCGGAGACGACGTTGATCGTGACGCCCTGAAAGGGTTCCGCCGCTTTCCGGAACCAGGCCAACTCTGCGAGTTGCGTCTCGCGATCCAGCGTGGACGGAGAGAACTCCGCGTCCACCCACTTCTCGGCGGCAGCTTCGCGTGGATCCGCAGCAGCGGGGCTCGCAAAGGCAAGCAAGAGCAACAGTCCGACGATACGTCCCATCTCCATCCTCCTCATCCGAACCGCATGACGATTAACAGAAGCAGCGCCGAGAGGCCCAGCGCGATCAGCGGGCTAAAGGGCGTGAGACCCAGCCATGCGAGATGCAGGAACGCGCTGGCCAGGAGCCCGATGAAGAGTCGATCGCCTCGGGTGGTCGGCATCGGCAGCAGGCCCTGACGCAGGCGGGTCGGTGAGATCCACTGCCAGACGGTCATGCCGGCCAGCAATCCGGCGATCCCGAGGAAGAAGGCCGCAGTCGGGGCCGTCCACGCCATCCACTCGAAGGCGCTCATGCGCGCCCCAGACTGAGGCCCTTGGCCAGATGGTGACGCACGAACCAGATCACCAGTGCGCCGGGTACGATCGTCAACACGCCAGCAGCGGATAGCAGGCCCCAATCGAGACCCGCAGCGCTGACCGTACGGGTCATCACCGCCGCGATCGGCTTGGCTTCCACGGTGGTCAGCGTCCGCGCCAGCAACAACTCGACCCAGCTGAACATGAAGCAGAAGAATGCCGTCACGCCGACGCCGGAGCGGATCTCGGGCAGGAAGATCGTCAGGAAGAAGCGCGGGAAGCGGTAGCCGTCCAGATGAGCCATTTCGTCGAGTTCGCGCGGAACCGAGGACATGAAGCCCTCGAGGATCCAGACGGCCAGCGGCACGTTGAACAGACAATGGGCCAGCGCCACCGCAATGTGTGTGTCGATCAATCCGAATGTGGAATAGAGCTGGAAGAAAGGCAGCAGGAAGACGGTCGGCGGCGCCATGCGGTTCGTCAGTAGCCAGAAGAAGAGGTGTCGATCACCGAGAAAGCGGTAGCGGGAGAACGCGTAGGAGGCGGGAAGTGCTACGCCGAGCGCCAGCACGGTGTTGAGTCCGACGTAGGCCATTGAATTCAGGTACCCCGAGTACCAGGAGGGATCAGTCAGGATCGTCAGGTAGTTGGCCAGCGTCGGAACCTGCGGCCAGAGTCGGAAGTGCCCGAGGATGTCCGCATTGGAGCGGAACGACATATTCACCATCCAGTAGATGGGAACGAGCAGGAACACCAGATACGCGATCAGTCCGGCGTTTCGCCAGCGGATCCTCATCGCTCGTCTCCGGCGGTCAGGAAATTGAACAGCACGAAGCAGAGAGCCAGGATGACCAGGAAGTAGATCAACGAGAATGCAGCGGCGGGGCCCAGATCGAATTGGCCTACCGCCATCTTCGTGAGGTACTGGGAGAGGAAGGTTGTCGCATTGCCGGGGCCTCCCCCGGTGAGCACGAACGGCTCGGTGTAGATCACGAAGCTGTCCATCAACCGAAGCAGCAGCGCGATCGTGAGCACGCCCCGCAGCTTGGGCAACTGGATGTGGCGGAAGATCGCGAACCGGCTGGCCCCGTCGATATGCGCGGCCTGGTAGCAAGCCGCTGGAATCGCGCGCAGGCCGGCATAGCCGAGCAGTGCGACCAGGGAAGTCCAGTGCCAGACGTCCATCAC
>JAAELW010000190.1 GCA_024226235.1 bacterium
CGAGCTGACTCGAACCGCGAGCTGACTCGAACCGGGCGGAGTCCGGACATTCGGCCGGCCCCAACCCGGGGCAGCCGGTATCGTCCGTGGCATGAGCACGCATTGCTCCCTCGGCGCGATGGGCTTGGTCCAAGCACTCGGCGCGGACGCCTCCGGGACCTGGCCTCGTCTTCTGGAAGGCGACCAGACCCGTCTGTCCCACTGGGACATGGGCTCGGACCGACCTCCGATCGTCGTGGCTTCCGTACGCGACGACTTGCCGGAGATCCCCGCTTCGCTCTCCGCCTTCGCCTGCCGCAACAACGCGATGGCGCTTGCCGCCCTGTTCCAGATCGAAGAGCCGCTGCGAGAGGCCATCGCACGTTTCGGCGCGAGTCGCGTCGGCGTGGTGATGGGCACCAGCACATCTGGCGTTTCGGATGCGGAACTGGCGATCCGTCATCACCTCGAAACGGAATCCCTGGCACCCTCGTTCGACTACGCCCAACTCGAATTCGGAGGGATCGCCGACTTCACGGCTCGCTGGTTGGGCGCCGAAGGGCCGGCCTACACGCTCTCGACCGCCTGCTCCTCCGGGGCGCGAGCCTTGGCCTCCGCGCGCTCGATGCTGCGTCTGGGTTTCTGTGATGCGGTGGTGGCGGGGGCTGCCGACACGCTGTGCGGCCTCACGACCGGTGGGTTCTCCTCTCTGCAGGCCATCGCACCGGAGCCGACGAACCCGATGAGTGTGAATCGGCGAGGGCTCACGCTGGGCGAAGGCGCCGCGGTATTTCTCGTCACACGCGAGACCGGGGACGGGGGCGGCGTTCGGCTGGCCGGCGTCGGCGAGTCGAGCGAGGCCCATCACATGTCTGCGCCGGACCCGGACGGCCGCGGTGCCGAGACCGCAATACGACTCGCTCTGGAAGATGCCGAAGCCGACCCGAGCGACATCGCCTACGTGAATCTGCACGGAACCGGAACTGCGCTGAACGACGCGATGGAAAGCGCGGCTGTGGAGCGGGTACTGGGCCGTGAAGTGGCCTGCAGTTCGACCAAGCCGATGACTGGCCACACGCTCGGCGCCGCAGGGGCAATCGAGGCTGCCTTCAGCTGGCTCGTACTCGAGCATGCACAGAATGGAACACTCTCGCTCCCGCCCCACGTCTACGACGGAGAATTCGACCCCGCCTGCGCACCGATCCATCTCGCCCACAAAGGCGAAACGGTCGGGGTCAGGGGCCGCGCACTCGTGCTCACGAGTTCGTTCGGCTTCGGCGGAAACAACTGTTGCCTCGTCCTCGAACGGAAGCTCCCGTGAAGACCTTCATTCGCAGCTGGTGCGCCTGGTCACCAGGGATCGAGACCGCCGAAGCGTGGAAGACCTGGGCCCATGCACCCAACCCCCTGGCCACTGAGGGCGCACCCGACGCAAAGTTCCTTCCCGCCATGCTGCGTCGGCGCTGCACGCCGCTCTCGAAGATCCTGCTGAAGGTCGCCAGCGAAGGCTGCTCCGAAGCCGAGCGCAGCGATGCGCGGACGGTCTTCGCATCCCGCCATGGCAGCATCAACGAATCGATCGGCCTACTCGAAAACGTGGCGCGGGGAGAGCGGATCTCACCCGCCACTTTCAGCCACACAGTCCACAACGCGCAGGCCGGCTTGTTCTCGATCGCGATGGGAAACCGCCAGGCCTCGAGTTCCCTGGCCGGGCGACACGACAGCTTCGGCTATGGCCTGCTCGAGGCCCTCGGGCACCTGGAGCGGGAGCCCGAACGCCCGGTGCTGTTCGTGACGGGAGACGTGCCACTCGATCCGGTGTTCGGCAGCCTGGTGAACGAGCCGGCCTGTGCCTACGGCGTAGCGCTACTGCTCGCGCGAAGTGGGGACTCGGAGCATCAGGGCTTCGAAGTGGCATTCGAACGCCCGTCCCCCGAAGCGAAGCGTCTGGCCTGGCCCCCGGCTGCGGAATTCCTCCGCTTCTGGATCGCCGGAGATGCGGACTTCTCGATTCCGACGCACCGACACCTCTGGCGTTTCAGCCGCTGAAAGCGCCCCCGCTCTCCACTCTATCGGCGGAATAGCAGTGAGGTGTTGATTCCCCCGAAGGCGAAGTTGTTGCTAGCGGCGATCTCGAGTGGGGTTTCGCGGGGGTTGGCCGACACGTAGTCGAGTTCCGCGCAGCGCGGATCGATGTTCTCCAGATTCAGGGTGGGGGCCACCCAGCCCTCTCGCAGCATGCCGATGGTCATCCATGCCTCGAGCGCACCGCAGGCGCCGAGGGTGTGGCCCAGGTGGCCTTTGAGGGAGCTCACGGGAGCCCCGCCTCCATAGGCACGCCGCATCGCCGTGCTCTCGGCGATGTCGCCGGCTTCGGTCGCGGTGGCATGCGCGCACACATAGTCGACCCGGCCCGGCTCGAGGTCCGCATCCGCCAGGGCCCTTTGCATCGCGCCCTCCATGCCCGCCGGATCCGGCGCCATCAGGTGCAGGCCATCGCAATTCGTTCCGTACCCGATCACTTCAGCCAGGATGTTCGCACCGCGGCCGCGAGCATGCTCCAACGCCTCGAGCACCAGGGTGGCGGCGCCCTCCCCCACCACGAGCCCGTCGCGATCGGTGTCGAAGGGACGCGAGGCGGCTGCGGGCTCGTCGTTGCGGGTCGAGGTGGCGAACATCAGGTCGAACACTCCGACCTCGATCTCGTGGAGCTCTTCCGCACCCCCACAGACCATCACGTCCTGACGACCGAAGCGAACCTGCTCGTAGCCCACACCGATCGCCTGGGAGCCGGATGTGCACGCGCTGGTCGTCGGTAGCACCGCGCCTCGGATCTCGAAATACTGGGCCAGATTGGCTGCGCAGGTGTGACTCATCAGCTTCACATACTGCATCGGCACCACGCTCTTCACGCGCCGTTCCACACCGAAGGCCTTGGAGAAAGCGACCATCGCGTCCGGGCTTCCCGAGGTCGAACCGTAGGCCAGACCCGTACGTCCGTCGGAGATCGCGGGATCCCCGATCAGGCCGGCGTCTTCGAGTGCTCGTGCGGTGGCCCAGGTCGCGAGACGTGAAACCCGACCCATCCCGCGCAGCTTCTTGCGGGGGGCCGAAGAAGGAAGCGCCGGCTCGTCGACGGGTCCGGCCAGACGGGTTCGCATGCCCTCGATCTGTTCGAGCACGGGCCAGACCCGGAGCCCCGAACGGCCACTCCGCAGGGCATCGCGTACCTCGGCCCAGCTGGCGCCAATGGGTGAGACACCAGCCATCCCGGTGACGACGACCCTCCGCCCGCTCAAGGTTCCTCCATACCCAGCTCGATGCGCATACGGCGAATGTACTCCATCGAACGGCGTCCTCTCGGCGTTCGCTCCGGCGGAAAGAGCCGCGCGAACAGGCGATCGATGGGTCCCTCGTCGAAGGCCCGGAACCACGTCTTGCGGAACAGCGTCTCGATGCCCTGCAACACGAACGCAGTGACGTACAAGCCGGCACCGGTCCACGCCTTCCAGCGCGCGGGATCGGTCTCACTCGCGAGCCAGGCAATCGCAACCGCGTTGCCGAGAAAGAAGATCGCCCATAAGACGGTCACGACGCGGCAGTAGGGACGAATCCAGTCCGGCAGGTAGGGCTGCATGAAATGGGCCATCCGTTCGACGACTGAATCCCCACGGCGCAGACTGGCAAGGAAGTATCCGGCAAGCCCCAGCTGGATCGCCGCGGGCACGAACAAGAGCGGGGCCCGCCTCCCCGTCACGGCGGCCAGCGCGAGCAGACCGAGAATGGCCAGCTGGGTGGGACGAAGTGCTGGCGCCGTGATGGATCGCCACCGCCAGGCGAGGCCAGCCGCTCCGCTCACGAGCAGTGCAACGGCCACGGTCCGCAGACCGAAACGCAGGAGCGCCCACTCCAACGCGAACGGGTAGGCCGCAACCAGCAGGATGCCCAGCATCGCGAGCCCCAGGACGGGCGGAGGCGGCGAGCGGAAAGGATGCCGATGGGCCACTTGGGGACACCGGTCTCAGAAGAGCGGACGCGCCGTCATCATGGTCGTGAGCGGAAGCTGTGCCTGGGCATCCATCTCACGGCCGAGCAACTCCAGCCCGCGGCGGCGCACGTCGTTGAAGATCTGGCCGGTCTTCTCGTGAATTTCCTGCTGGCTGCGCGGGAGGCCCACCTGCTCGATGAAGTCGATGTTCTCGAGACCATGGGAAAACACGCCGAGGTTGCTGCAATGGTACTCGCCCCGCTCGCGAACCCGTGTTTCGGCAGCGCGGAACAGGTCGGAGAAGTTCTGGAGGGCCTGGAGGATGAAACGCTGCTGGCGCAGCTGGCTGCGAAGGAATCCCTCGTCCAGGTACTCATCCAGGAAGTACGGCGAAACCCAGAGATTGAAATAGCAGCCGATGTCGAAGTCCCATTTCATCCGCATCAGATCAAAGCTGCCGATCAAACCGTAGAGACCGCGGTACAGGCGCATCGCCGCTTCGAAACGGAAGGCCATGAACCGGTCGTAGAGCTGGGCACGGCGGGCCTGCTCGTCGTTGGCCTCACCCGCCTGATCGCGTTTCACCAGGTCGCAGAGAAAATCGTTTGCGAGGGCGATGAAATCGGCGCCCGGGCTGTAGAGCGGATCGGGAAAGGCTCCGGCTTCACCGATCAGCCCCCAACGATCGGCAGAAAAGAACTGTCGGGTGCCGTAGGTGAAGCCGTTGAGCCCCACCACATCGATCGGCTTGGCGTGGGTCAGCAGTGACGCCATCGCTCGATGCGATTCCAGGAAGGCACGGAAGCCTTCCTGCGTGCAGAGTGCGCCGTACTTCCCAGGAGGTTGCCCGACGACACCGATACTGGTGATCCCTGCGCCCAGCGGAATGACCCAGATCCAGTAGTCCGGGTAGCAGAAATGCATCGTCGAGATACCGCGCGCGGTGTGGCGCGCGCGGGCCGAAAACGCCGGGTCGCCGCAGTCATCCACATCGGCCACGCCTTCGAAACGACCCCACACGGAGAGCATCGAATGGTTGGCTTCCTCTACCCGCAAGTCGAGAGCGCGGGAAACCAGCGCTGCGCGCCCACTGGCGTCGAGCAACCAGCGGCACTCGACCCGATCCTTGTGTCCATCCCGCTCGATTCGGAACGAATGGGAAGCTCCCCCCTGGCCGATCTCCAGGTCGTCCACCCTGGTCCCCGTATGGATCGCGATGCCCGCCTTCTCGTTCATCACCAGCAGGTCCGCATCGAGCCGCGCCCGGTCGACCTGGAAGGCTGGGTGGAACGGCAGGCTGATCGTGCCGATCTCACTCATCTCGGTGAGTTCGGCCTGCTTCTCCGCGTCATCGAAGAAGAAGCGAAGCCCGTTCTTCGGCAGATGGTGCTCGTAGAGGTATCGACTGAGCCCGACCCGGCGGTTCAGGTAGGAGCCCGCGATTTCGACCGTGCTCTCGCCGACCTTGTAGGACGTCTCCGTGTTCTTCTCGAAGATGCCAATGGACAAGCCAGGCACCTGTCGGGAGAGCTGACGCGCGATCAGGCTGCCGCCCATCCCGCCCCCCAGAATCGCCACGTCGAGCTTCACGCCAGTCCGCCGTTCACAGAAATCGTCTGCCCGGTAACATAGGCCGCACCCTCGGAGAAGAGAAATGCGACCACCGCGGCCACCTCCTCGGCGGAGCCCAGGCGCTGCATCGGAATCAGCGTGCGGATTGCTTCCATCGGAGCCGTCTCGGCCATTTCCGACTCGATGAGCCCCGGCGCCACACTGTTCACGGTGATCTGGCGTGCCGCCAACTCCAGGGAAAGCGCACGGCTCGCCCCGATCAGGCCGGCCTTCGAAGCCGCATAGTTCACCTGACCACGATTTCCGATCTGCCCGCTGATCGAGGAGATCGTGACGATACGCCCGCCCGCCCGAGCGCGCACCATCGGCAGGACCAGGGGCTGCACCACGTGGTGGAAGGCGTCCAGGTTGGTGCTGAGCACACGATCCCAGCTCTCGCCCGCCATGGCCGGAAAGGCCGCGTCGTCGTGAATCCCTGCATTGCATACGACGCCCCAGAACGCGCCATTCGCTTCGATCTCTCCGGTCAACGCCTCACGGGCCGCTGCCCGATCCGCCACGTCGAAGCCCAACGTGGCCGCAGATACTCCTGCATCCCGACAAGCGTGGGCGACCTCCTCCGCGGCATCCACGTTGCGCCCGAAGTGTGCGACGATCGGGAATCCGGCCCGTGCCAGGGCCAACGCGATGGCGCGACCCAGCCCTCCGCTTGCACCGGTCACGAGTACGCGTTTCGGCCCATCGGCCTCGGCGCGGCGGCGCCTCAACGCCATGGGCCAGCTCCGCGCGAAGCCCATTCAGCCAGGTCCTCGACGATCATCACGTTCAGTGTTCCATCTGCCAGAGACGGACGCTCGTCTTCCCCGACCTCTGCCTCCATGGTTCGAAGAGAGCAGGCAAACGCATGCGCACCCACTCCACGACCATGCACCCAGCGAGCGGTCACGACGAGTTCACGCTCTGTTTCGATCGGGCCCCGCGGGAGCGTCGCCCGGCGCGCACCCAGCAACAGGCCGGGCCGCGGCGGCTCCCCTTCCTCCCGCGAACAAAGCCCCCCATGGACTGCAATGCACTGGGCCATCCACTCCAACGCGGCTGTGGCGGGAATCCGCCCATCCGGAAGGGCCAACACCGCACTTGCCGCCGGACGAACGGCACAAGCCGTCTCTTCTTCGTCGTGCCGGAGCACCCGGTCGAGCAGACACATGGGTCCGGCATGGGGCAGAAGCAGCGCGAGATCGGGGAAGCTCACGCTCCACGCTCGTGGGTGTGCCAGGTGTCGTAGAAGTTGAACCACTGGTAGGGCGTCTGGCGGCAGCCCTGTTCCAAGCGTGCCACATACTGCTCGAGCCACTTCCGAGCCTGAGCGTCCCGCTCGCCTCGTGGCACGATACCCCCGGAATGCAGTGGTTCGACGATGGCCTCGTAGGTGGCCGCATCCCGCCTGACACATACCGAGAACAGCAGCGGGGCTCCGAGCAGACCCGCCAACAAGAACGGTCGAAGAGAGAAAGGCGCCGGATGGCCGAGAAACGGAATCCACTCGCGCCGACCCGTATCACCGGGCCAGATCCGATCCCCGAGAATTCCGACGAATTCCCCCCGACCGAGGCATTGGCGGATCTCGAAAGCGGTACGAGTCGAAGACGGATCCAGCGAAATCACGCGCACCGGATGGTCCGGATCGAGTTGGGCGAGAAATCTGCCGATCTGCTCGGCGTGGCGCGTGTACATCAGCACATTCACCGCCAACCCATGGCGCCCGGCAAGCAGACGCATCATGTCGAAGCTCCCGAGATGGGAGCCCAACAAGATGGCGCCCTTCCCCTGCTCGGCCAGCGAAAAGAGGTGCTCACTTCCCCGGTGCAGGAATTCGATGTCGTCGAGCTCTCCACCCCAGGCCACCATGCGGTCGAAAATGTTCACCGAGAACTCGTGCGTGTGGCGGAGGCAGGTCGCGAACGACGGCTCCGGAAGGTCGAGCTCGGGTGCGACCACCCGGAGACGCGTCAGGTAGCGACGCTGCGCAACGCGACCATCTCCGCGGACGATCGAGAAGTAGAGAGCGATTGGCCACAACAGACCGCTCGAAAGCCGGCGGCCCAGCAAGCGATACACCCGGCGCATCAACCGCGCAGCGAACAACGAGCCGGATTCGGCCAGCTGCGCCCAGGTCGCATTCGAGGATGCCGGGCTCGCGGGCGCCACGGATTTCATGCGCCTTCCGGCTCCATTGCCAGAGCCGCCGGTCGGCGCCACAGCAGACGCGGGCTGCGAACCAACATGCCGAAGAAGAGGCGCATGTAGAGCCACGCCAGTCGCAGGTCATCCCAGAATATGTCGAAGTTGGAATAACCTCCTTTCGGATACACGATGGGCGTGACCTGATTGATCACCGGTACGCCCGCCCACACAAGACGCACGGCCAACTCTGGCTCGAATTCCATGTGGTCCCCGGTACGCACCCGGTCGAGCAGCGCCAAGGTCGGCTCGAGGGGAACACCTCGGAAGCCCACCAGCGGATCCTCGATCGCGAACGAGAGCGTCGCGAGCCAGACCAGGCCGCGGGAGAGCTGACGCGAGGCCAGGCGGGCCTTCGGAACCGAGGCGTCGAACCTTGGAGCGCCGAGCACCAGCGCTCCGGGATGGGCGGCCATGGCCTCCAGGAAGCGCGGGACATCGGAGGTCGCGTGTTGGCCATCGGCGTCCAGATGGATCACGTGGCTGTAGCCACGATGCGCGGCCAGACGGAATCCGGCGCGCAGGGCCATGCCCTTCCCTCCGTTCTCCTCACAATGATGCAGCTCGACGAAGTCATGAAGACGGGCCAACTCATCCATGCGCTGGCGATTGGCCGTGTCACTGCCGTCGTCGATCACAAAGCAGGGCATCCCGAGCCCGGCCAACCCGTCGAGCACGTCGGCCAGGGGCTCGGCGTGCTGGTGGACCGGAATCAGCAGGGCCGGCTTCACGACGCATCCAACAAGAGCAGCCGACCGGAAGAGAGCTCCCGGCCTTCGGCAAGAACGCGGAAGCGCACCCGCGCCCGCGGCCTATCCAGTTCCACTTCGAGCACCACCTGACCGCCAGGAAGCAGCATCTCCTTGAACTTGAGCGCCTCGACACCGGCAAGCTGAAGCTCGCCTCCGGCCAACTCTTCCGCAGCCGCCAGGGCCCAGCCCACCTGGGCGACACCGGGCACCACGGGTGCCCCGGGAAAGTGGCCTTCCAATGCAGCCAGGTCCGTCGGCACGCGAAGTTCCCTCTCGAGGTGATCGCCCTCACGCCGCCCTCCGAGGATGATCGGTTGCGTCGGACGCTCCAGGACCAGTGCGAGGACGGCCTGCTGGGGCAGCTTTCCGCGCTCGTCGGTGGGCAACGCGGCGACGAAACGCCAGACACGCGGCAGGAGGACGCGATCCCAATGCGCAGCCAGCTGAGACTGAAGCGCCTGGACGAGGCCGCGCCGCTCCTGATCGGCCAGCGCGGTCCGGCCCTCGGCGGAGAGCACGACGACCGCAGCCACCCTTGGCTCAGCACTCCGATCGACGACCACCAGTGCACAGTCGTCGACGAATGCATGCTCGCGAAGCCGACTCTCCATGTCCTCCAGCGAAAGCCGCTTCTCCCCGATCTTCACAACGCGATCCGCACGACCTCGTAACGCGAAGCGACCCTCATCGTCGACTTCCGCCCGATCGCCCATCTCGAATTCGAGCGTGCCAACCAACGACGGATCGGCACCGACCGAAACGAAGGGCGAACTCACACGCAGACGACCCGAACCCGGATCGCGTCGCACCCGGACCTGCCCGAACGGGCTCCACCGCGGTGTGGGTCTACCGGCGGGCTGGCTTCGACTCGCGACACCACCCGTTTCGGTGGAACCGAAGATCTCGACCGGCGGCACACCGAGTGCAGACTCGACGCTCGCCGCGGTGGCTGGCGGGAGCGGTCCCCCCGACGAAATCACTCGCAGTACGCGACCCCGCAGATCGCAGAGTTCGGGCCGAGCGACCAGATGCCGAAGATGGGCAGGCGTGGCCACCAACACCGAGGCCGGGGTATCCGCAAGACGGGGCAGCAGTTCCTCTGGCCGAAGCAGACTCTCGGCCTGGAACATTCGACCCGTCGCGAGCGGCCACAGCACACGCAACAGCATCCCGTAGAGATGCTGATGTGGCGCCGTCGCGAAGATCCGGGTCTGGTCGGGCAGATCGACTCCGATACGACGCTCGAGTTCGACCACTTCATCCAGGTGACACCAGGCCTTGGGGATTTCCTTCGCGCGGCCGGTCGTTCCCGATGTGAAGAGCTGGACGACGGGCCGTTCCGGGTCGAGCTCGGCCGGCCATGGCTCACCGGAGTGGGCAAGGGGATCCAACGCCACGGCGGGCGCCGATTCGGGCGCCGCGCTCGCGGCACCCCGGTCCCTGAGCACGCGATCGCAGAGCGACCGAAGTTCGCGAAGGGTCCCCGGCTGGCGATTTGGAGGCACCAATGCCTCCCCGCCGACCCGCGCCACCGCGAACATCCCCACCGCAAAGGCGTAGGCACTCGTGGTATCGAGCAGGATCCTGGCGCCCGCGGGCCCGTCGAGTCGGCGAGCCAGTCCACCGACGTGTCGCAGGAAATCACCGAAGGCATGGGCCGTGTGACGATCCCACGCCACCGGCGATTCATCGGTGCGCGACTGCATCAGCAAAGAACGGAGGGGAACACAGGTCACGAATCAGACCAGCCGCGCCGCCACCAGATCGACGACGTCTTGTAGCGTGGTGAGGGATTGCAGGTCGTCTTCTTCGATCTCGAGATCGATCGCGTCCTCGAGCCGCACCAGAAGTGCAACCGCGTCGACACTGTCGAGATCCAGATCGTCCGCCAGGTGAGCGGCAGGACGCAAGTCCTCGTCGGCGAACGAGAACTCAGCGCGCAGCACCTTGCGCACAATGCCCCAGATCTCTTCGGTCGAAGCCACCGCGGCCTAGCTGCGCTGCACCGTGACGAACTGCGCCAGGCTCTCTACCGAATAGAAGATCTTCTGGTTCTCGTCCGGGTCGTCTCCGACGGTGACGCCGTACTTCTCCTCCAGGGACATCGCCAGCTCCAATGCGTCGATCGAATCCAGGCCGAGCCCTTCGACGAAGAGCGGCGCCGCGGTCTCGATCTCTTCGGGCGCGATGTCCTCGAGTGCAAGAGACTCGACGATGATCTTCTTGATCTCCAGGGCAAGCGCTTCGTCAGTCAAGTTCGAGCACCTTCATATAGAGGCCACGCAGCGCGGCCGTGAGTTTGCGGGCGGCAAGCATCGGAGGTTCGGTTCCATCGAGCACCTTGCCCGGGGAGAAGGGCGGCATCACCCGCAACTCCACATCCGGCGTCCGATCGGGAACCTCATACCAACGCTCGCCCTTCTTCAAGATCGGGGGATCCATGCGGATCACCACCGGCAACAGATCACATCCGCTCCGAAGAGCGATATGGGCCGCGCCCCGCGCGAAGTGGCCCAGACCATTCCTCGGAGAACGCGTGCCCTCCGGGAACATCACCACAGTGCGTCCGGCGCGCAAGCGTTCCACGGCTTCATCGACGGAGGCCTGGGCAGCGTCGCTGGGAATGAACGCCACGGCCTTGCCGACGCTGCGAATCAGCGGGACGCGGGCCCAGGTCGGACTCATGAAGTTGTCCGCCTGCGGCAGATGCCGGACGACCAGCGCCGAGTCGATCGCCGATGGATGGTTGACGACGATCAGGCGCGGGCCAGGCCCTACGAGTGCGTCGGTTCCGACGTTGTGCAGCCGAAACAGGTCCAGCGCCACCATCAGCCGCACGAAGCTATCGTAGCTCCGGCGGAGAATCCGCTGGGCGGCATCTCGGCCCGCGGGGACACCGAGAAGACGGCGCAACCCCAGCCAGAGCGTGATCACCAACGCCCCGAGCCCATAGTACGCAAAGGCCAGCCCGGTCCGGAGCTGACGCGATTTCAGCTTGAACCAGCGTCCCACAGCACCCAGACGATACCACCTCGGAGCCGCGGACCCCGGGGATATTCCTTGCCCTTCCGGTAGCATCACGAGCGTGGAATCCGAGACCTTCTGGCTTGGCCGGAGCCCGCTGCAGCTCACCGATGTGCTGGCCCTGGCACGGGGCGAGCGCCCGATGGCCCTTTGGCAGGACGAGGGCTATCGGCGGAGGCTGCGCATGGGCCAGCAGGCCGTGCGCTCCAGGCTGGCCGAAGGCAATCCGGTCTATGGTGTCACCACCGGCGTCGGAGCTTCGGTGGGCAACTCGATCCCACAGGCGCTGCAGCAGGAAATGCCCCACCAACTGCTGCGCTTCCACGGCTGCGGCACGGGTCGCATCCTCGAACAGGAGGAGGCGGCCGCCGTGCTCGTGGTGCGCACGGCCTCCCTCGCCCGCGGGCACTCGGGCGTCAGCGAGACCTTGCTCGAACGGTTGTGCCTGGCGCTCGAGCACCGCCTGCTGCCTCGTATCCCGGCCGAGGGCTCGGTCGGAGCCAGCGGTGACCTGACGCCGCTCTCCTATCTGGCCGCCATGCTGATCGGCGAGCGCGAGGCGACCCTCGGTGGGCGGCTTCTCTCCGCGAATGCCGCCTGGGCCGAACTCGGCGTGGAGCCCATTCGGCTCGGCCCGAAGGAGAGCCTGGCCTTGATGAACGGCACCAGCATGATGGCGGCCCTCGGCTGCCTCGTCTGGGAGCAGGGACAGAAACTGGCTCGCCTGGCGGCCGCGATCACAGCCATCGTCAGTGAGGTTTGCCACGGCAACCCGGATCACTTCGACGCGCGAATCTTCTCCTGGAAGCCCCACCCGGGCACCGAACAGGCCGCAGCCTGGATTCGCGAAGACCTGGAGCGCGACGACGCGCTGCGCCGGGACCGCCTGCAGGACCGCTACTCGATCCGCTGCGCGCCTCACGTGCTAGGCGTGCTGCTCGACGCCGCCTCCTTTGCCAAGGAGCTGCTCGAAGTCGAGGTGAATGGAGTGAATGACAACCCGCTCGTCGATCCGGAGCAGGGTGATGTACTGCACGGTGGCAACTTCTATGGCGGACACGTGGCCCTGGCCATGGACACGTTGAAGACCGCGATCGCCAGCGTGGCCGATCTGCTCGACCGCCAGCTCACCCTGCTCTGCTGCCCCGAAACGAGCGGCGGCCTGCCCGAGAACCTGGTGGCCCAGACCGGGGACGGCGCACTCGTCCACCATGGCTTCAAGGCGATGCAGATCAGCGCTTCCGCGCTGACCGCCGAGGCCCTGAAGCTCACCATGCCCGCCGCTGCGTTCAGCCGCAGCACCGAATCGCACAACCAGGACAAGGTGAGCATGGGCACGATCGCCGCCCGCGACGGCTTGCGCATCGCTGAACTCACCGAGACGGTGGGATCGATCGCAGTGCTGGCCGCATGCCAGGCAGTCGACCTGCGCGAGCGAGACGGGCAGGCTCCGGGGCGCCGCGCCGGCTTGCTGCGAGACGCCATCCGCAAGGTCGTGCCCGGCCTCGAACAGGATCGGCGGCAAGATGACGACATCGCTCGGGTGCTCGATCTGCACCGCACCGGAAACACCGGCCTGGAGCCTTGATCGCGGCGAAGACCCTCGGCGTGATGGCCTGGTTCGCGACGATGTTCTTCATCCTCGGACCCTGGCTGGTTCTGCGAGCATCGGACAGCAGCTTCGCGGACGGCTTGCGCCACTCGTCGGTGGCCGGAAAGGCGGCCCTCGTGCTCGCGACCGTCGTCCTGACCGTGCAGGTGGTCCAGTTCGTGCGTCTCGGCCGCGGAACCCCCGCACCCTTCGACCCGCCACAGGCTTTCGTGGCCGTGGGCCCCTACCGATACTCCCGCAATCCGATGTACCTGCTCTACGTCGCAGTCATGCTGACCGAAGCCTGGGCGTTTGCCTGCCCGGCGCTCGTGCTCTATGCGGCGGGCTTCTTCGCATTGACACACTTCTTCGTGACGAAGCTGGAGGAACCCGGTTTGCGCAGGCGCTTCGGCCAGAGCTACGAAGCCTATGCGGAGCGAGTTCCACGCTGGCTCTGGTGAACGTTTCCGCTCGCTCGTAGCCAGCCTGACCGCACTTTCGCACCGTCATGGCTGGCTTGTGCGAGGGGCTATTTCAAATAGAGCTGCGCTTTCGTGACGAGTTGGCCGTTCTCGAACGTCACGTTCATATGGGAGGCATCGCTGTTCTGCCATACGGACATGCGGGTCTGCCCATTCGCATCGTTGCCCCCCGAAGCGGACACAACTCCCGGGGCGCCAACGATTGCCACCACTTCCTGAATGCTCATGCCTTCCCTGAGTTGCTCGAATTCCGCGAGCGTAACGATCGGCGGCGGATCTTCCGCCTTGTTCAGGTCTTGCGTCTCGACGTCGTTCACCGACATCCCGACGCCGACGAGTATGACCGCACAGACACTCGGCACCAGCATGACCAGTGTTGTTCCCAGGATCAGGAGCTTCATCTCCTTGGCGAGTTTCTTCAACTCCCTCACACCTCCGTCCGCGGCCCGGAGGACGCGGGGATCCGTCAGCTCCTTCGAGGGACTACAGACCTTCGTGAGACGAACCGGGAGTCTACGTCACTGGCCGTGGGAGCGTAAGTCGCTCCGAAGTGCCCACCTGACCACTCAACCGACGCTCCGCTGACGCAGCGAAGCCGCTCGTGTAGCTAGGCGCTCGACCTCCGGCGCTATTGCCTCCGGGGCCAGCTCTGGGGCCAGCGGAAGGATCCAATCGCAGCAGACGATCTCGCGCTGCCCACCGATGCCCGGGAGCACATCCGTGCCGGTTTCGAGCAGGAACGCCACACGAGACGCCTGCCCAGCGGCCAGGGTTTCGAGGTACGGCTCGACGGAAACCCCGGCGCGCACCAGCAACCCCTGATCGCGTTGCGCCACGCGGCGTTGTGCAGCGGGTGCCTCCACACCAATCCAAAGTGGGGGTCCGCCTGACTGGATCGGTCGCGGATGAACATCCACGCTCTCGGTGGGAAAGAAATGCCCGTCGAATTCGAGAGGGCCTCGCCAAGCAGCCGCGATCAAGTCCAAGGCCTCTTCGAAACGGGCGGTTCTCTCCTCCGCGTCCACACCGAAGTGCGCGAGGGCCGCGGGATCGGCTCCCAGACCCACGCCCAGCTCGAAGCGTCCGGCAGAGAGCCCGTCCAGGGAAGCTGCATCCTCGGCCACGCGAAGCGGGTGGTAGAAAGGCAGGGGCAACAGACCGCTGGCGATTCGCAGCCGTTGGGTGCGCATCGCGACCGCGGCGCAGAGGATCAGTGCGGATGGAACCAGGGATGCCTCGGAGGTCGGCCGTTCGGCGATCCACAGAACATCGAAACCCTGCGCTTCGGCCTGAGGTGCGGCTTCCTGAAGCGCGGCCAACCGCTCACCGGCCAGCGCACCATCGGCGAGGCGCGGATCGAACCGCAGCCCGACCCGGGTGCGCGGCTCGGGAGGAACGTCTTCCCGACTGGATTCTGCCATGGGCCCGAGACTAGCCGGCTTCAGGAAGCTGCCTGCTACCCTGCCGCTTCGAGCCTTGGATCTGCGAACGGAAAGGGCAGGATCTGGACATTCAGGGGAAACACGTCGTGATCACGGGAGCCAGCGGCGGCCTGGGCCGAATGCTGTGTCGACAGCTGATCGACTCGGGAGCCCGCGTCAGCGCACTCGACCTCAATCGAGAGGAGCTCGCGGTGCTGGCCGATTCGATCTCCTCGGATCGATTCCAGTCCTGGCGACTGGACGTGACGGATGCCGGGCAATGCGAGGAGGTCCTGGAAGCGGTCGTCGCCAAGAGCGGTGAAGCAGACCTGTTGATCGCCAATGCGGGAATCACGCATTTCAGCAGCGTATTGGAGACCGGACTGTCTACGATCGATCAGGTCATGGCCGTCAACTTCAGTGGAAGCGTCAACTGCTGCAAGCTGCTGCTGCCGGGTCTGATCCGGCGTCGGGGCATGGTCGTCGCGGTATCCAGCGTCGCGGGTTTCACGCCACTTCACGGACGCTCCGCCTATGCGGCCAGCAAGCACGCGATGATCGGGTTCTTCGCGACCCTGCGCGCCGAGGTGGCAGAGCATGGAATGCGGGTGATGATCGTCTGCCCCTCGTTCATCGATACCCAGAAGGACAATCTGGAGGGCGCTGGCCTCTACGAGGGAACAGCGCGACCGGGCCAGGCGAGTCAGACGGTGGGCAAGAGCATGACGCCGAAAGAGGCAGCATCGATCATGATCCGTGCCATCGAGAAGGAGAGCCGGTTCCTGCTGCTGGGGCGCGTCGCACAGATCTCATGGTGGCTCTCCCGGCTCTTTCCCTCCTTGCTGGAGCGAATCATGGTCCGGCAGACCCGCCGCGAGGTCGAGAATCACTGACCCCCTATTGGTAGGCCCCCACGTTTGCCAGCGCGATACTGCCGGGGCTGATGGACGAGGGATCCGTCATCACGTTGATGCAGGCCGTCTTGCCCGACGCGAACGCCTTCTCCAGCGTCGGAAGGATCTGATCGGGATCTTCGACCCGGTACCCCACGCCCCCCATGCTCTCGACGAAGCGGTCGTATTCGATGCTACCCAGTTCGGTCACCGGTTCGATCGCGTGGCCCAGCTTCACCACCTGGCTGTGCCGGATCATTCCCCAGCCGAGATCGTTGGAGATGATCACCACGATGGGCAGCCCCTTGCTGATGGCTCGTTCGAACTCCATGAAGTTGAAGCCAAGGGATCCATCACCAGTGAACAACAGCACGCGCTTGTCCGGATTGAGCAGCTTGGCCGCATTGGCGTAGGGGAGCCCACCACCGAGTGAGCCGAAGAGTCCGTAGTCCAGGTAGTGACCCGCACGCCGCATGGTGCGGGTCATCCCGATCCATGTGGTGGCATCGCCACCATCGGTCACCACGATGTCATCTTCGCGGTTCATGAACTCGTCGACATCCTTGGCGAGTCGGATGGGATGGATCGGTTTGCTCGTGCTGCGCCAGTTCTCCTCCGCTGCCGCCAGGCTTTCGCGTTCGGCGCCGCCGAGTTCCTCGATCCAGGGGGCAAACCGGTCGCGCAGCACACTTGCGTTTCCCGACGCATCGACGAGTTCGTTCAGCTCGCCCACCAATGCGCGGATGTCGCTGACGATCGGAAGGTCGATGGGCCGATTGCGACCGATCTCCTCGGCCTTGATGTCGACCTGGACCATCTTCGCTTCGGCGTTGTAGGTCTGTCCGAACAGGCAGAACAGGTTGAGGCGATTGCCGAGCAAGATGACGAGATCGGCATTCTGGCCGGCGTGCATTCCGGCCCCTGGACGGATGGCCAGAACCCCGCCGAAGCAGAGCGGATCGGTATCGGAAACGATCCCACGGCCGTTGGCAGCCGTGAAGATCGGAACTCCGGTCGCCTCGATGAAGCGGCGGAGCTCGTCGCCCGCATCGGCGTACCAGGCGCCGCTACCGGCCACCACCACCGGCTTCTTGGCACGATCCAACAGATCCACCAACTGCTGGGCCTTGCTGCGATCGACGACCTGCGACTCGACGCGTGTGATCGGAATCGCCACATCGCCGCTCGGCTTGGCGGTCAGCACATCGACGGGCAGTTCGAGATAAACCGGACCCGGACGCCCGCTCGACGCCTCGCGAAACGCGAGATCGACGAATTCAGGGATGCGCTCAGCGTGATGACAGACGAACGCTTTCTTGACCATCGGTTCGATCACCGGCGCCTGACGCATGTCCTGGAGGTCGAGCTTCTCGATCATGCGGACCCCGACGCAGCCGGAAATCAGCACCAACGGCGTCGCAGCCATCGCGGCGCTGGCAATCGGGGTCAGCGCGTTCGTGAAGCCTGGCCCCGCGGTCACCAGAGCGACGCCCGGACGTCGGGTCATGCGTCCATAGGCTTCGGCCATCCAGACCGCGGCCTGCTCGTGCCGCGTGTCGAAGAACTTCATCTCCGTATTCTCGAGATGGACGTAGATCGGATTGAGATGCCCGCCACTCAGCGTGAAAATCGTATCGACGCCGTGTGCCAGCAACGCATGGGCGGCCGCCTGGCCGCCGGATTCGAACTGCATTTCAACCCTCTCTATAAGTCCAGTGTTCTTCCAGTCGGTTTGCCCGGACGCTCCGGAGTCAGAGCTCGACGATGATACCGCCACCGATGTTGAGTGCCTGTCCGGTGATGTAGGAGGATGCCTGCGAAGCGAGAAAGGCACAGACTTCGGCCACCTCGTCGACACTTCCCATACGGGCCATGGGAACCGTACTGAGCAGACGTTCCCTGGCCTCTTCGGGGCTCACCTGCCAGAGATGAGCGCGCAGGGCCACGTTTCCCTTCTGGAGATCGGTCTCGATCAGACCGGGACAGATCGCATTGACGCGAATACCGAGAGGAGCCAGCTCCACGGCCATCACCTTGGTGGCCATGATGACCCCCGCCTTGGATACCGAGTAGGCACCATTGGTCGCCGCCGGTTTCTTTCCGGCACGAGACGCGGTGTTGACGATGGCGCCGGGAGCCCCCTGCATCAGCGGGACAGCAGCGCGCGTGACCCGCAGCATGCCCGTCAGGTTCACGTCCAGCGTCTTGTTCCAGGCCTCGATGTCGTACTCGTGAAGCACCGACGGTGCGCCGAAGACGGTGCCGGCATTGTTGAAGAGCGCGTCGATGCGACCAAAGCGCTCACCCACCGCTGATACGGCGGCCTGCACGGAGCTGTCGTCCGTCACATCCAGGGGAAGCGCCAGCGTGGGGACACCATGCTCGTCGGCCAGCTCGGCCGCAATCTCCTGCAGCCCCTCGATCGAACCACGTTCGATGCCCGCCGCCACTGCGCTCCCGCTGGCGAGATCCGTGAGCACCACGTTGGCTCCGCCAGCCGCCATGCGCCGTGCGATCGCACAGCCGATTCCCGTTCGGTTGCTCGCTCCCGTGATGAGCGCTGTCTTCCCCGACACGTCCGCCGACATCGCATCGTTCCCTTCGACCACACCCATCCCCCGCGCGCACTCTACAACAAGTCGGTGCTGGCTTCCGGCGCGAAATGCCGAGATCGGGGTCGGTGCGGTGGAATCAGCGCTCCCCTTCGAGCCCCGGTGTTCGCTCGAGCTTGCCGGTCGCAGTCATCGGAAGCACGTCCACGATCTCGAGCTGCCGCGGCACCTTGTACGCAGCGAGCTGCAGGCGACAATGCGTCATCATCGTCTTGCGATCCGGTGCGTCGGCACCTTCTTCGAGCTCGAGTTCGGCCACGGGGATCTCACCCAGATGGGGATGGGCCCTTGCCGAGACACGGCTGCGGCGAACTCCGGGCAGCTGGTCGAGCACTGCCTCGACTTCCTCGCTGAAGAACTTCATGCCGGCCATGTTGATGCGGTTCGCCCGCCGGCCGGCCAGATGCAAACGGCCGTCGCGGTCGAAGAAGCCCTGATCCCCCGTTCGGAATCCATCGGGTTCGAGAACCTCGGCTGAAGGCGTCCACGGATCGAGGTAGGCGTCAAACAGGCCCGGACCGCGAATACAGATCTCGCCGGTGCGCTCGGATGACGAATCCGTGAGCGCACGACCTTCATCCGTGCGCAGCCAGACATCGTAGTCGGGCAAGGGCTGCCCGAGCGCGCCGGGCCGTGGATCCGCCAGATCGATCACAGGAAGGCCGACTTCGATGATGCCGAGTGCCTGGCGCAGCGGGAGTCCGAAGCGCGCCAAGAACCGCTCGGCGATCTCTGGTCGCAGACCTTCGGCGGTGGAGATCGCGAGTCGCACATCGGGCAGCTGTTGCTCACCGGCGTCCTTCGCCATCAGATTGTAGTGGTAGGGCGACGCGTAGAAGAGGGTCGCCCGCTCACGCCCGGCAAAACCCAGGACGTCCCTTGCCAACGAGCTCTTCGGCAGCAGGATCGTCGCCCCGAAACGCAGGTAGAGCAGGATCGAAACCACGAAGTGGTGGGCCATCGGCAGCAGCCAGAGGATCCGATCCCCGGGCTCGATGCCGAGGCCGCGGTTGGCCGCAGCCAGGCGTTCGAGGATGCGCGCGTGGCCGAGGATCACGCCTTTGCGGCGATGGGTCGTTCCAGACGTAAAGCGCAGATAGGCGGGATGGAGTTCGCGAAACGCCTCATCGCCCTGCCCATCGAGGGATCCAGGGGCCTGGCGGGCGGAGACTTCCAAGTGTCCGTCCTTCCCGAGACGCACCAGACCGTGAAGGCGCGCACGCTCGGCGAATGCCTCGAGAGCCGGGCCGACCGTGTCGTCGGGAATCGGCACCAGGCATGCGCCCGCCGCGAGAATCGCCAGGGCCTGCTCGATGAAGCCCTCACCCTGGGGCGCGAGCAGACCCCACCGCTCCCCGGGCGCGAGCCCCGCGCGGACACATCCCGCAGCGGCCGCATCGACCCTCTGGAGCAGCTCCGCATAGCATCCCGTTTCGGACTCCCCATGACCGCGATCGGCAATCCAGGCCGGCGCTTCGGGACACTCGGCGGCCCGAGCACGAATCGCATCCAGGATCGATTCCGTCATGCCGGTCGGCCTTCACTCGCAAAGGTCCGCCCCCGCACCGCCGCCGGGGCTACCTGCAGGAGAGTACCGCCAGAGTCGGCAGCCAGCGCAGCAGCCGTCCCGATGGCCTCGCCGGTCGCCAGGGATGTGCCGATCACTCGCAGCGCACCGAGAGCCTCCCGGCTTCCTCCCACACAGCGCCCTGCACAGCCGAGCCGTGGATGGCTGCGGCTCACCATCGAAAGGAGCGGCACACCACAAGGGCCGGTTGGATATTGGAAACGTGCGCGACGGTGATCACGCCACAGCTCGATCGGCCAGCTCGAGAGCGCTACTTCGTCCTCTCGCCTGTGCGCCTGCAGCACGTCATCGCGGTCGAGTTCGATCCGCGTCCGAAGCCGCAGCGTCTCCCGCAGCCCAATGCGCTCGGGCCAGGCCGAGACCCGGGCTTTCGCGAAGGGCCGACGGGTGCGACAGAGAACCTCGAGCACCGTCTCCGCGCTATCACGAGCCTGCTTCTCCAGCGCGCGCATGTAGCCCGGATCGAGAGGTGCGTAGGTGCGACCCGGGAGCTTCGGCACTCCGAGGGTGAGGTACGCCCGGTCAGGCGCGAACCCCGGGCGCAAGGCGACGGATTCGCAGCCCGCCGGGAGTTCACCGTGACGAACGGCCCCCGCCAGCGCCGCACTGAGCTGCATGCGCGCATGGTCTTCGAGACCCCTGGCTTCGACCCCGCCGAGCTCGATGATGTAGGAAGGGGATTGCAGCGCGTCGCCCGGGTCCTCACTGCACTCCGCGCCGAGCTTGGCGGCAACCGCAGCATCTCCGGTTGCATCCACGAGCAGACTCAGCTCCGCATTCCCGCCCTGGAAGTGCAAGCGAAAGCCATCGGCGGTCTCGTCCACTCCTGTCATCGGAGTTCCCGTCTGCACCTGCAGTCCGGGCGCCGCCTCGACCTCCTCCGACAGGACACGTGCGTAGCCCGTGGGATCGATCGGCAGGTAGAAGACGCGACCCGCCCGTTCCGGCGGGCCGGCAGCGCCCGCTCGACGCAGCCTCTCCTCGAGCCTCGCTGGCAGCCCGGAGTGGGCGAGGCGTGGTGTGTCACCCTGCGCGGGGAGGTAGAGCCCGCAGATCGTGTTCACCAGCGCGAGGCTCACGTTGCCGCCCAAACGATCGCTGGCTTCGACGAGGAGTGTGCGCGCGCCGCAGGCCGCAGCCGCCAGGGCTGCGGCCACACCGGCGGAACCCCCGCCCACGACCGCCACGTCGTAGCGAACGGTCATGATTCTCCGAGCAGGTCTGCCCGCAAGGCGTGCTGGAAGAGCTCGCGTTCCCGATCGCTGAGCATCCCCGCCTGCTGAACATGGCTGACGTTCAGGCGTCCGCTCCGCAGACTGATCGCTGCAACGCTTCCAGGTGAGGTCGGCACCGGCGGTGCGTGAAACGCGTTCTCGATGGGCGCGCCGAAGAACCGATCGATCCCCCCTGCGAACTCTCCCGTGAACGCGAAGAAGAACGAGCACAGCTCTCCCTTCATCGCACGCCGTGCCATGTGTGCGTAGACACGCTTCGGGGCCCATCGCGCGAAGTCCATCGCGATCACTCCGCCTTCGATCCGACCGGCCTTGATCGCATCCACTCGCTGGCGCTTGAGTTCACCGATCAGCCCGTCGAGATCCCGGACCTGCTCCGGCAGCACCCGAAACCAGAGCAGCGAAACCCGGGTCCTGAAGATGGCATGCTCCGAACCCTTCGGGCGGATGTTCACTGGCAAAGGCACGACATAGGCTCCGGGGTCCAGACGCCGTTCCCGAAAGATCGCATCGTGGGCACGGATCGCACAAGCCAGGTAGAAGAGCATCGGGGTCAGGAAGCCCGCCTTCTGCCGGGCCCGCTCCGAAACGCGTTCGGTCTCAGCCTCGGGCAACGTGAGCAGGTCGTAGCGGAGATCCTGGCGCAGATCGGCCAAGGGCCCAGCCAGGGAACGGGGACACGGCTCTGCCATCGAAGCCATCCAGGCCTGCCATGCGGTCGCACTGCGTCCGCGCTGTTGGAAGGTCAACCCCGCCGGCAGCCCGGGCGACGTCACGACATCATCGGGGGGCAGTTCCGTGACCTCGCGCTCACCCCGGTGGACGGACTCCAGCCACTCGACGAAAGCTTCACTGCCGGCGCCATCGAGGAGCATGTGCAGCCAGGTCATCGCGAGGTCGGTGCCGTGCGGGCGGGGCACGACATCCACCCGCAAGAGCTCACCACGCTCTGCGCGGAAAGGCTCGTTCATTCGCGCGAAGAAGAGATCGGGGAGTGAGCGGCCCTCCAGGTGCGGATGGACCCGCACCTTCGGCGCTGATTCCGCTCGGGCCCGGTCCAGCCGATAGGCCGGTGCACCCAGCCCCAGGCGCCGGCGAATGGGTGCGTGCAGGATCGGATGGGCGGCCGCGGCCTCGGCGAGTCTGCTCTCGAAAGCAGCGAGGTCGAAGCCCGGCCCCAGCCGCAGGACCAGTTGGGAGGCGTGGCTCGCACCGGCTCGGCGACGCACCTCGTCATCGAATGCACGGAGGAAGCAATCGGCGCCGGTGAGCGGAATCGCAGAAGACGCGGCGTGCGACAATGCCTCAGGCCTGCTGCAGCTGCTCGTGGACGCAGGCTGCCAGGGTCTCCGAGGTCTCCAGGTTCTCCGGCGTCAACAGGCTCTCGTCCACCCAGACTCCGGTGCTCTCCTCGATCGCCAACATCAGCTGGGTGACCGCCAGGGAATCGAGCCCGGCACCCACCAGGTCCGAACCGGGAGTGAAGTCGCCGGTCACTTCGAGCAACTCATCGCGGAGGATCTCGAAGACCCGCACCGTCAGCCTCTCGAGGGTCCAGTCCGACATCGCCGCGGAGTCTCGCGCAACCGGAAGGGAATGGCACGAGGCGGCGTGCCCCATCTTTCGCGTCCGGTTGGACCGGGGCTAGACTCCACGTTCATGGCGAAGCGATCGATATTCGACTCCGGGCGCTCGGTCCGATCCGGCGGGCGTTCGGCTCAAGCCAGGCGTTCGATCCAGAAGGTTGCGATCATCGGAGGCGGTCCGGCTGGCGCGGCAGTCGCCACCTACCTGGCCCGGGCCGGGATGGACGTGGCGCTGTTCACACGCGGCAAGCGGCCGCCGATCATCGTGGGTGAATCCCTGGTGCCGGCGATCGTCCCGTTCCTGCGCAAGCTCGGTGTCGAGAAGGAAGTCTCGTCGTACAGCCAGTTCAAGGGCGGAGCGAACTTCCTCTTCACCCCGGATGACGGGATGGGCTTCCAGTTCCACGAAGTGCCGTCGATCAAGACGACCTACTCCTACAACGTCCCACGCGATCGTTTCGACGATACGCTCCTGCAGGCCGCGAAGAAGGCCGGTGCCCATCAGATCGAACATTCCGCCGGCTTGGAGCCGGGCGATGGCGAGCATCTCCGCCTGGACGAGGCCAGCCGCGAAGCCGCGCTTCCCGTCCTCGGAGGCGAGCCGGATTGGATCGTAGACGCGAGCGGGCGTACCCGGCTGATCGCCCGGCACCTGGATCTGCCGACGACCGTGGGCACGCGCAAGGATGTCGCCCTCCACGCCCATATGGAAGGCGTCCCGATGGAAACGCTGGGCAATGTCCATACCGACCGCCTCGAACACGGCTGGGGCTGGCGCATCCCGCTGCGCGATCGCACGTCGGTCGGCGTGGTGATCGGCGCTGAGTTCATCCGCAAGTTCGGCAATACCGCCGAAGAACAACTGGACGCTTTCCTGCAAACGGATGCCACCACGCGGAGATGGTCCAAGGATGCGAAACGCATCACGCCCGTGATGCAATACTCGAACTACCAACTGCGAACCCACCGCGGGTTCGGACCGAACTGGTCGCTCGTGGGCGATGCATTCGGCTTCATCGACCCGGTGTTCTCCAGCGGTATGTTGATCGGCATGCAGAGCGCCGAGGCCCTGGCGGAAGCCCTGCAAAGTGGCAGTGACCGCGCATTGGTCAGGTACCAGCAATTCGTATTGCGGAACCTCACGGTCTGGCAGCGCGCCGCCGATCACTACTACAGCGGCAGGCTCCTGACGATGTTCCGGGTGGGCGAATACGTGCGACACACGCGCATCGGCCGGCTGATGGATTTCCATTTCCGGCGGCATATGCCTCGCATTTTCACCGGCGAGGGAGCGACGAACCGATACAGCATGGGGCTCCTCAATTTCATGTGCAGGTACGGACTGGTGGGCAACGATCCGGCCGAGCTGGAGATCCGCTGACCCGCGGGCACGGCGTTGCGTTTTCACTCGGAAGCGAAGAGGGAGAGCTACGACGTTGCCGTCGTGGGCAGCGGAATCGGCGGCCTGACCGCAGCCGCACAGCTCGCCCAGGCGGGCCAACGCGTGCTGGTGGTGGAGCGGCACGATCGGGTCGGAGGGTACGCTCACGCGTTCCGCCGAGGGCGCCATCTCTTCGACTCGGCGGTGCACGTGGTCGGGCGCGCAGGCGTGCAATCCCTGCTCGAAGATCTCGGTGTAGCCGATCAGTGCAACTGGCTGCCCGTCGACCCCTTCTACACCGTGGAGCTTCCCGGCCTTCGGCTCGCCGTACCCGGCGATCCCGACGGCTTCCTGGAGGCCCACGTCGCGGCTTTTCCCGAAGAAGAGAAAGGCATCCGATCCTTTCTCACCGAGTGCACCGATATCGCGCGGGAAACGGACCGAGCCTCCCGCCTCTCATCGCCAACCGAGATCCTGCGTCATCCGGCGCGCTTCCCCGCCTTGCTGCGCCACCGCCGCTCGACCGTGGCCGACGTACTCGATCACCACGTCCAGGATCCGACGACCCGTGCCGCGCTCACCAGCCTGTGGCCCTACCTGGGCTTGCCACCGTCGAAGCTCTCGTTCTTGTATTGGTCGACGATGCTGCTCTCCTACCTGGAGGCCGGTGCTGTCTACGCCCGTGGCAGCTTCCAGAACCTCGCCAAAGCCCTGGCTCATGCGGTCGAGGAGCGCGGCGGCGAGATCCTGCTCCGAAGCACGGTCCGCAGGATCACGGTCGAGGGGGACACGGTCCGCGGCATCGTGCTGGAGAATGGCCAACGCATCGCGGCGCCAATCGTCGTCTCGAATGCCGATGTGCGGCAGACCGCCTTCGAACTGGTCGGTCGGGAGCACCTTCCGGCCGGGTACCGTCGTCAGCTGCGGCGCCTGCAGCCCTCCATCTCTGCCTTCATCGCCTACCTGGCCGTCGAGCGGAGCGGGCTCTCGCCGGCCAGCCACGAGACCTTCTTCTTCGAGGAAGCGGACCACGAAGCCGCCCACGCCTCGGCGCTGGCCGGCACACCCCGCTGGTTCACAGCCACCGTGCCAACCCTCCTGGATCCGACCCTTGCGCCGGAAGACGAGCACCTGCTGATACTGACGACGTTGCTAGGCGCAGATACCGGGCCCTGGCCCGAGCGCAAGCAGGAGCTGACGAATGGCCTGGTGGAAGCCGCAGCCGCGCGCATCCCGGGCCTCCGAGACATCCTCCGCTTCTGCGAAGGCGCCAGCCCGCGCACCATGGAGCGCTACACCCGCAACGATTCCGGCGCGATCTACGGCTTCGCACTCACTCCGGCCCAGGTCGGCCCCGGACGCCCAGCCCCGACCACCCCCCTCCGCGGCCTCTTCCTCGCTGGCCACTGGACTCAGCCCGGCGGCGGCATCACCGGCGTCATCACCTCCGGCCAACACTGCGCCCGCTCCATCCTGAACGCAAAGTGAACCCCACAGGCGGCGCGTTCTGGAGCGCCTCCGCTGTTCGTGTTCAGAAGCCGCCTATTTCGGGGATGACCTCTTTGGCCAGGACTTCCAGTGGCGTGATGTCGTGAACGTTCGGGAGGTTCACGATGGCGTGCTGGATGCCTAGATCGGCGAGCTCGCGGAAGTGGGCAATGACGTCCGGGATGCTCATGTGCTCGGGGCCCATCTGAATCGTCGACAGACTGGTTCGCTCGATTTCGTCGAAGTCCCGCTCGACATCGTCGCAATGGCCCCGGAGCACATCGAGCTTGTGGGCGAGTTCATCCATCCCCACGTGGGTAAAGAGATTGCAAGCGTCGGCGTAGAGGGCGACCAGGCGCAGGGTCTTCCGCTCACCCATGCCGCCGATCAGGATCGGAGGCCGGGGGCGCTGAAGGGGTTGGGGGACGCAGAGTGTCTCGGCCAACTGGTAGTGATGCCCGTCGAACGGCCCGTCATCGTCGGACCACATCTGCTCGGCGATCTGCAGGGTCTCCTCCAACCGCTCGAAGCGCTCGCCAAGGGGTGGAAAGGGCACGCCCAGCCCGTGGTGCTCCCGGTCGAACCAGGCGGCGCCGATTCCCAGGATGGCCCGACCACCGGAGAGCACATCGAGCGTGCTCACGGTCTTCACCAGCAGGCCCGGATGGCGATAGGTCACCCCGCTCACCAGGGCGCCGAGGCGCACCCGCCGGGTGATACCAGCCAGGTAGTGGAGGGCGCCGTAGCTCTCGAGCATGTCGTTCTCGGCAGGACCGGCCACGGGGATCTGGAAGAAATGGTCCATCACCCACAGGCTGGCAAAGCCGCCGTCATCGACGGTTTCAGCGATCTGCCGCAGCGTCCCCGCCAGCGCCTCGGAGCCCTCGGGCCAGGTGAAGTTCGGAACCTGCAATCCGATACGCATGTCGTCATTCCTTCTTGGCGAGCCCAGGAGCCGTCACGGGGCCGGAGCGCCCTCCTCGACTCTACGCGACCCTTCGTTCGACCGGTACCATGAGCGGGCCCGATCCAAGGGTCGGTGCGCCACCAAGCCTACAGGGACTCTCCGAGAAGAATCTCGATCTTGTGGACGAGTTCCTCGGAGAGAGGCTCGACCCGTGGAGCGAGGCGATCGACGACACGGCCGTCCCGGGCCACGAGAAACTTCTGGAAGCTCCCCTCTACGGGGCCACCGAGCGGAACCGGCAGCTGGGTGAGATGGCCGTACAGCGGATGCTGCTCGGGCCCGCTGACATGGAGCTTTGCGTACATCGGAAACTTCACACCCCAGTTCGCTCGGCAGAACTCGGCGATTTCCTGGTTGCTGCCCGGTTCCTGGCCTTCGAAATCGTTCGAGGGGAAGCCCAGCACGACGAACCCGCGCTCCCGGTAGCGCTCGTACAATGCCTCCAGGCCCTCGTACTGGTGGGTGAGATCGCACTTGCTGGCCACGTTGACGATCAGCACGACCCGGCCCGCGTAGCGGGTGAGGGATTCGCTCTTGCCATCCAGACGGACGACAGACATCTCGAGCGGACGATCGGATGCGCCGAGGGCTCCGAACGCAATCGCAAGAACACAGAACCCGGGTAGAACGAACCGCATCATCCGAATCTAGCGATTCCCCCGGGGGAAAGCGATAATTCATGTTATATACCATTGCATCCGCATAAACAGATGAATACACTTCGAACCGAAGCACGACCCGCGCTTCGCCCACCAAGGAGTCTCCCCATGAGCGAACGACCTGCCTACAAGGTCGCAGACCTTTCCCTGGCCGAGCTCGGCCGAAAAGAAATCCGCCTCGCCGAGCACGAGATGCCTGGCCTGATGTCGCTACGCGAGCGCTACGGCAAGCAGCAACCCCTCGCCGGTGTGAAGATCATGGGCAGCCTGCACATGACGGTGCAAACCGCCGTATTGATCGAGACGCTGACCGCGCTCGGTGCCGACGTGCGATGGGTCAGCTGCAACATCTTCTCCACGCAGGATTCCGCAGCCGCTGCGGTTGCAGTCGGCCCGAACGGTACGCCCGACGATCTGAAGGGCATCGCGGTATTCGCTTGGAAGGGTGAGACGCTGGACGAGTACTGGTGGTGCACGGATGAAGCCATGGAATGGCCCGACGGCTCGGGCCCCGAACTGCTCGTCGACGACGGTGGCGATGCCACCCTCCTCCTCCACAAGGGCCTCGAATTCGAGAAGGCCGAGAAGGTTCCGGACTTCAACCCGGAAACCGACCCGGAAGAGTGGGGCGTGATCCTGCAGACGCTGCGCAATGGCCAATCGAGAGACCCGCATCGCTGGAGCCGACTCAACGCGAAAATGAAGGGCGTCTCCGAAGAGACCACGACCGGCGTGCATCGGCTCTACCAGATGGAGGAGCGCGGCGAGCTGCTCTTCCCGGCCATCAACGTCAACGACTCGGCCACCAAGAGCAAGTTCGACAACACCTACGGGTGTCGGCACTCGCTACCGGACGGCCTGATGCGGGCCTCCGACGTGATGCTCGGCGGAAAAGTCGCCGTCGTGTGCGGCTACGGCGAGGTGGGCAAGGGCAGCGCCCAGGCACTTCGCGGCCAGGGCTGCCGGGTGATCGTCACCGAGATCGATCCGATCTGTGCGCTACAGGCGGCGATGGAGGGCTATCAGGTCACGACGATCGAAGAAGTGATCGAGACCGCCGACATCTTCGTCACCACGACCGGCAACTTCAACATCATCACGGCCGAGCTGATGGCCCGGATGAAGGACAAGGCCATCGTCGGAAACATCGGCCACTTCGACAACGAGATCGACATGGCGGGCCTGAAGAAGATGAAAGGGGTGCGCTGCGAGAACATCAAGCCCCAGTACGACGAGTGGATCTTCCCCGATGGCCACAGCGTGCTCGTGCTGGCCGAGGGGCGGCTGCTCAACCTGGGTTGCGCGACCGGCCATCCGAGCTTCGTGATGAGCGCCTCATTCACCAACCAGGTGATCGCCCAGCTCGAGCTCCATCAGCATCCCGAGAAGTACGAGAACAAGGTCTATGTACTGCCGAAGCACCTCGATGAGGAAGTCGCACGACTTCACCTGGGCCAGCTGGGCGTGAAGCTCACCACGCTCACGAAAGAGCAATCGGAATACCTCGGCGTACCGATCGATGGGCCGTACAAGCCCGACCACTACCGGTATTAGGCCGAAACCGAATTCAGGAGTACTTCCGAAACTCCGGTGGCCGCTTGCTGCGAGCTGCCTCGCCGCCTTCGCTCGATTCCTCGGTGCCGTAGTAGAGGGCCAGCCCCTGCATGCCGAGGGCTCCGATGCCGCGTATCGATTCCGTATCGGCGTTGAAGGACCGCTTCGCCAGCGCGATCGCGGTCGGGCTGCGCTCGACCAGCTCCATGCACCATGACGCCACCTCGGCATCGAGCGCATCATCGGGCACGACCTTGTTGACGAGACCCATCTCGCAGGCCTCGTCTGCCGTATAGCGCCGGCACAAGTACCACATCTCTCTTGCCTTCTTCTCACCGACCACCCGGGCGAGGTAGGCGGTGCCGAAGCCCGGATCCACCGACCCCATCTTCGGCCCGACTTGCCCGAACACCGCGCTCGCACCAGCAATCGTGAGATCGCAGAGCGTGGTCAACACGTTGCCACCGCCGATCGCATAGCCACGCACCTTGGCGAGCACCGGCTTCGGCACGTCCCGGATGACCGAATGCACCTCATCGATCGGCATGCCGATCACGCCCCGGCCACCTTCGTAGCCGCCATCCTCGCCGTGACTCGACTGGTCTCCGCCTGTGCAGAATGCCCGCTCGCCGGCTCCGGTGAGAACGATCACGCCGATCTCCCGATCGTATCCGGCCCGCTGGAACGCATCGACGAGCTCGACACAGGTGCGAGCGCGAAAGGCATTCATCACCTCGGGTCGATTCAGCGTGATGGTCGCCACGTGGTCGTGCAGCTCGAACAGGATGTCTTGGTAGTCCATGTCTCTCCCGTGGTGTGGCGTGGTCTGGGCGTGGTTCAGCCGTGCATGGTCAGACCGCCCGAAACGCTGATCGTCTGACCCGTGATGAAGGCCGCATCGTCGGACAGCAGAAAGGCGACCAGGCCGGGAATGTCTTCCGGCTGGCCAAGCCGCCGCATCGGAATCGAACGCGCCAACGCGGCGGCAAGCTTCCCGGATTGGTCGAAACTGGCGAAGAAGGGCGTATCGGTCGGACCCGGCGAAACCATGTTCAGCGTGATGCCGTTCTTGGCCAGCTCCCGAGCCACCGACTTCGAGAACGCGGCGACGCCCGCTTTGCACGCCGCGTATACAGCTTCGCCACTGGAGCCGACCCGGCCCGCATCCGAACTGATGCTCACGACGCGGCCGCGGCCGTGCTCCGTCATCCGGCGCAGTACCGCTTGAGTCACATGCAGGGGCCCGTAGAGATTGATGTCGATCACCTTTCTCCAGAGCGCAGCATCCGTCTCGAGAAAAGGCGCAGCCTGGTCCCAGCCCGCGTCGTTGACCAGACCTGCGATGCCGCCCAGCTCGGCCTCGAAAGCCTCCACGGCCCCACCGACTGCGGCTCCATCGACGATATCGACCTGCCAAGCACGGCACTGGCCACCTTCCGCAACGATCGCCGCAGCGGTGGCCTCGGCGCCGGGACCGTCGAGATCGAAGATCCCGACGATCGATCCCTCTTCAGCCAGGCGCCGGGCAATCGCACGCCCGATGCCACTGGCTGCACCCGTCACGAGAACCGGCAACCCTTCGAGACCTCGCAGACCCATGTTCAAGGGGTACCGCGTCCGGCTCCAAACTGCCTACAGGTGATGCTCCGACAGGCACTCGTCGCAGAGGCCATGGGAGAAATCGGCCTGGGAGTGTGCCTCGATGAATGCCTCGATCCGCTCCCAGGCACCATCCTCCCGGCGCACGTTCTTGCACTGGGCACAGATCGGTACGATGCCCCGGAGTGTCTCGATGCGGTCGATTTCCTGCTGCAGACGCACAATCAGGGCTTCGCGCGCGTCATTGGCCTCATCGTGCTCTGGAGTCTCATCTTGGGCATCGCGGCGCTTGTAGTAGACGACCGCCGCGGCCCAGAAGGTCGCCGAGAGGACTGCGACAGATACCCGCGGGTCTCCATCCCAGAAACGGCCGGCTGCAAAGCAGCCCGCAAGCAGGGCGGCTCCCAGAACGAATGAAAGAACCGCGCGCGCGGACGGTGTTTCTCGCGCGGGATCCGGCTTCACTTCGAGCCCTCCGATGACCTGGCGATCGATACTCCCAAATCGGAACGAGCCCCGCGTACCCCGGATGGGGTAGGTGCAGTACCTCGTGCTCCACCCCACCACTTCTACACCGGAGCGAAAAGCCCGCAGAAATCGATCCAACGGGCAGGAAGAAGTGCATTCTGCGATGGAGCCTGATCGCGCTGAGGGCGACTCCGCAAATTGGACACTACCCTGGGGCTTCCTCCTCGATCCGAGAGCCTCATGGAGATTCCATTGCGGCTGCTCCCGGAGTTGCCCGGCTGGGCTCGTGCGGCAGGGGACTGCGACAATGGAGGGCCGGAGGACGAACATGCGATGGCTGCGTTGGATCGGGTTTGGACTCCTGGCGCTGGTATTGCTGATCTGCGTACTGATCGCGCCCGCCCATCTGCAGATTCGCGAGCTCGATCCGGACCCGCCGCCGGTCTCAGCCCTGCTCGCGCTGGACAGCGTGGTGGATCGGCCCGTGCGACTCGCGTGGATGGAGACATCCCGGCAAGCCTCCTTCTCACCGCCGCCGCGGGTTCTCTCCCACCCGTCCTTTGCGTTGGAGTGGAGCGACGGACGACTGCTACTCATCGACCTCGGCATGGGCCCAGAAGCTGCTCGTGAGTTCGGGGCGCCGTTCGAGATCCTGGGCGCCGGACCGGTCGAGGTCTTCGGTTCGGTCGGTGAGCTGCTCGGTGACGCTGCCGATCGAGTGGCCGGCGTGGTGGTCACCCACCTGCACATCGATCATCTGGAAGGGGCCCGCTCGCTCTGCGAAGCACGGGAAGGTTCGGAGTTGCCGATCTTCCAGGTCCGCGCGCAGGCGGAGCTGACCAATTACGGGACCCAGGGCACTTCCGAGCTGATCGATGAGGTCGGTTGCCTGAACCGGACTGTGGTGCCCGAGGGGAACGCGGTGGCGATTCCCGGGTTCCCGGGCGTGGCGCTGATCCACGCCGCCGGTCACACCCCGGGCAGCCAGATGCTGGCAGCATCCATTGCCGGGCCGGACGGGCCGAAGCGGGTGCTCTTCACAGGAGACGTCGTCAACGACGTCGAGTCCGCCCGCCTCGACCGCCCGAAGTTGCTGATCTACCGGCTCCTGATCGTCCCGGAGGCCGACGGCCAACTGAGCCGGTTTCGCCGGTTCCTGGCCGGGCTCGAGCGGGATCACGGCTTCAGCCTCGCGGTCGCCCACGACGGAGACCACGTCGCCTCCCTGGGCCTGCCCGGCATCTCGGGTCCCTGACCCGAGCGCTTCCGGCCCGCAGGTAGCTTCCGAGCCCGCGGGTGTTCTGATAGCTTGCCCTGATGGCCATTCGATTTCGGCCCGGACTGATCGCGGCCGGGCTCGCGCTGACTCTGTCTGCCCCGCTTCTTCTGCCGCAGGCAGCACAGGCGGCGCTTACTTGTGGGGACATCCCCGATCTCACGACGTTCTTCTTCCAGAAGCACATCACCGCCCACCAGCTGGACGATGGAATCCGGAAGCGAACCATCGAGACCTACCTGAAGCGGCTCGACCCCCAGCGGGTCTTCTTTCTCGAGAGCGAACTGGCCGAGTTGCAGGATTCCCTGCAGAGCCTGTTCCTGGAAACCCGCTCCAGCGATTGCAGCCGCTTGCGAAGGCTCCACCAGGACGTTCTCGGACGCAATCGAGAAGTCGAGGGGTTCATCCGCGGCTACGTCGCCCGCCAGGATTACGCGCTCGATACGGATGTCACGCTGCTGCTCGACCCCGACGAACGCGGCTCACCCGCCACCAAGGAGGAGCGGGACGAGCTGCTTCGTACGCTGGTCCACTTCCAGATCTCGAACTACCTCGACGGGGACTCAGGCCTCGACGAGGCCAAGAAGCGCCTCGTCCACCGCTACGAACTGCGCACGAAGCGAGTCTCAGAGCTGACCCGAGAGGACCTCTACTCCCAGTTCCTCGACGCGTTCGCCGGCGCCCTCGACCCGCACACCTCCTATCTTTCGCCCCACGTCTGGGAAGACTTCCAGATCCAGATGGAGCTCTCGCTCGAGGGCATTGGCGTCGCACTGACCGAGCGTGACGGCTACGCAGTCGTGGAGCAGATCATTCCCGGAGGCGCGACCGATCGCATCGGGGCCCTCGAGCCAACGGATCGCATCATCGCGGTGGCCGAGGAGGGCCGCGAATCCGTCGACATCATCGACATGGCGTTGCGCGACGTCGTGCGACTGATCCGGGGGCGCAAGGGCACCCGCGTGCAACTGACCGTGCTCCGCAAGGGTGACACGACGGAGCGCTTCAACGTCTCGATCCAGCGCGACACGATCGATCTCGAGGAGCAGGCAGCCAAGCTCCGGATCGAGAACGTCGAGGTGGGGGACCAGAAGCTCCGGCTCGGCGTCCTCGACCTGCCTTCCTTCTATGGCGGCGACCGGGACCCGGCCAAGCGGCTGGGCTCGCGAGACGTCCGCCGGCTTCTGGCGAAGGTCCGGCGCGAGGAACTCGATGGCCTGCTGCTGGACCTGTCGCGTAACGGTGGGGGCCTGCTCGAAGATGCCGTGACGATCTCGGGCTTCTTCATCGAGGACGGCGGCATCGTCGCGGTGCGTGACGGAGGAGATCACGGACGCGTCTTGCCCGATCCGGATAACGGAGTCCTGTACGGGGGACCGTTGGTGGTCCTGACCTCCCGAGTCAGCGCATCGGCCTCGGAGATCCTGGCTGGCGCCCTGAAGGACTACGGCCGTGCGGTCGTGGTTGGCGACGACCACACCTTCGGGAAGGGCACCGTCCAGAGCCTCTTCCCGCTGCGACCGGGGCTCGGAGCTCTGAAGGTGACGACCGGGCTCTTCTTCCGACCTGGCGGAACCTCGACCCAACACGCCGGAGTGGCCGCCGATGTGGTGATGCCGTCGCTGTTCGCCACGGATGAGTTCGGCGAGAGCGCCCTCTCCCATTCACTGCGCGCACCGTCGATCGATTCCTTCCTGGGCAAGGGCAGCCCGCAACTGGGATGGAAGCCCATCCCTCCGGACCTGGTCCAGGAGCTGGCCCGCCGTTCCGAAACGCGACAAACCGACGACGAGTTCTTCGCCACGATCCGCGAAGAACTCGCCAAGAGAGAGGCCTCGGAAGGCGTCGTCCGTCTCGCCGATCTGGTCGCAGAGCGAAAAGGGAATGGCTCGGACCCGCTTGCAGCCAACGAAAGCGGCCTGGCTGCGGGCAACGCGAGTGCTGCGGTTCCCGAGCAAGACCACGCGAAGGACGAAGAGCTCACGCCCCACGCACAGGAAGGATTGCGCGTGCTGGGGGATCTGATCCTCCTCTCGCGATGATCCGACCCCACTGATGCGGGTATTGTGGTCTGCGCTGGGCATCGCAGCCTTCGTTGGGCTGCTGGTCCTGGCGACGCTGCGCACCGGTCAGGTGGAGTGCGAAGTCTGCGTCGTGACGAATGCGGGCAGCCACTGCGCACGCGCGGCGGGCAAGGACCGCGAAGAAGCCACGATCGGAGCCTTGCGAACCGCCTGTGGCACGGCCGCCGGAGCCATGGACGACGAGCTGGCCTGCACGAAAAAGGCGCCTCAGCGGATCAGCTGCGAGCCCTAGACTGCGGGTCGCTACATTCAGGCGCCGGTCATCCCGTCACCCCTTGGAGCCGCCATGGTCATTCAGATTCTCAGCTCTCCGCCGCCCGAGCCCGAAGAAACCGCGACACAGCTCGAGCAGGCAATCCGCGAGGGCCTGCCCGGGGCCGAAGCCGCCGTTCGCGCGATCAGCCCCGGACACTTCGAGGTCGAGGTGGTTTCCGGCGTCTTCGAAGGCCTTTCGCGAGTGAAGCAGCAGCAGGCCGTCTACGCGACGATCAAGCACCTGATGGCAGGCGACTCCGCCCCGGTCCACGCGATCGACCGGATGGTCACCCGCACGCCCTGAGCCGTTGGACCCCCTCTACCGGAGCGCATTGAATCGCGATGTCACGCCGGCCCGGCCCGGTGAGTTCCCGCCGCTGCGCATCGGCCCCCTCGAGCTGGCCGCACCCGTCGTGCTGGCACCGATGGCCGGGGTGACGAACGCGCCCTTCCGGAGCTTGTGCCGCGAGTTCGGCGCGGGCCTGTTCGTCAGTGAGATGATCACGGCCCGCGCGCTCGTCGAGGGCAACGCAAAGAGTCACAAACTCGCCGACTTCGGACCGGACGAGAGCCCGCGCAGCCTGCAGCTCTACGGCGTCGATCCGAAGAGCATGGCAGAAGCCACCGCGCGGCTGGTCGGTGAGGGACGGGTCGACCACATCGATCTGAATTTCGGCTGCCCCGTTCGGAAGGTCACGCGCAAGGGAGGCGGTGCCGCGATTCCAGCCCGACCCGCACTGCTCGCGAAGATCGTGCGTGCTGTAGTGGGGAGCGCCGGGGCCGTGCCCGTAACGATCAAGTTCCGAATCGGCATCGACGAGCGCCTGACGACATTCCTGGACGCCGGTCGGATCGGGGAGCAGGAGGGCTGCGCCGCCGTGGCCTTGCACGCGCGAACCGCAGCGCAGCTCTACGACGGCGAAGCGGATTGGGCGGCAATCGGGGAGCTGAAACAGGCGCTGCCTGGGATTCCGGTGCTCGGCAACGGAGATATCTGGGAAGCCTTCGATGCACTGCGGATGATGCGAGAGACCGGCTGCGACGGGGTGGTGGTCGGCCGCGGCTGCCTCGGGCGCCCGTGGCTGTTCCGGGATCTCGCCCAGGTCTTCGCGGGTCGCGAGCCCCAGGATCCGCCCGACTTCGGCGAAGTGCGGGACATCATGCTGGAGCACGCGCGCCTGCTGGCCGAATTCTTCGGCGAGCTGCCTGCGATGCGCGCGTTTCGGCGCCACTCCACCTGGTATACGAAGGGCTTCCCGGGCAGCGCCCAACTTCGCGGCCGGTTGATCCGGGTGACGACCATGGCCGAACTCGGAGACACCCTCGCAGCCGTCGACCCGAGCCTCCCCTTCCCGCCCGAAGCCATGCGGGTTCCGCGCGGAAAGAAGGCCGGCACCCAGAAGGTCGCGCTGCCGGAGGGCTTCTTCGACCACCTGGGCGATGACTCACCCGTGGACCCGGACGCGGAGCTGGCGATCTCAGGAGGTTGACCGCAACCCACGCGATCTTCCCGCGTGGTCCTGACAGGTTGCGACGACCCTGCGCCTGGCCCCCTCAGCGAGCAACAAACCACTCGTCAGCTGGCAGGTGCAGCCGAGCTGATGGGATCGATCGATCCGTGGGCAGGCCTCTGGCGGCCCCGGCGGAACCCTGACTCCAGCTACGGCGCCTCATCCCGGTCTCACCTGGTGCGAGTGCGAGCCCATCGGGAGATCGGGATCGCGACGCCCGCGAGCATGATCGCGCTACCGATCAATTCTCGAGAGCTCGGCAGATCGGAGAGCACGAGAAAGCCGAGCACCAGGGTGAGGGGCGGTGCCGCCAATGTGGCCATGGTCGAGATCCGGGCTTCCAGGTACTTCGCTGCGTTCATCAGACACAGGCGCCCGGCGAAGGGACCGCAGAAGGCGGCCAGAGCGGCGTAGCCCGCCTGAGCAGGGGAGAGTTCGTTGAGGGCGGGCGGCAGGCCGTTGACTGCGAACCAGAAGATCACGGCGATCCAAAGGCGCAGACCGTTGACCACGACCGTGTCGATCCGGCTGACGTATTTCCGGGTCAACACGGCCATGCCGCTGAAGCAGATCACGGATACACCGGCCCACGCGATTCCGACGGCCTGGGCATCCTCTGCGCCCGCCGGACCTCGCAGCACCCAGAGCCCCACCGCCGCGACGCCCGCACCCAACCAGAAACGCCGATCGACGTGCTCGCCGATGAACAACCAGGCCATCAGAGCCACGACGATGATCTCCGCCCGCTGCACGACCGTCAGCAGGGCCGGCGAGATCAGTGAGATGGCCTGAGCGCTCGCCAGGTTTCCGGCCAGGGTCAGGCTCGCCAGCCCGGCTGCAAAGACCAGGTCGAAGCGGAGAAACCGAGGCAGGCCGCGTTGCTGGGTCGTGGCAAGCGCACTGCTGAACAGCGCCGCGCTCGCGAGCAGAACGAGTGTGTTGACGGACGCGTCGCCGAGGGTGTTGGCCAGTTTCCACGGAACCGCAAAGCCGGCGATCCCAAGGGCAGCGCCGAGGGCCCAGGCGAGTCCGCGCCGTTGCTCGTGGGGCATGCTGAAGTACGGCTCGCGTGAGGAGGGTGGGGTGGCGCGGACGGAAAAGGGATCCAAGGGGCCTTTGCGTCCGGGAGCCCGCGAGCATGACAGATCCTCTTCCGGGAGGGCAGGTCAGCGGCGGGATTCTCCCCGCCCATGGCCCCTGTGCGGAGGGATGCCATTGGGTGCCGACCCCGATCGGGCCCTGGGTCGGATCTCATGCCTGGACCTCACGCCTCACGGGCGCGGAGCCTAGCGTCAGCCGACAGCTCTTCGGCGATTCGCCCTCGGAAACGAGGCCACGATCTGGAGCTTCAGGTTTCCCCAACCGAGCTCGTTCAGGAAGTGGGTTGCAGAATCCGGGTCCGAGGTAATCACGCGGCCATCGTCGAAGACGACGGTCGTTTCGTCCTCCCGGATGATGCGAGGCCCTTCCACGGAGCGGGCGAAACTCTTGACCAGCGTCTGTGAGGTCAGAATCAACAGGGATACGTTGGGCGGCAGCACGCTACAGGAAGCCACACCCTTGGATGCGTGGCCGGGCACCGCCGGGGCCAGAGCCAGGATGGCGGCAAGAACACCGGATCGAAGCAGGAGAAACCTCACCTGGTCCGGATCGGAAGCCTCTCGTGTGAGCTTGAGGATGCCGCTGCCACGAATTTGCCTGGGGGGCGGGCAATGCCGGCGTCCGTGAGCGCAGCCCCCGCGCGCGCATGAGCGCGGAGCTACGCTCCGGATACGAGCCGGAGGGAGTGATGCGTAGAGGCGACTACAAAATGCTGGCCAGGGGGGGAGCCCTCTCTGCTGGGCTCCTGGTCCTCCTCGCCATCGGGCACACGCTTGGGTGGGCCTTCCTGGATCTCGATTCCCGATGGCTGTTGGTCGCTGGAGTACCCCTGCTTGTGGCTCTGATAGCTGGAGGCTTCATCCGAGGACTGAAGGGCTTCGGAATCGAGATCGAGATCGGGCTGGAAGAGCCCGTACCCGAGGGCGCAATGGAGAAGGTCGGAGACCTTACGGTCGATGCAGCCGACCTCGCCGAGGATGCTGAGGGCGTGATGAAGGGCTCCTTCCACCGCGTCGATGTCCTGTCCGAAGCAGAGCGCCAAGAGATCAGGCGCCTTGGCTTCGTGATGGCTCCTAGCGCCTTCTACGATCCCGGAATCCTGAGCGACTACCTCTCGAGCCTCCCCAAGCTGCGGTACCTCGAAGTCAAGGATTCCGACGGGCAGCTCCAATTCGTCATCGATCGAGTGGGGCTGCCACACGAACGCACGCAGGAGTTCGTCCAGGCTCTGCAGAAAGGGACAGTGGGACGAGTATTTGAGCCGTGGGTGATCCGCGACCTGCTAGCCCCTACGGATAAGCTGCGGACCGTCGTGGAGAAGTTCCGAGGGAGCAAGGCCGAGTCACTTCCCGTGGTTGTCCAGGGAAGGATAGTGGCCAGCCTCCCGCGAAGCGCAGTATTCGAAAAGCTCTCCGACCTGGTCCTGCGCGCGGGTTAGCCCGAAGTTGGTGGGAACCGGTCGTTCATACATACTTCACTCGACTTGCCGAAACTCTCCGATCTGGTGCTAGGGAAAAGAGCTGGTTCATCGTCTGAGATCGAACCCGACACCCGTTCGTCCACTTGGCCGGCGTGCGTCCGCACCCTGTTGGGCCTCACGGTGCTACTCGCAGTGGCATTCCTGCTGCTCGGTCCAGACCCGTTCGGCCTTTCCTTCGCCGAGCGAGCCGAGGCTGGCAAGCAGCTCCGGCCGAAGGACTACGCAGGCGCCTATCTCTTCTGGATCACGCTGTTCAACACACTCATCCTGCTGGCCCTGATCGCTTTCTTCCGCCACTGGGCCAGACCTGGCCGGCCGGCCTGCGATTCCGAGTTGGACCCGCCCCAGACCCGTCGGCGTCCTGTCTTCCTCGTCGGGACGGCGCTGGCCATGCTCGGCCTTGCGCTGAGCGCAGCACCTCGCCTCGACGACTCGCTGTGGACCGACGAGAAGTACATGGTGGTCCGCTCGATCGCCGGCCAGTACGAGATGAGCGACAAGGGCGAGTTGGGGTTCGAGCCCGTCTCCTGGGGCAACACGTTCTTCTTCTACCAGAAGCCGAACAACCACGTTCCCTATTCGATTCTTGCGCGGCTCAGCTGGGAGGGTTGGCGCGCGCTTGCGCAGCCGGAGGACCGGCGGGCCGTCGAAACCGTCGTGCGCCTGCCGGCCCTGGTTGCGGGCATGGCCGGCATCGCCACGCTGGCAGGGCTTCTCGCGCGCCTCGGCTTTCCGATCGCCGGAGTGCTTGCTGCCTGGCTCCTCGCCCTCCATCCATGGTACCTGCGCTACGCCAGTGAGGTGCGCGGCTACTCGTTGATGCTTGCGCTACTTCCGCTGCTGATCGTTTCCGCCCTGCGAGTGCTCCAGCGAGGCAGCTGGCCCCGCTGGGCGTTTTTCGGAGCCGTCCAGACCCTTCTTCTCTGGACCTATCCGGGTGCGATCTTCGTGCTGGTCGTCGTGAATCTGCTGGTGATACAGCGTTTGTGGAAGACCCGGATGGGCGACACGGGGGGAGGCTCGCCGCCGTGGCTTCGCTTCTTGATGACGGAACTGCTCGCGGGCATGGCCTGGCTCCAGCTGAACCTGGTCAACATGATGCAGTTCCTCGAGTACGCGAAGACCTGGAAGAGTCCGATCACAACGAGTTTTCTGCGCGAAACCGCCCTGCTCATGTTGTTTGGAACCTCCACGGATGTGCATCGCGAGGGTTTCGTGACGATCGAAGGCCTCTTCGCGAGCGCCCCGGTACTTTTGCCGGCCTTCACCGTCGTATCGCTTGCAGCCTGGATCCTGGGATGCGGTCGCCTGGCCGCGGGCGGCGCCGCGGGGCGAATTGCCCTGGCCGTGCTCGTGCTTCCGGGTCCGCTCACCGTCGCGTTCGCCGCACTGCGCGGGGACCATCTCTACGAATGGTATCTGATCCACGCCTTGCCCGGCGTCGTCGGCGGGATCGCGTTGGGCCTGATTTGGCTCGGCCATCTGCTTCCCGCCGGCATGCCTCGAAAGGCGGCGATCGGAACCGTATTCGTAGCCTTCGGAACTTGCTATGCGATCGCGACCCACCCCATGCGCGACACGCTCCGCACCCGCCCCATCGAGCCCACCTTCCAGCTGCTCGAGACCTTCGGCTGGCCGCCCCATCGAGACCCGACCGCTGAGCGCCAGATGCTGACCGGTACCGCCTATGGCGCTGTCAACTACTACGATCCAGCCGCGCGTCATTTGCGGGACCGAGAAAGCCTGGTCGCGCTGATGCGAGAAGCGGACCACGAAAAACTTCCGCTCTACGTGAGCTACGACCGCCCAAAGCTCGCACGGAAGCGAAACCCCGCCGGCATCGCGCTGCTGGAACGACCCGAAGTCTTCGAGAAGGTGGGGCAGTTCGACGGCGTCTTCTACAAGTATCGCCGTACGGTCTTCCGATATCGGCCTGGATCGGCCGGAGGGTTGGCTGCACCCGACACCGCATCCGATTCGAGTGGATCGTCACGCGCGAACGACGAGACATCTGAAATTCGTCCAGAAACCATTCGCTAGACTCGGCGCCCGATGTCAGATCCCTCCGTCCAGCGCGGCCGACTCCCCGAGTGGCTGGCGAAACTCATCTTGCTTGCGGTCTCGGTGGGTTTCGCGTTGGTCCTCTTCGAAGTGGGCGCGCGGCTCTTCGTACGCGCGTGGACACCTCAGCACGGAGTGCGGAATTTCTGGAGGCCGGACCCGGCGCTCGGCTGGGTCCATGTTCCTTCAGCCCGGGGCCGCCATGTTCACCATGACTTCGATGTCGAAGTGGCGACCAGTCAACAGGGTTTCAGGGACGACACAGTGAGCCTGGAGCGCGTCAAGGGCCGAAGACGCGTGCTCTTTCTCGGGGATTCGTTCGGCTTCGGGTACGGAGTCGAGCGGGGCGAACTGCTGCCGGACTTGCTCGAAGAGCGCTTTGCGGACACGGAGTTCGTGAACGCGAGCGTGGCCGGCTGGGGGACGGATCAGCAGCTACTCTTCTTCCGCCAGCAAGGTTACCGCTACTCACCGGACGTGGTCCTCTACCTGTTCCATCCGAACGACGTCGAGGACAACAACGCCGCTCGTCGCTACCGCTACCCGAAGCCCCAGTTCATCTTCGACAGCGAGGGCAGGCTCGAGTTGACGGGCGTCCCGGTCCCCGCTTTGAGCCTACGCGAGAAGTTCGGGCGTTTCCTGCAACAGCAAACCTTCGCCATCTATCGGGTTTGGGATTGGAGGGACCAGCTCCGGACCGTGTGGCAGCAGCGGCAAACGAACACGGACGCTCCCCCCGCACCCCCCGCGGCGCCCGAACGGCCCACAAGGGCATCGACCCCGGTTGCAGCGGCCGCTGCAACCGTCCCTGGCGGTCCCAAGGAACTCGACGGGCCGACTCGCCCTCCCAAGCCCGGTCGCAACCAGGACTTCCGAATCAGCCGGGCTCTGATCGAGGCGCTCCACGAGGAGACCCAGCGTCACGACGCGCGGCTGGCCATCGTCAGTATCGGTGGTGCACCCGATCCGCGCGAACTGCTCACACAGACGCTGCTCCGGCTAGGCGTTCCCTATCTGCCTCTCGACGAGGCATTCGCCAATCACAGAGGCATCAAATACAAGTTCCAGCACGACCCCCACTGGAATCCGACGGGCCACGTGCTGGCCGCCGATGCCGTCGAACGCTGGCTCATCGACGAGAAGATCCTCTAGCCTGCTTTGTCCGTGAACCCGAACGCATGAAGGCCAACGGGACGCCAGAAGCGGATAGTCAACACCCGGCTTGATCGCGGTCAGAGTTCGACCCCGGCGTCGCGCAACAGCGCGGCCAGCGTTCTCTTCATCACCGCGCGCGCCCTGCGCATGGAGAGCCCCTGACTGCGACGCAAGACCTCCCAGGTCAGTGGGCTCGTCGCGGCCGCCAACGCTTCGGCCGTTTCCAGCTGCTGTGCTGAAGACCCTCGCGTCAATTCGCGACGGAACAGGCGTTCGACCTCTTCCCGGTGCGAGTGGAGCGCACCTTGCGAAACCCGCCAGGCCTGCTCCTGTGCCGGACCGACCAATACCTGCGCAGTGAGCGAGCGAGTGAAGGGCATTGTGGCCTCGAGGAATGTCGAGCGGACCTCGGTGAACTGCTCGAGCCGCTCGGCGACCGGCTCGTCCTCGGAAATCTTCTTCAGCAACGGCGCACAGCGTTGCATGCCCACTTCGACGACCGCATCGTAGAGTTCCGAAAGATCGCGGAAGTGATTGAAGACCGACCGGCGTGAGACACCCGCGCGCTCGGCGATCTGGTCGGCGCTCGGCTGGAGGACGCCGTCCTCCGCGAGGTCGAGACAGGCCTCGCAGATCGCCAACCGCGAACACACCCTTCGACTGAGCCGCCCGTCGACACCCTCCGGCGGTCTAGGCGGCATGACGGAGCCGTGCTGTGAGAATGAGACCCGCTCCAGGCATCGCCTATTTCAGCTCCATGCCCTTCAGCGAGCCTTCCGCCCGCCAGTCGTCCAGGATCTTGATGAACTCGGGAGAACCACCGCCGTAGAAGCCGTCCTGGGCACCCCGTTCGGATGCCTTGCCCTCATTGTTGTAGTAGCCGGGGGTGCAGTTCTCGAAAAAATCGCCCGTGACCTGGGCCTTTTCGATGCACTGGCCGACCCACGCGGCCTCGCCCTCTTCCGTGACCTCGACCGAGCGCGATCCGGCGTCGTTCGCGGCCTTGACGACGTAGGCGATGTGTTTGGCCTGTTCGTTGAGAAGATGGGGATAGCTCGCGGTGAAGCCGGCCTGGGGGTTGCTCATGATGTAGCAGTTCGGAAAGCCCCGGACGTGCATGCCGTGGAGTGAGCGCACGCCATCCGCCCATGTTTCAGTCAGGCTCTTCCCGCCTCGACCATGGATCTGGAATCCGGCCCGGCGCGAGTAGTCGGTTCCGATCTCGAAGCCGCTGGCGTAGATCAGGCAGTCGAGTTCGAACTCCTGGCCAGCCACGACGACCCCCTTCTTCGTAATCCGTTCCACGCCCTTCCCGTGGGTATCGACGAGCGTGACGTTCGCTCGGTTGAAGGTCTCGAGATACTCGTTGTGGAAGCACGGGCGCTTGCAGAACTGGCGGTAGTAGGGCTTCAGTGCCTCCGCAGTCGCGGGATCCTCGACGATGGATTCCACCCGTGCACGGATCGACTCCATCTTCTCGAAGTCGGCCAGCTCTACGGCCTGGCCAATCCCCTCGGCGGAGAGATCATTGGACTTCCCCGTCCGGATGCCGGCCACCAGTTTCGTGATGATCTCGGTCCATCCATCGTTGACGAGATCTTCCTCTTGCGGAACACCCGAGACCAGCGAGTTGAAGTTGTCCATGCGACGCTGGTGCCAGCCAGGCGTCAACCTCCCGGCCCACTCCGAATCGGTGGCGGGATTGGTCTTCACGTCGATCGACGAAGGAGTGCGTTGGAACACGTGGAGGTGCTCGGCCCACTCTCCGAGGTGCGGAACGCACTGGACCGCAGTCGCACCTGTACCGATGATGCCGACCCGCTTGCCCCGCAGGCCTTCCAGGTTCCCTTCACAATCGCCTCCCGTGTAGGCGTAGTCCCAGCGACTGGCGTGGAAGGAGTGGCCCTCGAACTCCTCGATCCCCGGAATGCCCGGCAGCTTCGGGCGATTCAGCGGACCCGTCGCCAGGCACAGATAGTGCGCCTTCATGCGATCGCCGCGATTCGTCGAGATGATCCAGCGGGCCTCGTCCTCATCCCAATGGAACTCTTCGACACGGGTCTGGAAACAGACATCGCGATACAGGTCGAACTTGCGGGCGATGGCCTGGCTGTGGTCGAGGATCTCCTTGCCGGTCGCGTACTTCTGCTTCGGCATGTAGCCCGTCTCTTCGAGGAGCGGCAGATAGGTGTAGGACTCGATGTCGCACGCGATGCCGGGGTAGCGGTTCCAGTACCAGGTGCCGCCGAAATCTGCCGCCGGGTCGATGATGCGGACACCCTCGACGCCCGCTTGCTGCAAGCGCACACTGGCGAGTTGCCCACCGAAGCCACCTCCGATGACGACGACCTCGACCTCGTCCGTCAGGGGCTCGCGCGGAGGAGCAGGCCCCGAATAGGGATCGTCCAGGAAATGGGCAAAGCGTCCCGTGACCTCCACGTACTGATCGTTGCCATCCTCGCGGAGGCGCCGGTCGCGCTCCTGTCGATACTTCTGGCGCAACACAGTCGGGTCGAAGTCGGGTGCGGTAGGTCCTGAGGTCGTCATCGGGTCTCTCCTTGCGTGTGTTCCGCGAAGGTCCCGATCGTACGCTAGATGCACCCGAAGTGCACGCTTGACAGTCTTCACACTGCTCCTGATGGCAATTCAGAGTGGTTTGCGCAATTATTATTGCACTGTAAGTGCAATGGCAACAACACCCGATAGAGCGCTCGCGACGCATCCTCGTCCCAGACCGCGCTAGCGTGGCCGCTCACCCAGGGAAAGGCAGGTCCATGGAACGTCTCCGCGATCGAATCGCCGTCGTCACCGGCGGCGCCAGCGGCATTGGCCGCGGAATGGCGGAGGCATTCGCCTCCGAGGGAATGAAACTGGTGATCGCGGATATCGAAACCGCGGCATTGGATGGCGCGGTCTCCGAGCTTCGCGCCTCTGGCGCGACCGCGATCGGCGTCGAGTGCGATGTCTCCAAGGCCGATTCCGTGGCGCAGCTCGCCGAGCGCACACTCGAGGAGTACGGCGCAGCCCACGTCATCTGCAACAACGCCGGCGTTGCAGACAGCAGCGGGGGGCCGATCTGGGAGGCCTCCCTCGACGACTGGGATTGGGTGATGGGCGCGAACCTGATGGGCGTCATCCACGGCATCCGCAGCTTCGTTCCGATCCTGCTCGAGCAGGAAGAGGGACACGTAGTCAATACCGCGTCGATCGCTGGCCTGATTCCGGGGATCGGCATCTACGGAGTCTCGAAGCACGCTTGCGTCGCGCTCTCCGAAACCCTGTGGAGCGGCCTCCAGGCCCAGGCTGCGAACGTCGGAGTGTCGGTCTTGTGCCCTGGATGGGTCGCGACCCGGATCGCCGAATCCGAGCGCAACCGGCCCGAAGCACCTCGTCAACCCCAGGAAGTGGATCCGGAGGCCGAGGCCATTCGCAAGATCTTCGAGAGTGTGATCGCCGGCGGCATGGATCCGGCGGAGGTCGGGCGGATCGTCGCAGAGGCCGTCAAGGAGCGGCGCTTCTACGTGCTCCCGCACCGCTGGGAGAACATGGTCGAAGCGCGCACGCGCAACATCGTCGAGGGCCGTGACCCCACCCTCGAAACGCTACCGGGGATCCCGGATTGATTGAAGGAGCGTGACTGGGGACGTGCCCCCGGTGACATCGGTCACGCCCCTCCTCTACACCCGCACCGATGAGCCTTGCTCTCCGTCCCGCGAGTCGCGTGCACGGAGGGAGAGGAGAAGCGGATGCGTTCGACGGTCTGGCGGGTCGGGAGAAAATGGCTGCTCTGTTCGCTCGCGGTCCTGGCCAGTTGCATGTTGGGTGCACGTTGCCCGATCGCTCTCGGTCCGCGACTCCCCGACGCCCCCGACTGTCCGCTGATGCCACCCGACAGCTACTGGCACGTCAGCGTGGAGGATCTGCCGGTCCACCCCCGCTCGGACAGCTGGGTGGAAAGCATCGGGGCGAGCGACCCGGTGCACCCGGACTTCGGTGCGGGGCTCTGGCAGGGCGGACCGATCGGCATCCCCTACACCACGGCCGGCGCCGAGACTGCGGACGTCCCGGTGCAATTCGGCTACGAAGACGAGAGTGATCCCGGCCCGTATCCGATCCCCGACGATGCGCCGATCGAGGGCGGCCCCGATGCCACCGGGGATCGGCACGTGCTGGTCGTGGATCGCAACGCGTGCATCCTCTACGAACTCTACGACGCCCACCCCGAACCCGACGGCTCGTGGTCCGCGGGGTCAGGCGCGATCTTCGATCTGCTGGCCTACGAGCTGCGCCCCGAGACCTGGACCTCCGCGGATGCGGCAGGGCTTCCGATTCTACCCGGCCTGGTTCGCTATGAGGAAGTAGCGGCGGGCCATGTGGCGCACGCGATCCGCTTCACCGCGCCGAGAACACAGCGCGGCTACTTGTGGCCTGCGCGCCACTTCGCGAGTTCATCGACCGACGCCGATCTCCCGCCCATGGGCGCGTGGTTCCGGCTCAAGCCCTCCGTCGATCTGGCGGACTTCTCGCCGCAGACGCGGCCCATCGTGCGGGCGCTGCAACGGCACGGCATGATCCTGGCCGACAACGGATCGCCGTGGTTCCTGTCGGGCGCTCCCGACCCGCGTTGGGACAACGACATCCTGCGTGAGCTGCGGACCCTGCGTGGCACGGATTTCGAAGCCGTCGACACCTCGAGCCTGCCCACCGACCCGGACTCGCTGCAGGTCCGCTGACGGGGAGGGGCGAAAGCCCCTGTGGCACTTCGCAAGTTCGTGAAGCACGATCACGCGCGGAGTTCAGCTTGGGAATCGTCTACGCCCTACTCGCCTACGGAGTGTGGGGAGTGTTGCCCGTCTACTGGAAGGCACTCGCTGCAGTTCCGGCCACGGAGATCCTCGCTTGGCGGGTGGTCGGCACACTGGCGTTCACATTGCTGCTGCTCGGCGTGCTGGGCCGGATTCCAGAACTCACCGCCCTTCGCCGCCAACCCCGTGATGCGCTGCGGCTCGGCCTCGGTGGTGCGCTGATCGGCACGAACTGGCTGATCTTCATCTGGGCCGTAAACCACGAGCTGCTGCTCGAAGCGAGCTTTGGTTATTACCTGAACCCGCTGTTCAACGTGTTCCTGGGCCGAGTCGTGCTCGGCGAGCGGATATGGCCACTCCAGGCTTCGGCCGTGGCCATCGCTGCAGGAGGTGTCGCCGTCCTCGGGTGGCATTTTGGCGGCTTGCCGTGGATCTCTCTCGCACTCGCGACCAGCTTCGGGCTCTACGGGTTGATCCACAAGCTGAGCCATGCCCGACCGATCCCTGCGCTCTCGTTCGAGACGACACTGCTCGCGCCTCTGGCCGTGCTGTTCCTGATCGGTGGCGTGGAACCCGCGGGCGGTGCGATCGCTCGGGGCCTGAGCTCCGAAGAGCAGGTCTTGCTCCTCGCGGCGGGTCCCGTCACCGCCCTGCCCTTGCTGTGGTTCGGCAGTGCGGCGCGGCGGCTACCGCTCTCGCTCCTCGGCCTGTTCCAGTACATCGCACCCAGCATGGGCTTCCTGCTGGCGTTGTTCGTCTACGACGAGCCCTTCTCGCCGGCCCACGGAGTCGCGTTCTCATTCATCTGGCTCGCATTGGCACTCTTCAGCTTCGACTCCTGGCGAAGGAGCCGATAGGAACGCCCGCGCTACGACTGGAGGCGTTCGGCGAACAGGGCCAGCACGCGATCTACGGCTTCCCGGGTCGGATGGCCTGCCTCGTCGACGAATTCCAGCGCCACCACGCTGTGGGCCGTACGGCTGAGGCCGTGGGGATTGCCCGGCCCCGAGTCGATCTCGATCCCCTCGAAACCGTCACCCAGCTCGCGCCTGAGGGTCTCGAAACGCTCAGGTGGACACAGCGGATCGTGGGTGAAGCGCAGGCCCAGGACTCCGGCGCCTTCGGCCGTCCGATTCTTCAAACAGCTGAGCTGTTCCGGTGTCACGTGCAGTGCAGCGCGCCGCTTCTTGCCGATACCGAACGGCAGCGAGGGCTGGGAGAGTACCGGCGCCATCAACGCGGGCTCCATCATCAGGGCCAACGCAAAGTTGCCCGTCAGGCACATACCGATCGCTCCGATGCCCTTGCCCCCGAGTTCCTCGTGGAGTGCCCGCGCGAGGGCTCGCAACCAATCCGTGATCGGGCTGGTGCCATGGGCAGAAAGTACGTGGAACTCCTGACGAATGCAGGCCTGGAGCATCTGGCCCATCACGTAGCCCCCGGAGACGGGCTTGCCGAGAACCCCGAAGAGCTCGGGCATCTCGACCGTGAAGCCCGCGTCCGCAACGATGCGCGCGAAGCGTGCGACCTCCGGTGTGATGCCCGGAATCTCGTGCATGACCAGCACGCCGGGGCCTTCGCCACATCGGTGGACCTTACGCGTAGCGCCTTCGATCGTGACCTCGCGAGTCTCGAATCCTTCCAGCATGTCGGACACGATACACCGGGCGACTCGCGGTTCCAGGCCTCGTTTCAGGCGCGTAGAGGTGTGGGCTTGCCGAACAACCAGCCCTGGCCGAAGGAGATCTCCAGCTCTTTCAAGACTTCGAGCTCCTCGAGGGTGTCGAGCCCTTCGCCGATGATCTTGGCTCCGATCGTGTGGGCCACGGCTTGAAGCGCCTGGAGCAGGGCCTTGCGGGCGGGATCCGTATCGAGGCCGGTCACCAACGCACGGTCGACCTTGATGAACTCGGGCTCCAGTTCGATGACCGCCTGCAGGCTCGCATAGCCCGCGCCGGTATCGTCCAATGCAAAGCGGAATCCCTGGGCACGATAGGCGTCGCGAACCTCGCGAAACGCATCGAAGTTGTCGATCGATTCCTGCTCGGAAATCTCGAATACCACATCGGTCGGCCGTAGCTTGCTGCGCCGAAGGGTATGGACCAGCTCCTCCGGCGCGAAGTAGGGGTCGTGAATCGTCGTCGGGCGGATGTTCAGGAAGAGCGCCGTGCCAGCAGGAATGCCGATCGCCCCTTCGAGACCCGCGCGCCGGCAGAGGCAATCGAGCTCGAAGATCAAGTCTTCTTCCTCTGCTGCATCGAATAGCGCCAGCGGGCTGCGAAAGACGCTGCCCTCGGGCCCGCGCACCAGGGCTTCGTAGCCAAAGACCGTCTTGGTGGTGACGTCGACGATCGGCTCGTAGACGGATGAGACTTCACCGGCGAGCAACATCGACTGGAACATTCGGCGCCGACCACGTGCATCCATGCGGGATTGAAGCTCGGCATCGTCTCGAGCCTCGGACAGCGCCTGACGAATCTGGGTCTCCGCACCACGAAAGGGGTTGCGTTGAACCGCCGCGTAGCCCACCGAGAACCCCGGCGAGCGCCGCGAGTAGGGGTAGACGAGTTTCACGCCCTGGCGCTCGATCGCCTTCTCGATCCCACTCACGAGGCTCGGAAGCTCGGTGCGGTAGAATTCGCCCTCTCCCTCCCCGCGAAAGAAGATCACCGCGATCTCGGGGCGTCCCGTCTCTCCGGTGACGACGACTTCGTCGCCATCGAGCCGGTCCACGGCCACGTCGTAGACGAGCGCGCTCAAGTTGCGGAGTGCCGCCTTGCTCGCTTCCGAGCCGCAGTTCCGCTCGATCTCCGCCAGACCGGAACCATCGACCAGGACGATCGCGAGGCATTTCCCGCAGCCATACTGCTGGACGAGTGCAGGCAGCACGTCGCCGAGCCGCGGCAATACGGCCGTACGCAGCGAACGGGGGCCTCCGTCCAACCCCTCGTCCTTCTCAGGCTCGGCTTGACTCACCTGGGCGTCATCGGCGTCTCGGGCTTCTGGATTGAGCACGGGCGCTTGGGGCTTTCCCCCGAGGCCGAGGCCCGATCCCGACCGGTGGGCTACCGTGCCCGGCCATGCGGGAGCAATCGGAGCTACGGGCGATCATCTTCGATCTCGGCGGGGTCGTGATCGATTCGCCGCTGCATGCAATCGCCGGGTATGAGCGGGAGCTGGGCATCCCGAACGGCTTCGTGAATCGACTGGTCGTGGAGACGGGCCCTGCCGGAGCCTGGTCTCGGCTCGAGCGGGGAGAAATCGACCGCGGAACCTTCGAACGGGATTTCGACGCCGAATGCCGCACAGGCGGCCATACCCTGTCAGCTCGTGAAATGATGCGACGGATCGGCGAGTGCGGGCCGCGGCCCAGCATGTTGCGCGCCATCGACCGTCTGCGCACGGCCGACTTCCTGGTCGCCGCGCTGACCAACAACTGGATCGATGAAAGCGCTCCCTCCGATGCGCCCCACGAACTCAACAACGTGTTCCACGTCGTGATCGAATCTGCCAAGACCGGCCTGCGCAAGCCCGATCCGCGCATCTACGAGCTCGCCTGCCAGGAACTCGGCATCGAGCCCCAGCAGGCGGTCTTCCTGGACGACATCGGCCGCAACCTGAAGGCCGCACGCGCACTCGGCATGCAGACGATCAAGGTCGACGCCCCGGAACCGGCCCTCACCGCGCTCTCGGAGCTGGTCGGAATCGACCTCGTCTGAGCGCGGCCACGATGAGTCCGACGTCCTCCGAGATGATCGGCAGCGAGGCCCGCCACCTGCTGCGCCTGGCCGTACCCGTGGTGACGGCGTTGCTCGGCACCATGATGATGGGCTTCGTCGACACCTTGATGGTCGGACGGGTGAGCGTGGACGCACTCGCAGCCGTCGCGATCGCAAACTTCTGGATCTTCGCGACATTGCAGATCGCGTTGGGCGTCTTGTTCGGTCTCGACCCGATCGTCGCCCAGGCCCACGGAGCGGGCGACGGCCGGAGTGCGGGACTGGCCCTTCAACAGGGCATCGTTCTCTCCGCTGTGCTCTCGGCACTGGTGATCTTCCTGTGGTCGCTCTCCGAGAATGTGCTGCTCGCGATGGGCCAGGATCCGGAGCTATCCGCCGCGGCACACGCCTACACCTGGGTGCAGCTTCCGAGCGTTCCATTCCTGCTCGGCGCCGCCGCATTGCGCCAGTACCTCCAAGCCCGGGAGCTCGTACGGCCGGCCATGTGGGTCGTGCTGATCGCCAACCTGTGGAATGTGTTCTTCAACTGGGTCTTCATCTTCGGCCACATGGGCGCCCCTGCGTTGGGCCTGGAAGGGGCCGGGATCGCGACCTCGCTCACCCGGATCCTGTCGGGCCTGGCGCTGGTTGGGCTGGTCTGGTCGCGTGGATACCACCTGGGCGGTTGGGTCCGTTGGAGCCGCGCAGCCTGGGACCCAGCCGGATTGCGGCGACTGCTCGCGATCGGAATCCCGATTTCCCTGCAGATGGGTCTCGAGATGTGGGCCTTCAGCGGCTCGAACCTGGTGGCCGGGTGGCTCGGCGCTCGCGCGCTGGCCGCTCACACGATCGTGCTCAATCTGGCCTCGATCACATTCATGATGCCTCTGGGAATCGCCCAGGGGACCGCAGTCCGCGTCGGCAACCTGATCGGCGCAGGCGAGCCCGAACGGGCCAGGCGTGCGAGTTGGGTCGGCATCGCAGCAGGAGCCGGAATCATGACCCTGTCGGCGCTGCTGTTCGTCCTGCTGCGCAACGTGCTGCCGCAGGCCTATACGCCCGACGCGGCCGTCATCGCACTCGCAGCCAGCATCTTGCCGATCGCCGCTGCCTTCCAGGTCTTCGACGGCATCCAGGTCGTGGCCTGCGGCGTGCTACGCGGCATTGGGCGCCCCCGGCCCGCTGCCCTCTTCAACCTGATCGGCTACTGGATCCTCGGCCTGCCGATCGGCATCTGGCTTTCCCTACGCACGAGCGCCGGACTCGCGGGCCTCTGGTGGGGCCTCGCCGGAGGGCTGGCCCTCGTCGCCACCGGCCTGGTGGCCTGGCTTGCGCTGAGCGGGCGAGGCGCATTCTCGGAAAGGGTCGCTCGCTAGTTTCGATGCAGCTCAGCGGAGAGGGCCTGCTGGCCTGTTCGGGAAGCCGACTCCCGGACCTGTAGCGGCCCTATCTCAACAGGGCGCAGCGCCGGGCTGTTTGCCATCGGTTAGAAGGTAGAAGACGCCGCCTACTGCCGAATCTTCGTCGGCCAGCACGAGCTCGGCACACAGCAGGGCCGTATCCGGCGGCGCGTGGGTTCCAAGAACGGTCGGAACGACGCCATCTTCCTCGAGATGGACGGGGCCCAGGCTGGCCGACTCGCCGAACAGCTCGGCGAGAATACGCTCGGCCATGGCCCGGCTGAGGCTGGCGAACCGCTCGAGGGGTTCGCCCTCGGCGTCGTCCGCCGCGCAGCGGATCAGGTGGAGCGCGGTTTCGGGCTCGAAGCTGAGCACGGCGGTGGCGGGGGTGGGAGCCAGCACTGAAAGCACCAGACTGGCTGTCATGTCGTCGCCCGGCACCAGGCCCTGATCGGGAAAACTGGCCAGCCGGCAGGAGCGAACCCGTCCCAGACCACCCAGCGTGGGCGAGCTGAAGAGGTCTGCGGTGGCTGCGGAGCCGCGCTCCAGCGCAGCGTGGAGATCGGAGGGGATGGGGGGGATGAGCAAGCGGGGGGCTCCTCGAACCACCTCGAGGGCCAGAAGGCTCCCCGGGCTAGAGAAGAGAAGGGATTTTCCCACAGTATATCGGTTTTTTCAAGATTTTCGTGAGCCCTGGTTTTGTGAGCCAGCTCACTCCGACAACTCAAGCCTCCGACCGAAAACGTGTATTGCCGATGAACCTACACGTCCCTTGGACGCGAGGCGGTTGCAATGGAACGGCGAACCCTACTTCTGGTCGATTCGGGCTCCCAGTGCATGGAGGCCCTGTCCCTGCGCCTGCGGCAGATGGATTTCCACGTCGTCCGGCCCAAGACCACGGACCAGGCGTTGGAGGCACTCTGCGACTCTCGTTTCCAGGTGGGATGCGTGGTCATCCCGCCGGACCTGCCCGTGGTGGATCTCGAACGCTCGCTGCGGGCGTTTCGTTCTGCTGAGCCGGACCGGGTGCCGCCGCTGCCGATCGCAGCGTTTGGCGATCGGCCCGGGGCGGATCAACGCGGCCGCCTGCGCCGGGCTGGCGTCGACTACGGCCTTTGGAACCCCATCGACGACAACACCCTGCGCTTCCAGATGAACCGTTCGCTGAGCGGCGGCGGCCCGATGGTCTCGAACCGGCGCGCTGCGAGAGTGCCGACCAACTGGCCGGTCGAAATCACCGCCGGCGGCCGTGAAAAACCGGCCAAGCTCTACTCGATCTCCGCGCAGGGGGCCTACCTGGCCACTCCACGGCCTTCGATGCCGCGAGCCATCGTCCACCTCACGCTACCGATGCCGGACGGCGACGTCCGGGTCTCGGCCGAGGTGGTCGCGACCAACGTGCCGGGCAACCTGGTCAAGAAGAATCTGCCGATCGGGATGGCCGTGCGTTGGAGCGGATTGGACGACCAAAGCGAAGAACAGATCCGGGGCTTCGTCGAGGATCGAGACGACCGGCTGCGGCTCTAGGCCCGACACCAGCCGCTGAAGAGACGGGCCACGCGAGATCCGAGTCGCGCTGGCAGGGGATGCCTGGATCCAATGGAATCGCCTACGCTGGGCGGCCATGGCAGACGAACTCCTCCGCTACGAACTGGACGAGCAGGTCGCGATCCTGCGCTTCGACGACGGAAAAGCCAACGCTATCTCGCCCGCCGCGTTGGACACCCTGAATGCCGCGTTGGATCGGGCCGAGAAGGAAGCGCGTGCAATCGCCCTGATCGGACGACCGGGCCGCTTCTCGGCCGGCTTCGATCTCTCGGTGATGCGCCAGGGACCCGAAGCCTCCCAAGCCCTGGTCGGCGCGGGCGCCGAGCTCTTGATGCGCATGGTGGAAAGCCCGCTACCGATCGTGGCCGGTTGCAGCGGCCACGCACTGGCGATGGGTGCATTGCTGCTGCTCGCGGCGGATCGACGAGTCGGCACCGAAGGCGAGTTCAAGCTCGGGCTGAACGAGGTGGCCATCGGCATGACGCTTCCCCAATTCGCGATCGAGCTGGCGGAAGAGCGACTCTCGCGCCGGCATTTGCAACGCAGCGTGGCTCAGGCCGAAATCTACGACCCGTCCGGTGCAATCGACGCGGGCTACCTGGACCTGCTGGTCCCGGCGGAGAAGCTCGAAACCGCCAGCATCGCAGAAGCCCGGCAGCTGACAGAGCTGCACCCGAGGGCCTTTGCCGAGACCAAGCGCAAGCTACGGGGTACCGTGACGGAGCGGATCCGGACCGGTCTCACGGCTGATCTCGCCACGTTCGTCGTCCGTTGAGGCTGCGCTCGCGACCGGGCTGGGCGTTTGGTCTGCTGCTGCTGGCACTCCCGGCATTCGGTCTGCTGCTGACGCTCCCGGCCTCCGCAGGCGACGCACGAAAGGGCGATCCCTGGTTCCGTTCCGGCCACGCGGCCGTGGAGCAAGCCCGCTCGCGGATCGGGCCGACAGCCCCGGCGCGCAACGTGATCCTGTTCCTCGGAGATGGAATGGGCATGAGCACGATCACCGCAGCGCGCATCCTGGCGGGCCAGCAGGCCGGCAACCCGGGTGAAGAGCATCGGCTCTCGTTCGAGCGGTTCCCCCATGTGGGGCTCGTGAAGACCTACAATACGAACCAGCAGGTGCCGGATTCGGCGGGCACGATGACTGCGATCGCATCGGGCGTAAAGACAAAGGCGGGCGTGCTCGGCGTCGGCGACGCCGTCGTGTTCGGCGACTGGGCGAGCGTCGCACCAGCACGGGTCCCGACCCTCTTCGAGGAGGCCGAGAATCGCGGCCTCGCCACCGGCATCGTGACCACGGCGCGCATCACCCATGCCACACCGGCCGCCTGCTATGGGCATGCGGCAGATCGGAGCTGGGAGACCGATTCCCTGCTCTCCCAAGAGGCGCGCAAGCACGACTTTCCCGACCTCGCCCGCCAACTCGTGGAGTTCCCGGCAGGCGACGGCATCGACGTGGTGATGGGCGGCGGTCGCGCGATGTTCCTGCCCGTGAACTCGCAAGATCCGGAACTGCCCGAGGCTTCGGGCATGCGCTTCGATGAGCGCGATCTGATGGCGGAGTGGCAGGAGCGCCATCCACTCGGCCGTACGATCTGGAACCAGGCGCAATTCGACACGGTGGATCCCCGCGGCACCCGCAAACTGCTCGGTCTGTTCGACCCGAGCCACATGGATTTCGAACTCGACCGGAGTAGCGACAAGGGCGGCGAGCCCTCGCTCTCGGAAATGACCGGCAAGGCAATCGACATCCTTCGCCAGAACGACAATGGCTACCTGCTGCTCGTCGAGGGCGGTCGCATCGACCACGCCCATCACGCGAACAATGCCCACCGGGCGCTCATCGAAACCGTGGAGTTCGCCCGTGCCGTCCAGGTAGCACTCGACCGCACGGACCGTGCGGATACCCTGATCGTGGTGACTGCCGACCACAGCCACCCGCTCACGCTGGCCGGCTACGTGACCCGCGGGAATCCGATCCTGGGCAAGGCCCGGGTAAATCCATTGGACGGGGGGTCCGAACCGGAGCTGGCGAGAGATGGTGCCGGGCAGCCCTACGCCACCCTCAGCTATAGCCTCGGCCCGGGCAATACCGGCGCCACGGAGCTCCAGCCGGCTGGCCCGAAGCAATTCCCCCATTTCGAGGCCGAGGGCTTCGAGCCCGCGCCGGGACGCCCGGATCTGACCGAAATCGACACCACGGCCCCGGGCTACCTCCAGGAGGCCCTGATCCCGCGTTCCTCAGGAACCCACAGCGGGGAGGACGTACCCGTCTTCGCCACGGGCCCCGGTGCGGCTCTCTTCTTCGGCGTGCAGGAACAGCACTACCTGTACCACGCAATGGTCGAGGCGATGGCCCGTCCGGCCGATGAGTAGCGCGTGGCTCAGCTCGATCTCGGCATACTCGGCAACGGCAGTTTTGCAGCCCTCGTAGACGACAAGGGGCGCAACGTCTGGTGTTGCCTGCCGCGCTTCGACGGTGATCCGATCTTCTCGAGTCTGCTTGCCGGTAAGGGCGAACCCGAGTTCGGCTTCTTCGATGTCGTACTCGAGGGCTTCACCACGAGTGAGCAGGCCTACCTGCGCAACAGCGCCATCCTGGTCACCCGGCTCCACGACAGCAATGGAGGCGTCGTGGAGATCACCGATTTCGCGCCCCGCTACCGGGAGAGGGAGCGGATGTACCGCCCGCTGATGCTCGTGCGCCAGATCCGCCGAATCTCCGGAGATCCTCGCATCCGCATCCGGCTGCGCGCCACAACGGACTACGGAGTGCACGTCGAGAACACCACCCACGGCAGCAACCACATCCGCTACGTGCTGGCTGATTCGACGATCCGCCTGACCACCAACGCGTCGGTGAACTACGTGCTCGAAGAGCGTCCGTTCGTGCTGGACGAGGGCATCGATCTGGTCCTCGGCCCAGACGAGTCCCTTGAAACCGCGGTGACTCGCTTCTCCAGGCGCGCTTTCGAACAGACCCAGAGCTACTGGTTCGAATGGACCCGCTCGCTATCGATTCCGTTCGAATGGCAGGACGCAGTGATCCGGGCGGCCATCACGCTGAAGCTCTGCAACTTCGAGGAAACCGGCGCCGTGGTCGCCGCCGTCACGACATCACTTCCAGAAGCGGCAGCGACCGAACGAAACTGGGACTACCGCTACTGCTGGCTGCGAGATGCCTACTTCACCATCGATGCGCTCAACCGCCTCGGGGCGACCCGCACGATGGAGGGATTCCTGCGCTACATCACGAACCTGGTGCGCAACTCCCCAGATGGCCACCTTCAGCCGGTCTACGGCGTCACGCAGGAGGCGCGCCTCACCGAGCGGATCGTGGAAAACCTGCCCGGCTTCCTGGGCCACGGGCCAGTGCGGGTCGGCAACCAGGCTTACGAGCACATCCAGAACGACGTGTATGGAAGTGTGGTGCTCGCCGCTACCCAGGCCTTCTTCGATCACCGGCTCCGCAACCCCGGCGACGAAAAGCTGTTCGAACGCCTCGAACGTGTGGGCGAACAGGCCGTGAAGCTCTTCGATAAACCCGATGCGGGCATCTGGGAGCTGCGCACGCGGGCGCGTGTGCACACCTTCTCGGCCCTGATGTGCTGGGCAGCCTGCGACCGGCTGTCGATGATTGCCGAGAAGCTGATCCGCCCGGACCGCGCCCGCTACTGGCAGGATCAGGCCGAGCACATGCATCGCGTGATCTGCAGCGAAGCCTGGAACGAGGACCGCGGGTGCTTCTCCGAGAGCTTCGGCGGTGAGGATCTGGATGCCAGCCTGCTGCTGATCGAGCACGTCGGCTTCCTACCCGCAGACGATCCGCGCTTTGCTTCCACAGTGGCGGCCATCGAAGAGGAGTTGCGGCGGGGGCCCTACCTCTTTCGCTACCACGCCGCTGATGACTTCGGGGAGCCCCGCACCGCATTCAACGTCTGCACCTTCTGGTACATCGATGCGCTCTGCGCACTCGGACGTGAAGACGAAGCGCGCGAGCTCTTCGAGAACATGCTCCGTCACACGAATCACCTGGGCCTGCTCTCCGAAGACCTCGACGTCGAAACGGGTGAACTCTGGGGCAACTTCCCCCAGACCTATTCGATGGTAGGCCTCATCCTGTGCGCGATGAAACTCTCGCGCAGCTGGCACGAAGCCATCTAGGCAGCTGCCTGCGAATATGTGTTAAGAGAGGGGCCAGGCACGATTGTTAAGTTGCGAGGTTGCTCTCCGAGCAACCTC
>JAAELW010000191.1 GCA_024226235.1 bacterium
CCAGCCGTACGTCGGCCGGGGCGACGGTCCAGACGGCCCCGGCGAGTGACGCCAGCTTCGCGTTCTCACCCTGCCACCAGTACCCGGACGGGTTGTCGTGGGGATAGAACCACTGCCGTCTTCCCTCCTCCCCTGGCACCTTGACCCAATGCGGTGGGTAGCCGAACGGGTTGGGGACGTCATCTCCCAGCGACACCAGTGACTCGAGCCACGCCACCGCCAGGTCCCGAGCCGCTGCAGCGTCCTCGCGATCCGGGTGGAGCTCAGCCGCTCGAGCGAGCGCCAACGCCGGCAGGCCGGCGTCACTCGCGTGGAACCATGACCGCTCACTTGTGTCGTCCATCGCGAGCCAGACGTGCCCGTCGGTCTCCCGGGCGCGAGCGAGAGCTTCCCCTAGGCGGCGATCGAGCTCCGCCAGTACGTCCTCGTCTGGAGCCAGTGTCGCGAGCTCGGCCGCCGCCAACAGAGCGCACGTCTCATCGATGAGGTTCTCCTTGCCGTCATCGAGATAGGACCGTCCGTGCTCGATCAGGTGCCGGAACCCCGTGAGGGCTGCTGAGCGGTACTCGTCAGCGGAGTACGCCCCTCCCCCTCCGAGCCTCGCCGCCAGTGCCAACGCAGCCACGGCCATGCCGCCTCCCTGACGCCAGCCGGCCTGATAGTCGGCGCCCTTGTGACCCTCCTGCGTGGCGTAGGTGCACAGTTCACGCTGGGCCGGATCCTTGCTCCACCGATCGAAGACGGTGACATACCAGTAGCCGACCTCGTCCTGCATCCGCATCAGCCAGCCGGCGCCGTGGATGGCTTCGTCCCGCAGGCGTTCGCGGAAGTAGTCGTCGCTGCCGAGTCCGGCGTACCGCTCCCACGCTCGCCCGAGGGTCCAAGCAACCATCGGGTTCTGTTGGGGGTTCATGACGTTCGCATACGACAGGTGACTGAGGTACTTGCTGTTGTCACCCGACGCATCGAACCAGCCACCACTCACGTCGCGTGCCACTCGATCATCCAAGCGCGGGGCTTGTGAGTCCGCCTTGTCCCAGATCCCCGATGATCGCTGACTCTTGATGTGGAACAACAGGTCTGAGATCAGGGCCGGGCCGAGCAGACCCTCGCGGATCTCGAATCCTTCACCCTGGCCGGTGGCTCCATCCGTCATAGCCCATCGCACCGCATAGCGCCCCGGTGCCGTGACGCCTCCTGCGTCGATCTCCCACCATGAGCCCAGATGCCATCCTGCGACAGAGCCACATGCTCGTGGAACGGTCCGCCACACCTCCTCCCCGGCCGGAAGCCGCAGCAGCGCGACGTGGTCCCAATCCGCATCCACCGGCGCTTGGATCAGGATCCGCTTCCGCGCATCGGGGCCATAGCCCACATGGTTGAATGCCAGGTTCATCGCAACGCCCCCACCCACCAAGCCTACGCGACACAAAGCGAACGATTCCGGAGCCCCTGAGCCCCTGAATCTCAGCGAAGTGTGGTGTCGGAGGGGGACTTCAACTCGCCTCATCCGCCACGGCATCCAACGTCGCCTGGCGGTAGCCCGCGTCCTAGAGCGGCATCTGACGACCACCAAAACCGCTCCATACCGGCAGATACCGCTCCAGGACGCCAGAAGTCACTAGCAGACCTCTAGCAACACGACACCCCTGCAATTGTCACCGTGGAGCCACCACGGCAACACCGTTCGAGACCGCAGCATCCGCCAGACGATCGTCGTACGTGATCAGCCCTTCGAGGTCATCGCCAAGGTCGAGTGCTGCAGCGAGATGAATCGCGTCGAGCGACCGCAGCCCGGACGGGTCGAGCCTGCCAGCATTCTCGAACACCGCCGGCGTGACATGGATCAGAGTGACCGCATCCAACACCTCACGTGCCCGCAGCACGCGGTCTGGCACCGCCCTGCGAACGGCCCGCATCAATTCGGTTCGAGCCAAGTCACACGTGACCAGCTCTCGACCCGACTCCTCCAACCATGCCCGCAGCGACGCGGTCTCCGACTCCGCAACCACCAGCTTCACCAATGCGGACGTGTCGACGTAGAACGCCACCTCAGTACCGCTCGTCGTCTCGCATCTCCTGCAGCGCGCTCGACAGATCGGGCCCAGGCTCGGGGACCGGCAGATCGATCAACCTGCCACGCGCAGGCCGAGCATGACCTTCTTCGATCAAGGCCAGCAGACGCGACTTCGGAATCGCCGACATACGAGCAACAGGTCGCCCACGATCAGTAATCGTCACCGTTTCCCCGGCAGCAGCCTCA